>NZ_JBVAXR010000074.1:0-7078 GCF_055419445.1 Mycobacterium sp. IDUB_19 | reverse complement strand
GTCATAGGGGTGTTGGGCTACCTGCTGACCTTGACGATCGCGGTCCTGTCGCCCGCCGTCTGGGCGGCTCGGGGCGCTCGTGGTCTCGAGCGGATCGTGGTTTTCGTGGCATGCGGCGCCGCGGCCGTGCCGGTGTGGTCGGTGATCGATAGGGCGAACTCGGTCGGTTTCTTGGCCCCGGTCGGCCTGGTGTTCCTGATCGCACTGGTTCGGCAACGGTGGGGACTCGTCGCGGTGATGGTCGTGCTGGCTGCCCTGTTGAAACCGCAGTTCGTTGTTCTGGCGATCGTGCTGTTCGCCGCCCGCCAGTGGCGGTGGGGCGGCATCGCCATCGGCGGCGCCGTGGTTCTCAACGCCGCCGCATATCTGTTGTGGCCGCAGGACTTTCCGCACACCATCATGCAATCGGCTGCCAGCACGCTTGGCTACGGAGGCGGCAGCGTCGGGGCTTTCGCTACCTCAAACGTCTCGTTCAGCAGATCGCTGCTGTTGGCGCCCGACATTCTGATGTTCATGCAGACAGGCGGCAAAATGCCCGACGGCTACCTGGCCGGTCCACGAGCGCTGATCGGGTACGTGATCCTCGTCCTTGTCGTCGTCGCCGTGCTGGCTCTTGGCCGGCGCATCCCGCCGGTCATGGCGGGCATCGTGCTGCTGGTTACCGCAGCCCTGTTCCCCATGATCGCGATCAGCTACTACTTCGTGTTCGCATTACCGATCGCGGCACTACTGGTGCGCGATCCAGACGCGCCGCCGGGCTCGGGGATCTTCGAGCGGCTAGCGACTGTCGCCGGCCGCTATCGTACTGTCGGCATCTGGGTGAGCCTGTCAACGGCGCTCACCATCGCGACAATCGCTCTGCCGAGTCCGCCCATGCAGGTGCTGCTGTATCGCAAGGACGGCCCGCCGATACAAGAGCTGACGGTGCTCACCACGGCGACGCTGGTGCCGACGCTATGGCTCGTGACGCTGGCGGTCATCATCGTCACGTACGCGCGCAAGCCGGCTACCGATACGTCGACGGACGCCGCAGCAACACCGATGTCGCCTGAGCCTGCCTCCACGACCACGACCACGACCACGACCTGATCCGCATCCCGCGGGCGGCCCCTAGGTGCGCGACGTCTCGTCTTGAGCGTCGGCGGTGTGAGTGTCGGCGGCGCTGCGTCGGAACGAAAAGTACCGGTGGCCAACATAATTCAGCAGCAGGGTGGGCAGGAAGACGATTGCTTGCGCCGGAATACGGTGCACGCCGAGTTCGACGAGCCCTGTCAAGGCGACGGCGTTGATGCCGAACGAGGTGAGGTAGACGCTCTCGAAACGCACCAGGTCGCGCAGCACGTGGCCGCGAACGCGGAACACTAATCGGCGATGCATCACGAACGCGAATAGCACGCTCAATACATGCGATACGCCGACCGTCACCAGCGACCCGGCGACCGTGCCGAATCGGCGGTCGGTGACGTGGCCAACAGTCTCCGAGCAAGCGACAAAGAGCCCGAATCCGACGATGGTGTTGATGCCTCCGACCAACAGAAATGCCACGCGCTGGTCGTGGACGAGCCGGATCAGCGGCCCCGGCGGTGCCGATTCGGGCGGCAGGTCGAATTCAGTCATTCGGGGTGATCTGCTCCGGGATCACCGCAGGTGCGTCTGCGTGCATGCCACTCGCAGTCACTCGGGGACGCGCCCCGCGAATACCATCTCGGCGCCTGTGCCGTCGTCGGCGCCCTCATAAACCTCAGGCTCGAAACCTGCCTCGCGCACGTAATCGATGATGTCGCGCCCGAATTCGGTGAATGCCAGCATATCGACCCCGACCGGTATGTAGCGGTAAGCGCCACTGCCCCTACCGTGGTAGAGGGCCGGCATCAGGTGCTCAATCTCGCCGTCGTCGCCTATCCGGGCCCGTACTTCCGTGGTCGCGCGCATCCACAGGACCGGCACGGTGAAGATATGGCGCCCTCCAGGCCGTAGCACCCTCCGCGTTTCGGCCAGCGCGGCCCGGAAGTCGGGGACATGCTCCAACGTGTCAGACGACAGGACGATGTCGAAGGCAGCATCGGGGTAAGTCAGGCGACAGATGTCTTCGTTGCGGGCACCGTCGATAACCTCGCCCAGGCGATCCGGTCCCCGGTAGTCGGAGAACGCGAGCCGCGGCAGCCGCCGCAGCAAGGCGTGCAGCGATCCGAGCGAGCCGATTGTGTTTATCTCGGCGACGTCGAGCTCGCGGAACGCGGGATCCTCGACCAGTTCAGCAAACGACCCACACCCGCGTGGACCGTAGAGATCGACGAGAACCTCGGCGATCCGTCGCACTCTCCCGTTGCTGCAACAGAAACGGCAGAACGTGCTTTCGCGTCGCGTGTAGGCGCGCGACACGCTGGGTTCAGCCCAAAAAGCGTGCATTTCGTCTGGGATGGTCCAGGAATTGAAGGCGAAAGTGGTATCGGAGCCGCAGGCCACGCAGCGGCCGGCCTCGTCGGCCCGTCGGTCGCGCAACGGGCGCAAGTTAAGCAGCACAGGCCTCCCCAACCGGGCTTTCACAGCGGTCAGGAGGCTCATCTCGGCAATGCCCCCATCGGAGCAGGCTGACCGCAAACGAGCTGGGTCTCAGCCAGGTTCCTCCTCGACACCGCAGTCTCATATGCCGGCACAGCACTGAAAGTTATCATGTCTCGTACTCCAGTTGCAGCAAACGATGTTCGCGGTGTCGGCACATCTTTGCAATATCCGGGCGACTACCGGGGATATGCCGCACGATATGCGAGAAGCCTGGCGGCAGGATAAGTCAGGAACTAAGTTACAGCCCGTGACCCACAGCTGGTTCGATTATCGGGGCGGTTCGACCCGGCCGTAACCCCGTCCAATTCGGCCTGGCCAAGCAGCAGGAGGCAATGTCTTGACGCCATTGGTGTCGGTCGTCGTGCCGGTGTATAACGGCGTCGCGTTCGTTGATGCGACCGTGCAATCGATCTTGGCGCAGACTTTCCGCGACTTCGAGCTGGTGGTTTCCGACAACGCATCGACCGACGGTACCTGGGAGGCCCTACAGCGTTACACCGACGACCCCCGGGTCCGTTTGACTAGATTGCCTTCCACCATCCCAGGACCGGAGAACTTCAACCACGTCACCGGTCTCGCCACTGGCGAGTTCGTAAAGTTGGTCTGCGCCGACGATGTGCTCTACCCCGATAACCTCGAGGTGCTGGTCAGGGAATTGACCGCGCACCCGTCCGCGGTAATGGCTGTCAGCTCCAAAGACGTCATCGATGCCAGCGGAAGGATCGTGCTGCGGAACCGGGGATTGGCCGGACTACGCGGTGAAGTCTCCGGCGCTGAAGCTATCCGGCACAGCGCGCTAGCTGGCACCAACATCTTCGGCGAGCCGCCGTCGGTCTTGTTGAGACGCACCGCCCTGCTCGCAGCCGGTGGTTGGGATCCCCGCTTCCCATACCTCCTGGATCTGACGACCTTTTCCGCGGTGTTACTTCAAAGCAATGGCTCTGTCGTCGCAGTTCCCCGGTCGCTCTGGGCATTTCGCGTCAACGCATCTCAGGCGAGTGCGCGGATGCAAATACAGACCCAGGCCAGTCAGGTCATCGACTTCTTCCGCGCGTTGGCTGCTGAGAACCCAGGGCTGCTCGATCGACGGTGCCTGCTGATCGGCAGCATTCGAGCACGTTTGAACGCCGTCGCACGGCATGCGGTGTACCGCTGGCTTGGCCGGCGGATGCGACCCAGTGCCGTCCCGGCTGGCAGCCCGCACGGCGCGAGCACGATACGTTAATTGCTGACCGCACTCTGACACGGCGATGACTGTTAGATGACCGTAATCTTAACCGGAGCAACCGGATTCGTCGGAAGGCAGATTCTGCATAACCTCCTGGAACGGGGCTGCTCGGTGAGGGTTCTCGTTCGAGATCCGTCAAAGTTGCGCGGTATCCCGGCAAGTCGAGCTCTAGAGGTGGCACAGACGCCTGACTTATTTGCAGAGTCGACCAGCCGATT
Organism: Mycobacterium sp. IDUB_19; assembly: GCF_055419445.1. Taxonomy (NCBI): domain Bacteria; kingdom Bacillati; phylum Actinomycetota; class Actinomycetes; order Mycobacteriales; family Mycobacteriaceae; genus Mycobacterium; species Mycobacterium sp. IDUB_19. The sequence goes on along the minus strand of NZ_JBVAXR010000074.1, from coordinate 3,067 downwards.
GGAAGAGTTGCTCAAGGGTTCGGAAACCTTGCTGCACGCAGCTTGGTACGCAGAGCCGGGCAAATACCTCACGTCGCCACTGAACCTGGCATGCCTTTCCGGCACACTCAATCTCGCCTCGGCATTCGCGGCGGTGGGGGGCAAGCGATTCGTTGGTGTCGGAACCTGTGCGGAGTACGACGTGTCCGCAGGCCTAATGACGATTGATACCCCTTTGGTTCCGAATACTTTGTATGCCGCCTGCAAAGCATCGGCTTTTCAGGTCCTTAGCTGTCTTTTCGGACCGGAGGACATGACCTTTGCGTGGTGTCGGATCTTTTACCTGTACGGGGAAGGTGAGGATGAGCGGCGGCTGGTGCCGTACATTCGCGGACAACTGGAAGCAGGGCAAGAAGTGCTGCTCACGCGCGGCGATCAAGTCCGCGATTTCCTCGATGTCAAAGACGCTGCTCGGATGATCGCCGATGTAGCGCTGGGACAACAGCAAGGCGCGGTAAACATCTGCTCAGGTGAAGGGATGACGGTCCGACAACTGGCCGAAAAGGTTGCCGACGAGTACGGTCGGCGCGAGCTGCTGCGTTTTGGAGCGAGGCCGGAGAATAAATTCGATCCACCGCGGGTCGTCGGGGTGCGACAGGGCGTGTGATGAGTGTGGCGATCTCCCGAACTGAATGCAGGGTGGCAGTAGTGCTCTACCGCACCTCGAGCTCGGTGATCGATGGCTTGGTGTAAGCAATACGGGGCTTCACAGGAAGCTCAATTCCGGCACCACGGTCACGAAACTCGCGCCTCCCTCGGCAAGATCCTTCAACTGCGTCCGCACTTCTTGGGCGATGTTCCTGGGCAAGATCACCACGTAGTCTGGCGAATTTTCCCACAATGCCTCGGGCGGGAGGATCGGAATATGGCTTCCCGGCAGGAATTTCCCCTGCTTGGATTTGGCGGCATCACATACGTAGGGCAGCAAGTCCGGCCTGACACCTGCGTAGTTCAACAAGGTATTACCCTTCGCGGCGGCTCCGTAGGCCGCCACCCGCCGGCCGGCGCGCTTCTGCTCGATCAGGAAGGCCAACAGATCGTCCTTCACCCGATCCGCACGCTTCTGGAATTCGGTGTAGGTCTCCAGCCGGTTCACCCCGAACTCGTCCTCGCGCGCGAGCAGGGCATCGACGCGATCGGTAGTGGCGATGGCCGCCTCGGTGTGGCAGCCATACACCCGCAGGCTGTTGCCGTGCGTTGGCAGTTCCTCGACATCCCACACTCGCAAGCCGGCTGCGGAAAAGATGCGGGCCACCGTGGTGAGCGACAGGTAAGAGAAATGCTCGTGGTAGATGGTGTCGAACTGGGTCTGTTCGATCAATGGGACGAGGTGGGGAAATTCAAGTGTGACAGTGCCTTCGGGCTTCAGCGCGGCAGCCAATCCGCGGGTGAAGTCATTGATGTCGGGCACATGCGCATACACGTTGTTGCCCGCAATCAGGTCCGCCGACCGTCCTTCACCAGCCAGTCGACGCCCCAATGCTTCGCCAAAGAATTCCCGCGTGACGGGGATTCCCAGCGCCTCGGCAGCCTCGGCGGTGCTCGCCGTCGGCTCGATGCCCAGGCACGGGATACCTGCTGCCACAAAGTTTTTCAGTAGATAGCCATCGTTGGAGGCCACCTCGGTGACAAAGCTCTCGGCCCCAAGCTGCAAGCGCTCGGTGATCATGCTTGCGTACGCAGACGCGTGCTCGAGCCAACTGCTCGAGGTGCTGGAGAAGTAGGCGTAGTCCGCGCTGAACAATTCCTCGGCGCGGGCGTAGTCCTCGGTCTGCACCAGCCAGCACCGGTGGCATACGTTAACGCGCAGCGGGTAGTGCACCTCCGGGTTAGACAGATCCCCGGCATGCAGGTAGGCGTTCGAGGGGGGCGCGAAGCCCAGGTCGACAAAGCTGTGCTCCAACGCCATGCCGCAGTGTCGGCATTTCATAACACGACTCCGGTGAAATCGGCATTCAGCAGCGGATGGGAAAGGTCACGAGGGGAAAGATCCTGTGGCGGCAAAGGCCACGCGATGGCGAGCCGTGGGTCGTCGTGACGTAGCCCGCCTTCGGAAGGCGGGTGATAGAACGCCGTGTGCAGATAGAGCAATTCGCTTTCGGATTCCAGGACCTGGAAGCCGTGGGCGAAACCTTCTGGGATGACCAGCATTTGGGCGTCGTCTTGTGCCAGTTCCTGGGCGTGCCACTGCAAAAACGTGGAGGATCCCGCACGCAGGTCGACCGCGACGTCCCAGACCAGCCCGCGTAGGCACCGGATCATCTTCATTTCCGCGTGCGGTGGGCGTTGGAAATGCATGCCGCGCACGGCTCCGGCGCGGCTGGTTCGGGAGTGATTGATCTGCACAATCTGGCGCCGGCCCAGCACGGGCTGCAGTTCCTCCGCGCAGAACAGGCGGGTGAACGCGCCGCGGTCATCGCGATGCGGCACTGACTGCACGAGCTTCAGATCGGCCAGCGGGGTGTCCGAGATATTCATGCCGTCGCCCAACCCAGGCCCGCGTTGACTGCATCGGCGATGTAGGCGCTCAGTTCCTCGACGCTCGGCAACTCACCCGATTCCAGCAACACGCGATACCAGTCGGCCGTGTGATGGATCGCCTTTTCAAGATTCCAGACCGGACGCCATCCCAACTGCATCCTCGCCTTGGCGCTGTCGAGTTGCAGCAGGCCCGCCTCGTGCGGCTGTGGATCGGAGGTGACCTGCCACCGAAGCCGCGGCCAGGTGCCGGCAAGCTGTTGAAGTACCTGCTCTACCGTCCGGTTCCCTTCTCCATCGGGACCAAAGTTCCACGCATCGGCGCAAGTCGCATCGCCCCCCAGCAGTCGCTGGCCGAGCAGCAGATACCCACTGAGGCAATCCAACACATGCTGCCAGGGTCGCGTGGCGTGCGGCGAGCGAATGACCAGCGGTTCGCCGGCGGTCACCGAACGCACCAGGTCGGGAATCAGGCGGTCCTCAGACCAGTCGCCACCGCCAATCACGTTGCCGCCCCGGGCGGTTGCGAGCAGCGGGGCCGACGGCTGTT
>NZ_JBVAXR010000073.1:0-7493 GCF_055419445.1 Mycobacterium sp. IDUB_19 | reverse complement strand
GGAGTCCGGCGAAGATCTGTACGGCTGCTTCCTCAAGGATTACTCGCCGAGCAACTGGTAGCTACGACGCGTGGCTACAGCGGCTCTTCGTAATCGAGAGTGCCGGAAAACGAATACGCGGGGTTACCAGTAATCTCCGGCACGTTCGTATTGGGTGCGAATTGGCCGGTCCCCTTGTCATGCGACCCTCCGAACACCCACACTAGTAAAATACCTTTACTACCGTAGTCATACAGCAGTACCGTTGACAGCAGCAAGAAGTACGAATTCGCTGATGGCCAGATGGCGCTTGCGGAGGGTTGCGCACGCGCCGCCGCGGTCGGGTCTGCGGCGATCTGACCCGGCAGTGTTGACGTAGGTTGTGTACCTCATGGGAGCAGTTGGGCGATGGAGCCGAGAACGGTATGGACGACGCGCAGCCGGTTGATCTAGGGGTGGCGTTGTTCATCCCGTATCGGTACATGGAAGACCGAATCTTCCGGGCCATCCAAGATGCCGGGTTCGACGACTGGACCCTGGCCCAGGTCCGAGTGTTTCAACGCATCGCACCGGACGGTTCGCGTCTCACAGACCTCGCTGATCAGGCGCAAATGAGCAAGCAGAGCGCCGGGGTGCTAGTCGATCAACTGGAACGCTTGGGTTATGTCCGCCGAGTCCCCGACCCGACGGATGGGCGCGCCCGGTTGATCGTGATCGAGGAACGTGGCCGGCGGGCGGCCGAGGTGGCGATGGCGACATCCACCGAGATCCTGGAGGAGTGGGCGGCCTACCTGGGCACCCGCAACTTCACGTTGCTGCAGCAGATCTTGGATCAACTCCGTGAGATCACCGACCCCTACGAGCGGTAAACCCGGCCGCGCTGAGCCTTCCGCCCCCGTTTCCCGTTCGCCCGAGCCGCCAGGGGGTTGCGGGCGCCAGCAGGCTTGGACTCCGCCTTGACATTAGTCAGTTTAATTGACTAATGTCGTCAATGATTCTTACGGTCCTCCGGCGATGGACGGGTGGTTGCCACGATGCAGGCCCAAAACCCGCATTCACCAGCACGCCCATTCATCCCTCAACAGAAAGTGAAATATCATGAAGTTTCTTGTCCTTGGAGCAACCGGCCGCACCGGCGTCCCCTTCGTCAAAAAGGCACTCGACCAGGGACACCAGGTCACCGCCCTCGTTCGGCGGGCCGACGCCAACGTTGACTCTCGCGCTCAAATCGTCAGGGGCGACGTCACCGACGCCGCCGTGATCGCGACGGCAGCCCAGGGCCACGACGCGGTCATCAGCACACTCGGAGTGAAAAACGTCCGCGAAACCCCCACGTTGATCACAGACACCATCCGTGCCGTCATCGCTTCTGCGAAAACGTCAGGGGTCGATCGCTTCGTCGTCGTCTCCGCGTTCGGAGTCGGCGACTCTCTGGCCAAGGCATCATTTCTGGCTGGCCTGATCTTCCGCACAGCGCTGCGCAAAAAATACGCCGACAAAGCCGCGTCGGAAGTCCTCTTGACTGCGAGCGATCTGAAATGGACCCTCGAATACCCTGGGGCGTTGAACAACCGGGACAGCACCCGATACACCGCTACCGTGCTCGAGAATGTCACAAAAATGCCGATCCTCCCCTCAGCATCCCGCGCAAACGTCGCCGATTTTCTCCTTCACTCCGCCGTGGAAAACACCTTCATCCGTCAGATCGTCGTCGTCACCGACACCAAATAAGTCACCGATGCACGCCCAAAAAACACCGCTCACCAGTGCCATCACCGGCCCTTCGTAAATTCAGAGTGCATTGACGAGTGCGTGGAGTGCGCCGCTGTGCAGCAGTGAACGGATTCGATAGTGAGTGATGTTGCGGAATCCGAGGGCGTTGCGGCGCAGCGCTTCTAAGCGGCCGTTGATGGCTTCGGTGGGCCCGTTGGAGACGTGATGGTCGAAGAACGCCAGGATGTCGCCGCGGCGGCGCCACAGGGTGCGGCCGAGTTGGGCGATCTCCTCGAGTCCGACGGGCACATCGCGGCGGATCGAATCGATCAGCCTGGTCATTACGTGTTTCCCGCGGCGACGGTTCGAGTCAGCGTAGGCGGCGATGATCTTCTGAGAGATCACATACGGCGACCTTGACCGCGATGTGTTCGTCGGCGTCAAGCACGCTGGTCAGACGGTTGTACTGGCGGGCTGGGAGCAGCTGGATGCGGGTGCGGGCGATGCGCCGGATCCCATACAACGGATCCCCCGTGTGGCCGCGTCGGGCGAGGGTCTGTTGCTGAACACGTTGGCGGATCAGGTCGAGCTTGGCCCCGGCTAACGCGACGACGTGGAACGGGTCCATCACCGTGACCGCATCTGGCACCACCTTGGTGGCGGCAGTCTTGTAGCCGGCGAACCCGTCCATCGCCACCGCCTCGACTCCGGCGGCGAAGTCGGCGGGTTGGGCAGCCAGCCAGGTGGCCAGCGCGGTCGCTGACCGTCCGGTGACCATGTCGAGCAGTCGCGCCGGACCGCTGCGATCGTGCACTGGGGTGAGGTCGATGATCAGCGTGACGAATCCCTCAGCACCGACTCGTCGCGGCGCCCAGCGGTGTTCGTCGACGCCGATCACTCGCACCCCGGCCAGACGATCAGCTTTGGCCGCGGCCACCAGGCCGGCGGTCGTGCGCATCGCGATCGTGCTCACGGTGTGCCAGGACACGCCCAACTCGGCGGCGATGGCCGAGATAGTGGTGTGGTCGATCAATAACCGCCGCAACACATACCGGGCACACCGTCGGGTCGTCGAAGCCCGCGGCGCCGCCAGTTTTCCCCAGGTCTTGATTGAACACTGTGCGACCACAGCCGATGGTGGTACAGCGGTAGCGGGGTACGGCCACGCGCAACACCAACGGGTAGCCGGCGACCGGCAGATCGGTCAGTGGCCGGGTGACGGTGTCGCGGTAACGACCGTGGCGACCGCAGTCCGGGCAGCGCGCATCACGAGCAACCGGAGCGCAGAAGATCGTTGTCTGGTCCTCGTCGACGGCGGCATCTGTGATCATCACGCCCAACTCAATGGTGCGCATGATCGTGTCGGCAACAACAGACGGCGCGCAAGCATTAGCGGGTCACCTCGGTGGTGTGGTGGTCGTGTGTTGGAACCCGAATCGTCACCCACCGAGGCCCCACCTCAGCTCAACGACACGAACCCATCACGGGGATATCCCGAGCCTTAGGTGCACTCTCGATTACGAAGAGCCGCTAAAGCTTGCGGCTGAATCCAATTCGTCAGTCACGCAACGCCTTTCCCGTGGGCGCCGGGACCCAGCTTTGCAACGCTTTGCGGCCGATCAATTGGCAGCCGTGCGTATTGGCCAATTGCTTTGCGGCAGAGGTGAACTCCTGATTGCTCACCACGATGCTGCGCGTGCACCCGTGATGACGCGCACCCGCTACCACCTGTTGAACGGCGGCGACACCGATCGCTTTACCGTGCCGCTTGCACTGGATCGCGGCATACTGGCCGTCTTTTTGCGCGATCAGGTCGACGCCGTAGTCGCCGACGGCAGGGGTGAAGGTGACCTGCCAGCCGGCGCGCTGCATGCGTGTGGCGACGTAGTCCTCAAACTCGACGCCGTCCATCGCGTCAATCTCCCCGATGCCCGCATCGGTCCGCAGTCGCCACCGCGACCGACGGTAGGCCGGTTGGATCAAAGCGGCGAAAAGCAGCCCACAACAAGCTCCAGCCAGGCCTAGCAAGACGCGGTGCCCCAGGAAACCAAGAAGCAGCCCGAAGTAAAGCGGGAGGAAGACGAATGCCGTCTTCATGCCGTGTGACGGTCTCGCAAGCCCCCGAAGCCTGCCGCGGAAGCGATTATCGAAGACACCGTATGCATGAGCCGATGATAGGGATGAGCAATGACAAGGGACGCCGTCCAAGCCCTCGAGGTGAAGGGCGTGGCCTCGCAAAACGGACTAAGCTTCACCGCACCGTGCGGCCGACCGAAGGGGGCGTCGTGGCCGATGAATTGAATGTAGATCTCGTTGCCCTGCACGTCGGGAGCAAACACGTGCTCAACGGGATCGGTGAGGCCGCCATGGACTTCGTCGGCCATGAGGACGGGCTGGCGGATGCCGCGCCGGGTTGGGTCGGGTCCTCGCAGCTGGCGTTAGGCCAGCTCGCGGCTCGGTGGGAGGCCCGGCACAACCAACACAAGCTCCGGGTCGGTGGGTTGGGTACGCACGTCGCCGAGGCGATGGTCGGTTACTCCGCGAACGACGACGCCTCGGCCAGCGCGCTCAGGTCGGTGGAGGAGTAGGGGTCGCTAGTGGGGTCGCTGACTCCGGCTGACGTCAAGCGCTGGGATCTCAACGCGATTCACGCGGTGTTCCAGACGGCCACCGGGCGCGCCAATACCTTGCAGCGCTTGGGGGACAGCCTGCAACAGGCGCACAACGTGCTCGCCGACTGGCAAGGTGAGGCGGGTGACGCTTTTCGCGCCGACGTGGGCAAGATTCGCCGCGACATCGAGGCAGACGGCGCCGAATCCAAGCAGGTGGCGGCGGCGGTGTCGCGTGCCGAGGCGGATGTGAGCGCCTGCAAACGCGAGCTCGATAGCATCGAACAGGTCGCTGGGGCTAACGGTTGGTCCATCACGCCGGACTGGCGGATCGAAACCGGCCCCGGGGGGATTCCGCCGAATCGAATCGACCTCGCCAACGAGCTGCCGATCTTGCAGGGCAAGCTCAACGCCTGCAAGGTCCACGCCCACACCGCCGATCATGAGCTTGCCACCGCGATCGGCGCTGCCGTCGGTGCAGTCCCGTCGGATGCTGCCGGATCCGCGCCAGGCGGTGCCCCAGCGCCGCAAGGCCCGCCAAACCCTGCCGCGGGAGGCAAGCCGAAGACGTGGCAAGACATGTTGATGCCCGCTGGTGCGGCAGACGCTCCGCCAGCCGGTACCCCACCCAAGGACCCGTCGGCGCCAGGGGGTAAGCCGAAGACGTGGCAGGACATGGTGCTGCCTACCGCCGCCGCGGACGCTCCACCCGGCGGTGCCCCGGCGAAGGGCCCGCCGGCTCCTACAGCTGCCGGGCCGGGCGGTGTCCCGCGGGCTCCCGCAGGCGTGGGCGGCAAACCACGGTCGTTGGGAGAGATGCTCTTGCCCGCCGGCGCTGTTCCGCTCCCTCAGCCGAGCCCGGCAGAGATGGAGAACGCCAAGGCGTTGTTACGCAAAGTGATGATCGGCGACGGCGTGCCGCCGGATCAGATCGAGGCACGCGTGAACGAAGCGGTGGCCGGCGCTCAGCGGTGGATCGACCAGGGAGGAATTCCTCCCTACATTCCTCCGGAGCCAAAGCCGTTGCCACCAGCCGGATTTGGTGAAGGGTTCGGAGATCGTTGGCGTGCGACCGAAGACAGCATCCATAACCTTCTCGGGGTAGGGCCCCGCGGAGCGTCGGGGGCGCTCGAGTCGTGGGAGCACATGCTCGAGGGCACGGTCGAGACGACCCAAAACCCGCTGGGCGCGGCAGTCGGGGAAGTGCAAAATGCTCTGAACTCGCCGAGTCCGGCCTACTACCTGGGCGGTAAGGCTTCCGATGCTGCCTTCGCCTTGCCCGGGATGCTCTTCGGTCCGGAAGGGTCCGGCCTAGGCAGGGCGGCCGAACTGGCTGACGTCGGCGGGCTCGACGTCGGCCCGGTTGTTTCACCGCATGCACCGGTCGGCTTCGATCACCCGTTTGGCTACAACCCATGGGCAGTGCAGGCGGCCGAGGATCTCAATACCGCGTTCGGGCACGGGGGCCCCACACGAAGCCTCAGCCAGCAACTCGCTGACATGTCGACTCACTACGTCGGTGACAACCCACAACGAGTAGTCCTCGGCAAGTTTGACTTTTATGAACATGGCTATATCGGTGAAGCCAGAGGCGAGGGCGGGATTTACTTCGATACTGGCGATCCGACCTGGAGAGCACTCACCGTGGGCCTTAGTGATTCACAAGAACAAAGCCTGGCGTGGCAAGTCAACGAACGGTTCCTCCGTACTCAAATGGAGAACGGCGTGCCACGCATCGAGTATGCCTTGCCTGAGGGTTTCGACAGCGTCGAACAGCTAGCCAACGTGCAACGGCGATCTTACTCAGCTTTCGAGATTAACTTCTTGAAAAACAACGCTGCGGCGTTCGGTTACGAGCAGCGCGGAAATGCGTGGATATATGTAGGAGGCGGCTAACCATGGAACCAGCTGAGGTGGAACGGTTTTTGGAGCCCACGTTATCCGGTGTCGGTTTCAAGCTCGACGAAATACATGATGCTGTGGTTTATGGCGACCGTCCCGCTTGGGCAGTCTATTATCGCCGACAGGACTGCAAACTCCAGATTTGTTGGTCGGCTCGGGACGGCGGGATCGATTTCATGCTCGCACCTCTCGATGCGCCGAACGAATTCGGCCTGCTGAACCGATCAAAGAAATGGCAGTTCATGCTGCTGCTCAGCGATGCGCACGATGACTTGGCGACGCCTGGACTGGATGCCGACGACGAGGCACTGCTGTCCTGGCTCGAGGAGCTGTTCAGAGCGCATTTCGCGGCTGCTCATGGTGCACTACGGGCGCCGGGTACGGCTTAGGGGGCCTTGATGACAGGCGGCCGGAGATGACAGAAGAATTTTTGGCCGGAATCCGATCGATTGCCGAGCCCTTATTGGCTGAACTTGGCTTTCAGCTGGATGAGTTCGACGACGACGTAGATGAAGGGGGGCGAAAGGCCTCTGTCGCGTTCTTCCGTGCGAGCGACTGCAAGATTCAAATCTACGATGCACCGCGGGAGGGCGAGATCAATTGTATGATCGCCCCGCTGGATGCCGCTAATGTGCTTGGGCTAGCCGATCAGTCCGGCAAGTGGCAATACCTTCCCATGTTCGCCATTCGGCAAGGTGTTCCTCTCGAAGAGATACAGGAAACTAACTTGCCAAAGTTTCCAACGACCAATCAGTTCCTGGAATCGGTGCGAGGCCGCATCGAGAAGTATTTTCCCAGTGCACACGAAGGCATTGTCGAGATGGGCTGAGCCGAGCGCTGGAACTCAAGTCCGTAGAAAGGGATGCCTGGTGGATACGTACGGCCCCATGGAAGATAAGTCTGCGGAACTTCAAACCGAGATAAACCGGTTGTCGGAGAAGCTTGGCGTTCGACCAATGCGTGTCGGGTTGCGGACGCGTGACGGCCTGAATATCTATGTTGCCCAGGACGGCTCGTATCACTTCACTTTCTACGAGCGAGGAAAACTGGGCTTCGACCAAGTGGGCAGCCTTGATGATCTTCTTTACTGGTACACCCAGGGCGTGGTCACAAGCCAGGCGGCCAAACAAGTGGGAGACCGAGCAGAACGCTTTGCGTATGAATACCAGGTGCTAAGTCATTTCAGCGTTGACTGGGCTAAGAGAAATGTGCGTGAGACTGCAGAAATGTTTCGTAACGGCCAGCCCGAAGACATTTCCTTACTTCCGGACATCGGCGAAGCGCTGTAGT
>NZ_JBVAXR010000072.1:0-7979 GCF_055419445.1 Mycobacterium sp. IDUB_19 | reverse complement strand
TGCGCCCCGAACTCGGCCTCGGCGGCTTCGATGATTGCCGCGCGACGAGCCGGATCGACCCGCGCCCACGTGACCGTCGGCATCACGCCTCCTTGCGTAAGATGACCACTGGTCATTCTACTGTGAGCCACGCCACAGTCAAGAGGTGCGGTCCGGTCCTCTCGGCCCAACGTGAAACTAACTTCACGCTCGCGGCCCAACGTGAAACCAACTTCACGCTCGGCGTGATAAACGTGCGTTCATGACGGTTTCCCCGGAGGATCGGGTCACGGCTTTCGTCGCGGCCGACCCCGACCGCGTCTGGGACTTGATCAGCGACATCACCCGGATGGGGCAGTGGAGTCCGGAGTGCTACCAGGCCAGGTGGCTTACGTCCAAGCGCGGCAAGGACGCATGGTTTGTCGGCCTCAACAGGGATCGTGGTCTGAGCTGGCCTTCGCCAGCGGTCGTCACCGAATCGGAGCGCGGCAAGGTATTCGCCTTCCGAGCAGCCAGCGGAGTGCTTTGGCGGTACCGCTTGACAGCCGAGAACGACGGTTGCCTGCTCGTGGAGGAACGCATCACCACGGGCGAGTTTCGTTGGGTGAAGACGGCCTACCGCGTGTTCCTCGGCGGCTATGAGCGTCGCGTGAGCGTGCTGCGGGCCGGCATGCAACGAACCGTAGAACGCATCAGAGACGCCGCCGAAAGCGGAGATTCTTCGATCCCGCGCTAGAGGGCATACAGCCGCCAACGCCCCGGCACACCCTTGAGTTCATGCTCGCCGCGTTCGTGGAACACCCGTCGTGACCCAGTGACGATCTCCCGCACGGTCGAGGAGACCAGCACTTCACTCGGGCCCGCGAGAGCGGCGATGCGCGCGCCGATATGCACGGTCATGCCGGCAACGTCATCACCGCGAACTTCGACCTCACCGATGTGGATACCGCTGCGGACCTCGATCCCCAACGGGCGCGTCACGCCGACAATCGCTGCCGCACAGTCCATCGCCACGCTCGGGCTCCCGAAGACCGCCAGAAATCCGTCGCCCACGGTGTTGACTTCGCGGCCGCCGAAACGGTTGAGCTGTCCGCGAATGATGTTGTCGTGGTTATCCAACAGATCGCGCCAGCCGTCGTCGCCAAGGGTCGCCGCGTGCTGCGTCGAGCCGACGATGTCGGTGAACAAAATCGAGGCCACCACGCGATCGCAACCAGCGCCACCGCGCACACCCGTAACGAATTCCTCTACCTCGGCCAGCAATTCAGCAGTTTGGCCAACCCAATACAGCATGTCGGCGCCGGGAATCTCGACGTAAGTCGACCGCGGTATGCGCTCCGCTAAGTAGCGCCCATGTTCGGGCGCAACGTAGGTGGCGTCACGGCGGTGCACAATGAGCGTCGGCGCTGTGATGTGTTCGAGAACGTCACGCACGTCACCGTTTACCGCCGCCTCACCCACCGCGCGGGCCATGGTCGGCGATGCCGCCCGATTGCCCGCAAGGTCCCACCACGTGCGAAACGCTTCCACGCCAGCGACCGAGGGGGCCACCAATTCCAGGACATCGATACCCAGCTCGACCGCGTCGAGTTCATAGGCCACCGTCGTCAAGGCGGTGGACTGAGTCTGCTTGACGCCGAACGGATAGTCGTCGGCCCATGAAAAGCGAGCTGCGCCGTTGACGAGAATCAGTCCAGCCACCCGATCGGGGTAAGTCGCGGCCAATACGAGTCCGGCCATCGATGCCCAACCCGAAACAAAGATCGTCGCCTTCGGACACCCAATCGCATCCAGCACCGCGACGACGTCCTCGGCCCAAAACTGCGGCCCGATCATGTCTAGTGATGGAACGCTCGACGAAAGACCCAATCCACGGTAGTCGAGCCGGATCACCCGCGAAAATGACGCAAGCCGTTGATGAAAGCGGTTCATCGACGGCTCGGCCGCGATCGAATCGATCGAAATCAGCGCGGTCGGCAGCACGACAAGATCGGGTCCACCATCACCGAGCACCTGATAGGCGATGTCCATGCCGCCGCTCTTGGCGTAGCGAGTCCGACTTGCACTGCCCACGGCAAAAGGCTAGTTCAGGCGACCCTTCTCTGGACGAGGATCACACGACGTACTTGCTAAGCGGCGCAGCCAGATCGCCCGCAAAGATTGGAGCCACTGGCTAATATTTTCTGGTGTTTGACCAGTGGCCCATTGTCGGCAGAAGCCGGGAGATCGACGAGGTCAGCCGCCTGCTCGCTGACACTGACGGGCTGCGAGGTGTCGCATTGTCGGGCAACGCCGGGGTGGGCAAGTCGCGATTGGCCCGCGAGGCCGTGCAGGCGGCCGCCGATGCCGGGTGGACGGTCCGCAGCACTGCCGCCACCGTCACCAGCCGCACGATTCCGCTGGGCACCTTCGCAACGTGGACCGACGACACCGACGGCGCGCCCCACACATTGGCGCGCCGGGTCGTTGATGCGCTGACCGCCGGTACGCAACCGGACCGTCTCCTGGTCTTCGTCGACGATGCCCATCTCCTCGATGACCTGTCCGCCCTGGTGCTGCATCAACTCGTGCAGTCGCAGGCCGCGACGGTCATCGTCACGATTCGTACGGGCGAGCGGGCTCCGGCCGCAGTAACGGCGCTCTGGAAAGACGGGCTGGTGGTCCGGCACGAGATCGACCCGTTGACCCGGGACCAGACCGACGAGCTGTTGTTGGCAGTGACGGGGTGCGCACCGGATCAGCGGTGCCGGGACGAACTATGGCGTCTCACGCGCGGAAACGTGTTGTTCCTGCGGCAGCTGGTCGAACAGGAGCTCCGTGCGGGACGCATGGTCAGCACCGACGGCGTTCTGCGTTGGCAGGGAAACCTCGGAGTGTCGGGGTCCCTGGCCGAGCTGGTGGATGCGCAGATCGGCGCCATTCCCGACGATGTGCGCGACGTCGTCGATCTCGTAGCCGTTTCCGAACCCGTCGACTGGCGGTGCCTGAGACTGATCGCCGAGCAGGACGCCATTGAGGAGGCCGAACAGCGCAAACTGATCCGGCTGTCCGCCGACGAGGTGTACATCGGCCATCCCATGTTTGCCGAGGTGCGTCTGAATCGCTGCGGGTCCGCGCGGTTGCGACGCCTTCGTGGCCAGGTCGCAACCGCGATGAAGGACGGCGGGCGCGCCACGAAGGTGATGAAGCGGGGACTGCTCTGGGTGGAGTCGGACCTTCCGCCCGAGCTGGACGTGCTGCTGTCGGCAGCCACGGCGGCGAGTTCGCTCTTGGACTTCGAGACCGCGGAGCGGCTCTTCCGCGCCGCCGCCGACACCGGCATCGGGGCGCAAGCGCGGATACCGCTGGCCTACTCCCTGTTCATGATGGAGAAGGGCGAGCTTGCGTTGGAAGTCCTCGACGGCGTGGAGGTCGACGAGGCGACGGAGTCCGCATTCATCAACGACATCGTGATGCGTGCGTCAAATCTGTTGTGGGGCATGCGATCACCGGAGCGCTCCTGGCGGCTCATCGACGATGCGCTCAAGGCCTCGCACGGTGCGCGACGACAACAAGTGCTGGTGTTTCGCGCCAATCAGCTCGCGCTGGCGGCGAAGCCGCACGAGGTCCTGGCGACGATGGCCGAGGTCGATTACCAGGACATCGACACCTACGGCGCGGCGATGGCTTACGGCGCCGAAAGCATGGCCTACGGCGAACTCGGTCAACCCGATCAGGCCGTCGCGAAGGCGATCGACGCCGGCGAGGCACTGACGTTGAGCGAGCAGGGCAAATTTCTTCGGCAGACGTTCACCGAGTTCCACACGTTCGCCCTGGCGGCGGCCGGCCGCATCGCCGAGGCGGTCGACGTCGCCGAACGCCACCACCGCGCCCATCGCGAAGAGCCTGCGGATGTCCGAGCGGTGGCGGCGGAGATCCTCGGCATGGTGATGTTGGCCGCGGGTGATCTCGACGCGGCGCTGTGGCAGCTGCCGGATGAGGTCGATGCCGAGATGGCGAACAGTTTCCACGTCGTCAACAGCTTTCACCGGTTCCACTTGCTGCGCGCCCAGGCACTGGCCCGATCCGGCGACGCGGACGCAGCCGCTGAAGCCCTCAAAACTGCCCGGGCGCACCAGCATCCGGCCTACGTGTACGTCACGTCCACCGAACTGCTGAGCGAAGCCTGGCTGGCGGCCGTCCGCTCGCGGTCCACCGAGGCGCGCCGACTGGCCCGCCAGGCGGCGGACTTCGCGCGCGACCACGACCAACTAGCCCGTGAAGTGTGGTGTTTACAGACCGCCGTGCAATTCGACGACACCGACGCGGCCGAGCGACTCGCGGACCTTGCTACCCGTGTCGAAGGCCCGCGCGTCGCGATCGCAGCGCACTACGCGGCGGCGCTGCAATCCGACGACGCCGGTGAACTCGACCGGGCCTCAGCCGAATTCGAGGCGATGGGCGACCTGCTGACCGCCGCCGACGCCGCGGGGCAAGCCGCCACGTCACACCGGCGCGCGGGCCGCGCAGGCAGCGCGATGACAGCCGCGGCACGCGCACACCGTCTGGCGGCACGGTGTCACGGCGCGACCAGCCCCGCCATCGAGGCAGCTTCCTTCGCGCCGCCGTTCACCAACCGAGAACGCGAGATCGCGGTGTTGGTTGCCCAGGGCCTGTCGAATCGTGAGATCGCCGACGCGGTGTCGCTGTCCGTGCGGACCGTCGAGAGCCACATTTATCGGGCCTGCAGCAAGGCCGGCGTCGCCGGCCGCACCGGCCTGGCCGACGTCATCGGCGTCGCGTCGTTGTTGCGCGGCGGCGAACGCTGATTGCAGTAGTCCTTCGCTGACGCGGCTAAAAATTGCAGTAGTCCGTCCCGGATAGAACGGTCGCGGTTTCGGCACACGATGGTCGGCGAACGCGTCGGGCGCGTTGTGACGAAAGCAAGATGCCATGGATTTCGGGTTGCTGCCCCCAGAAGTCAACTCGGGGTTGATGTACGCCGGCCCGGGATCGGGACCGCTGCTGGCCGCCGCGGCGGCCTGGGATGCGGTCGCCGCCGAGCTGGAATCCTCGGCCGCGGGCTACTCCTCGCAAATCGCCGACCTGACCGGGCTGGCCTGGTTCGGGCCGTCGTCGATGGCGATGTCGGGCGCGGCCGCACCCTATGCGGCGTGGCTGCAGGCGGCGGCCGCCCAGGCCGGGCAGACCGCCGCCCAGGCCTACGCGGCGGCCGCGGCCTACGAGGCCGCGTTCGCGATGACGGTGCCCCCGCCGGTCATCGCGGCCAACCGGTCGCTGTTGATGGCGTTGATCGCCACCAATTTCTTCGGGCAGAACACCGCCGCGATCGCGGCCACCGAAGCCCAGTACACAGCAATGTGGGTACAAGACGCCGCCGCGATGTACGCCTACGCCGCCGACTCGGCGACCGCCAGCACGCTTGAGTCGTTTGACGAGCCGTCGCAGACCACCAACCCGGCGGGCCAAGACGCCCAAGCACGCTCGGTGGCCCAGACCGCCGCCAACACCACCAACGCCCGCACCCAATCCCTGACCCAGATGACCCAGACCCTGGCCACTCAGCAGGGCAACCTCGTCGACCCGCCCCTGCCCCCCGGCAGCACCGCCAACATCGCACCCGGCGGCGCCACCATCGACCCCGGCGTGAGCTTCACCGCCAGCGCCGGCAACCCCATCGATGTGACCGGCGGGACTGGCGCCTTTATCATTTTCCCCAACCCCTTCACCTTTACCAACCCGCTTGGGGCGACCATAACCACCAATCATGGTGCGGCCGTCATTTTTGGTCCTGGAACGTGGATCGTGCAGGCCGGCACCGGCACCCAAATCACTGGCTCCGCCGGCATTGCCACCATCCCCAGCGGCTCGGTCACCGCGGGTGGCGCAGGCGCCGAGGTCACCATCAACGCCACCACCGGCCTCGTCACCGCCATCAACAGCGGCACCGTCATCGCCGGCCCCGTCACCGCCACCCCCTACTTCCTGCCCGTTGCCCCCGTCGTGGCCAGCGCGCCCAGCGCCTTGGGTGCGGCACCCGCGGCCGGCGTCGCAGGCAGCGCACCGGGCCTGGCGGGAACCGCCGCTATCCAACCCCAACTCAACGTTGACGCACTCATAGACGCGCTCTCGGCCGCCGCCGAATAACGGCGCGACCTGACCCGAATGCAGTAGTCCGTCGCTACCGCTTGCGAAAAATGCAGTAGTCCGTCCCGGAACGAACTGTCGCCGCTTCGGCACACGATGGTCGGCGAACACGCTGGCCATATGGTGGGACGAGAGCAAGTTGCCATGGATTTCGGGTTGCTGCCCCCAGAGGTCAATTCGGGGTTGATGTATGCCGGCCCGGGATCGGGACCGCTGCTGGCCGCCGCGGCGGCCTGGGATGCGGTGGCCGCCGAGCTGGAATCGGCTGCCGTGGGTTACTCGTCGTCGGTGTCGGAGCTGACCGGTTTGACCTGGTTGGGTCCGTCGTCGATGGCGATGTCGGGTGCGGCTGCACCGTATGTGGCGTGGCTGCAGGCCGCGGCCGCGCAGGCCGGGCAGACCGCAGCCCAGGCGTATGCGGCGGCCGCCGCGTATGAGGCCGCGTTTGCGATGACGGTGCCCCCGCCGGTGATCGCGGCCAACCGTGCCCAGCTGATGGCGTTAATCGCGACCAATTTCTTCGGGCAGAACACCGCGGCGATCGCGGCCACCGAAGCCCAGTACACGGCGATGTGGGCCCAGGACGCCGCCGCCATGTATGCCTACGCCGCCGACTCGGCGACCGCGACCACCATGACGTCATTCGACGAGCCGCCGCAGACCACCAACCCGAATGGTCAGACTGACCAAGCCAACTCGGTGGCCCAAACCACCGCCAACACCACCAGCACCCGCACCCAATCCGTGGTTCAGAGCCTCGCCACCCAGCAGGGCAACCTCGTCGACCCACCCCTGCCCCAAGGCAGCACCGCCAACATCGCACCCGGCGGCGCCACCATCGAACCTGGCGTGACCTTCACCGCCACCCCCGGCAACCCCGTCACCGTTAGCTCTGGCGCCGCGTTCACAGTCGACAGCTACGCCACCTGGTTGTACCAAGGACAGCTCGTCGGCAGCTACGGATCTGGGTTGCTCAGGTACTCCTACGGCTTCACGTTCCTGAGTGGCACCTTTACCGTGTACCCGCCCTGGGTAGAAGGCGCTGGGTTCACCATCCCCAGCGGCGCCGTCACGGCCGGCAGCGCCGGCGTCGAGGTCACCATCAACGCCGGCACCGGCCTCGTCACCGCCATCAACGCCGGCACCGTCATCACCGCCCCCATCACCGCCACCCCCTACTCTTTCGCCCCCGTCGTGGCCAGCTCGTCGAGCGCGTTGGGGGCAGCACCGGCGGCGGCGCCATTGATCAGCGCACCGGGCCTGGCGGGAACCGCAGCCATCCAGCCCCAGCTCAACGTCGACGCACTCATAGACGCACTCGCCGCCGCCGAATAGCAGCGCAATCTGACTCGCTTCTTGGCGAACGTGACGCCACAGTCACTCTCGAACCCCAGCGTGACTGCAGCGTCACACTCGGCGAAAGGGCTAGGGCCGCATCTGGTAGGCACCGTTGATCGGCTGGATGTGTTCCTTCCAGACCTGGTCGTAGCGCGCCTGGTCGAACACCGGACGACGGATCATCCGCATCGCGAAGCGGGCCTGCGCGTCGGTCGTGGCGTGCTTGTCGCCCAGCTCGACGGCGTAGCTGTTGAAGTCGCGGACCAGCACCGCAAAGATCTCGTCGATCAGCGCCTCGCCTACTCCGGACAGTGGGGCTTCCTCCAGGATCAGCTGGGCGTAGGGCACCGTCGCGAACAGCTGACCGACCCCGAAGGCGAAGTCAATGTCCTTCTGCTGCACCGCATCTGGGGTGGTGTTGGCCAGCATTTCGGCCAGCACGTCGATCTGCTCACGCAGCAGGGCGACGTTGGGCAGGTGCGCGAAGCTCTCGAACGGCGCACGCCAATCGTGGA
>NZ_JBVAXR010000071.1:0-8342 GCF_055419445.1 Mycobacterium sp. IDUB_19 | reverse complement strand
TTCCCGTTCGGGCCGAGTGTCGTCTTGCCGGTCAACATCCCGCTGCCGACAAAGATCGTCACCGAGGTGCTGCGACCAGTCGATATCGCCGTCGAATTCGGTGAGGCTCCCGACATCAAGAAGCTCGATGCGCACGTGCGCGGCGTGATGCAAAAGGGGCTCAACGCCCTGGCCGCCCAGCGCCGCTTCCCAATCCTTGGGTGACGCGTTGGAACGCGTCGAGGCGGGGCAGCTAGCTTCGCTTGGCTCCGGGGGTGAAGGTCACCGGCAATTTGCTGAGCCCGGTCATGCTCGGGCTGCCCAGGTATTGGTGGGCTTTGTCGACGTCGACTCGGTAATCGGGGATGCGGTCGAGGACCGCCTTGACCATCACCTCGGACATCAGCCGCGCCAGATGCGAGCCGATGCAGCGATGCGGACCGAGTCCAAAGGCCAAGTGACGGTTGGGTGTTCGGTCGAGAATGACTTCGTCGGGCTTTTCGAATTCGTGCTCGTCGTGGTTGGCGGAGAACCAGCTGATGATGAGTTTGTCGTTCTTGCGTAGGTGTTGGCCGTTGAGCTCGACGTTTCTGGTGACCGTGCGGCTCAGTGTTCGGTTGACCGTGAAGTAGCGCAGGAATTCGTCGGTCGCGGTGCGGTACAGCTCGGGGTGATCTCTCAGTTGCTGTCTCAGGTCGGGGTGGGTGCCGAGATGCCTTAGCGTGAGCGCGGTTTGGGAGGTGGTGGTGTCGACGCCGCCGGCAATCAGGTTCCACAGGATGTTGAGTAGCTGGGCATCGTCGAGTTTCTTGCCCTCGAACTCGAATTGGATGAGGAAGCTGGTCAAGTCTTCTTTTTTGTCGGCTCGCCGGGCGGCTGCGTGTTGGAGGACCTCCTCCATCATGGCCGGGACTTTGGCGATGGCGTCGGCGTATTCGGGGCTGTCTTGGGGGACGGCCATCACGGAGTGGAAGAGGTGGGCGTAGAGCTGCCAGTTGTCGTGGGGCAGGCCCATCAACTTCATCGTGAGGATGGCCGGGACCGGGCTGGCGTAGTCGAGCACCAGATCCATCTCGCCCCTTTCGATGTGTTGGTCGAGGAACTCCTGGGCCTTTTCCTCCATGAACGGCTTGAGCTTCTCGACGGCGCCGGGCGAGAAGAATGGGGCCAGCGCGTGTCTTAAGGCCAGGTGGTAGTCGCCGTCGACCTCACCGATGCCCAGGGCGGGTTGACCTTCCGGTCGCGGGACGCCCATCTCGCCCTGGTAGTCCACGCCGTTTTCGGCGTTGGGTTCGTATTTGTGGGAGAAGGTGGCGTCATCTCGGGCCGTTTGGCTCACGGCGTCGTAGCTGCTGAGGTACCAGAACCCGTCGTAATTCGTGTTCCAGGCGACGGGGCACCGTTGTCTTAGCTCGGCGTTGACCGTCTGTTGGCTGAGGTTGAAGGCGTCGGAGTGGTGGTCGAAGTCGACGATTGCGTCTTGCGCGACGTCGGGGCGTGTCGTCATCGAAAGCCTTCTGGTGGCGGGGTCTCTGTCTAGCCGTGGCGGCTGCCCATTACGCTATCTTTGCATTATTACGCTGTTGACTCCGCCCAGGCTATAGAGGTTGTAATGACTGATTACCGAACGGTTTTCAACCACGTCGGCTTGTGCGTCGCGGATCGTGAGTTGTCGCGCCGGTTCTACGAGGATGTGCTCGGCTTCCAGTTCTGGTGGGAACTCGAACCGCCCGACAATCTCACCGCCCAGGTGGTGCAGCTTCCCGAGCCTCTCGGGGTGCATGCGACTTACCTGATACGGGACGGCTTTGTGCTCGAACTCATCGACTACTCGAAGCGCGAAGTGCATGCCGGCGCCGAGCGCGCGATGGATGAGGTGGGGCTGACGCATATCTCGTTGTCGGTGTCCGACCTCGCTGCTGTGTTGACCAAGGTTCCTAAGTTCGGGGGAACGATCATCGATGCGGCGGTATCGGAAGCGATGGCGATGATCCGGGACCCGGACGGGCAACTCATTGAGCTGGTCACGGATGGATGGCTGGCGGCGCTGCCGCCGCGGCCGCGGTGACGAGGCGCAAGGTGGGCTTGGTAACAGATAGTCTGCGGAAGCCGCCGCCCTCGGCTACCGGAGCGTCTTATTTACCCACCACGCACAACGTTCGTGCATAGACTCTGCACATGACCGAGGACGATGACTCCGTCGACGAAATCGATGTGGACCAATGGTTTGAAGAAGATGCCTCAACGAACCAGAATGACGGCGATCTGGAATCCAAGACGGTAGATCCGGCTGAAAAGTACGCACGAAGCCAGCTTCGAGTTGTGCGAGAAACAAAAGACTATCAACTCGATTATCTACGCCTTGCTCTCGAGCCCGGCCGGGAGTTGATCGATATATCGCCCGCATATCAGAGACGGCTTCGGTGGCCCAACAAGAAAAAATCATTGCTTATCGAATCTTTCCTCTTGAATATACCTGTACCCGCGATATTTTTGTATGAACGGGATTACAATTCTTATGAAGTAATAGATGGTCGGCAAAGATTGGATGCCATCAGCTCTTTCTTGGCAAATGATTTTTCGCTTACAGGACTTGAGTACTGGCCCGAATTGAATCGAAAGCGATTTCGTGACCTTCCAGGCGTCCTGCAAAAAGGTCTCTTGCGACGCAGCTTGCCAGCCGTAGTACTGCTGGCGGAAACGCAAAAGTCGGACGCCGATGATCTCGATGTGCGTCGGGTACTGTTCGACAGATTGAACACCGGGGGAATAAAGCTTAACCCACAGGAATTGCGAAATGCGTTATATCCTGGATCCCTAAATGATTTATTGATACGGCTCGCTCGAACAGAAATTTTTACCACCACGTGGGATATCCCACCGAAGACTCCGAATGAGGAAGTTGACCCCTCGGATGCGCTTCTTCATAACGCCCTATTCTCTAGTCTGGCCGACGCGGAGCTGGTTCTCCGAGTCCTAGCTCTAAGAGACGCACTTCTTAACGAGAAGCGCGGATCCCTTCGTCGAATACTCGACAAATTCATGAGCGTTCACGCACGCATCTCAGAACCCGAAGCTACTGAGTACGAACGACTTTTCCTCGAATGTTTGACGAGACTGCGAGAAGTGTTTGGCGACAGAGCATTCCGTTTGCCGACTAACGGTCGCCTCAGCCGCCCCCTATACGATGCTTTAATGATCGCGTTGAGTTTTGATCGGCAAAATCCGATTGAAGATAGGACGACTGAGATTAGGTCGGCGCTCGAAACATCTCTGGATGACGTCAATGACTACGAGATACTAGTCGGCCGTGGGAACACGATCGACGCAATTCAGGCGCGCGTAAAGCTTGCTGTCAAGATTCTCAACACTGGCCGGCAGGATGTCTAGTCAACTTGACGCACGGCTCGCCGAGTTTCATGCTGATTTAGAAAAGGCGGAAAGGCTTCTAGAACTGATAGCGGCATTCCGCATCTTCGGCGGATCTGCGACACCGTATCTAGCAGATACCTCCATGCAATCTAGTTGGAAAGAGGCCGTAGACCTTGGAGTCTTAGCGCAGGTTGTTCGATCGGATCTTCCTATTTTATCGGGCGCCTTGCATTCGTACGTTTGCGGTCGATTCGAGTATTTTATCCGAGATGTCGTCATGACAGTCGCCGACGCACTTAGTGGAGCCGTCGCAACATACGGAGAACTCCCTGAGAAGCTCCGGACCGAGCTTATGCAGCTGACTTTGACGGTGGCTCAGAACCCAGGGCGCTATGGGTACACGGATGAGCAGGCTGAAAATCTACTTATCTCAATGGCGTCCAATCTGGACGGTAGCGGAAACGTAAGCGTCCAGTCGGAAGTCTTAGCCATCACAGAGTCAAATATGAATCCAAATGTAGTCGCCGATGTTATGAAACGGGTGGGAATAAAGTCGATATGGCCTGAAATCGGTAAGCAAGCCCGTTTGAAGGCATTCTTAGAAACTCGAGCCGATGGCGACTGCACTCAGGAGGCGCAAAGCCGCTTGGCGGTCATAATGCGGGAGCGCAACAGTTTTGCCCATCCAACTTCGTCGACGGGGTTCCCCGATGTAGATCAAGTCCGCGGAACCTGCAGTTTCCTGCGAGCATTGAGTGAAGTATTGGTCGATGTGGCGAAGCTTCCGCCGTGAGCGTGGTTGTGGTCCATGACAAATATCGCAGCTCCAAGGAAGCGGGACTCCCGACAACAAGGCACCTGTCGGGTCGATTCCACTCTTCGGATACATGGACGTCTTCGCGCGGCTTCGGTGGACTGTTGACTACCTCCATCTCTGCGGCGACGTCCCGGGAGGGTGTTGACTCGCCCCTACGACGATTCGTGTCCGGACCGGCGCGCAATGACGATGTCGCGGACGCGGATCGCAGCGACCCGAGGGTCCTCATGTTCCCAGATCCGAATGCTGACCCAACCGGCTTGAGTCAGCTGCTGGTCCGTGTTGCGGTCGCGCGCCATGTTGCCCTTTACCTTGTCGGCCCAGAACTTAGCGTTCGCGACTGCGACCGAGTGGTGCTGGGGACAGCCATGCCAGAAGCATCCGTCGAGGAAAACGGCAACTTTGGCCTTAAGAAAGACAAGGTCAGCGGTACGCCTGAGTTCTTTCAGAGGCCTCGCCGACACTCGGTAGCGCAACCCGAGACCGTGAACCGCCGAGCGGAGCGCGAGCTCGGGCTTCGTGTCCCTGGCCTTATTCGATTGCATGCTGGCTCGGGCTCCGGGCGAAGTAGCCCATGACTCGGTCACCGGTCTAGCGTAGGAGCGGCGCGCCGACACGGCTCTGTCGGTGGCGGTCAATACGATATCCACGTGACCAAGCCCCTGACGATGATCGACCTCTTCGCGGGATGCGGCGGCATGACCGCGGGCTTTGTGCGTCACGATTTCAAACCAGTGCTGGCGGTTGAGTGGAATCTCCATGCCGCTGCGACTTACGCGGCAAACTTCGGCGAAGGCCACGCTTATTGGGGTGACATCGACGAGGTGCTCAAGGCGGACATCCCAACGGCCGACGTCGTGATCGGCGGGCCGCCATGCCAAGGTTTCTCCAACCTCGGAAGCAAAGATGTCAACGATCCCCGCAACAAGCTTTGGAAGAGCTATCTCCAGGTGGTAGAGCGAACGCGGCCGAAGGTATTCGTCATAGAAAACGTCGACCGGTTTAGAAGTAGTGCTGAATTTCAACTGCTGCTCGATGAGGCCAAGGCCGGGTTAATCAGTGATTATGAATTGACCCACGGCTTGCTCGTTGCGGCGGATTACGGTGTCGCTCAACGACGTACCCGCGCATTCGTCATCGGATCACGAGTTGGCCCGATTGAGTTGCCGAAGACGACCCATGCAAGGTTTCCGAAAGGTGACCTCCACCCGTGGGCGACTGTGCGCGAAAGGATCAGCAAGCTGCCCGAGCGGCCCTCGACGACCTCGTTGCCGGACACCCGTACGACCTTCTTCGGCGAGACTGTCCCTGGTGAGTTCAAGTGGCTGGACCTGCATTTCGGTCGGAACCCGCGTGAGTTATCGCTCCAGCGGTACGACTGCATTCCACCGGGCGGGGGGCGGTTCGATCTCCCCGATGAACTGTTACCAGATTGCTGGCGCAATAAGCCGACGGGCACAACAGACGTTATGGGACGTATGCGTTGGGACGCGCCATCCCTCACGATCCGTACGGAATTCTTCAAGCCCGAGAAAGGGCAGTACCTTCACCCGCAGTGGGACCCGAGTAGGCCGCGCAAGCGTGTCAACCGCGTAATCACGCACTTGGAAGCCGCGCTGCTGCAAGACTTTCCGGAGTCGTTCGCATGGTGTGGTTCTAAAATTGAGATCGCAAAACAGATCGGCAACGCGGTCCCCGTCGGCTTGGCATCAGCCGTGGCGAGGAAAGTGAAAGACGCGCTTGCTTCGCCTATGACGTCGACCTGGGGGGCGCCGTAGTGAAGCTGGTTTTCGGAGGTTTTGTTGGTGTCATGGTTTAGGAATCTGCCGTACCTCGTCGAGTAGCTGGTCAAAATCCCTGAGGCGATGCTGTCTCATGAGACGGCCGAAAGTGCGCCGCGGCGACCAGCGACCGCTTCTCCGACTTGATACTTCGTCGATCGATGTGGACAACGACGGAAGGTCAAGGTGATATACGAAATCAATCGCGCCAGAGCCGTCGGCGAGAATGCGGAGCATCGATGGACGAGGCTCGATTGTGATGACGCCGAAGTGCGGCATCCGACCTCGTCGTTGTGCTACTAACTTGTTCCCCTGCGAAACGCAGTCCTGCGCGCGGTCCGTTCGTAGTGACCACTTCGACGACAGCGCAACCGCGAGCTCGTCGAGTTGGCCGATTTTGGGTATCGCCACCGATATGTCGATGTTCAGCAACGATTCCTCGGGCATTTGTTCGGCCAGATTCTCGAGAAGGATCGCCTGCTGTTCTGTGCTTGCTGCCAGGCGTCCCAAGTCTTTTTCAATTCGTGCTCTTGCGCTGCCGAGGTCGGCCGCGCGAACACGAGTTGCCAGGCCGGCGAGGCCTGGTCGCAAGTCCCCAAAGTTTCTCCGGAACTGCGGGAACACGTCGAGGTGTGCGTACTGCGCGAAGTCGCTTGCTGGACGGGAGCGTTCAACTTTTAGATCTGGGCGCAGGTCGCGGAGGGCGGCGACGATCATGTGTTCCATAACCGTGCCTGGATCGATCGGCGGTGCCTTACCCTCGGGCACGCCTAGCTGGCCAAACAGCGCGTTGCCTAGCTCGATCGACAGGTCATCGTTGCTGTCTGATGTATTCGGCTTGCCAGTGTCCGCGCGGTAGCCGCACAAGTCACGTGTGAACGACGCGGGCACTTGGTGAGGATCCCATCCTCGAAGCGGTTCAATCAACAGTTCAACCGAAGCCGTAGCTCCAGCGCGGCGTTGGCTCTTGATGCCTCTTGAGTGAAGCTGGCATGCTGCGGACGTGCCGCCACCACCATCACGAGGATTCGACCCAGAACTAGACAGGGTGTCTGACTGGTTCGAGTCGCAGGCCGGATTCGAGCAGGCGTTGGGCATGTGTGTCCGGACAGCGATCGATGAGGTGATCGACACCCCCCGCACGGGTCGATGGAACCTCGACCACTGCGGAAAGCAAGAGCAGGCCTACGTCGGGGTCAAGCTCGAGCACGTTATTCGCGCGCAGTTCGATTTCGCCCATGGCCCGAATCGCATGGACTACTGCATCGATGGGTTGGACGTCGACTGTAAGTGGTCGAAGAAGTGGGGCGGATGGCAGATACCGGGAGAGGCGGTGGGCCATTTATGTCTGCTCGTCTGGGCCTCAGACGACGACTGCGAATTCGCCGTGGGACTCCTGCGGCCACGGGAGGAAATTCTCGTGGGCGGAAACCAAGACAAAAAACGCACGATCCAGTCCCCCGGGGGGCGAGACGAGATTCGGTGGCTTATTCCGCGGACGAACTCGCTGCCGCCCAACTTCTTACTTCAGCTCCCAGACGACGACAGGAAGGCGATCCTGGGCCACAGGGGAGGCGACGCCCGGGCCCGCGAGCTCTTTCTACGCTGCGAAGGTGTCATCATTAGGCGCCACACCATCGAGTCGATCGGTCAGCAGATTGATGAAGCACGTCGATTCAGGGGCGAGACGCGCCAGGAAATGCGCGAACTTGGCTTCGAGGTTCTAAACGGCCACTGGATACCCGACCGAGCCCGCGCGCTCGACCTTGGCGGGGTAGTGCTGAGACACAGCACGGAATGGGTGTGTCTGCGTACAGACGGATCGACGCCTCGACGCCTCGAGGCGAGATCGCAGCTGCGACACCTCGCCTCGATATCGGGGCGGGCGTAGGAACGAAATTTCCGACAATTGAGCCCGTATCGGGAAAATCTCTACACCTCACCAGCGACCCTGGTTGACGTGCGGACGTCAGCCTGCACGGGCCGCCGACGCTCTGTCGAGCGAAACGTTGCTCGAACAAAGGTGGTTGGTCAAGGGACTCAGCGGTTTTGCCAGTGTGCACCCGACTTCGGGGACGGTGGCGCCCTCGTCATCAAGTGATCAGCGTGCGGTCCGGGTAAACAACAGCTTGCGAGCGATCAGTCACTTCGGGCTATCGCCTACCCCCACCCGCCGCACAGGATTACTCTTTCGTTCGCGGCGGCATTGCAAGCGGCAGTACCACAGCGCCGGGGCAATCGGGGGCCTCCACGAAAGGGGGGTACACGTAGGTGTCGCGGATCTTTTTGAGCCACTCCAGCAAGGACACCCGCGAAGCGATCGCGCTCAAGACCTGGCTGACCGAGCGGCGGCCGGAGCTCGGCGACGAGATCTTCATCGACGTCGACAGCCA
>NZ_JBVAXR010000070.1:0-8353 GCF_055419445.1 Mycobacterium sp. IDUB_19 | reverse complement strand
CGCGGCGGCCGCTACGGTCTGCAGACGATGTGCGAGGGCGGCGGCATGGCCAACGCCACCATCATCGAGCGGCTGGGCTAGTCAAATTCGGCTCGCAGAGCCCTGGTATGAGGTGTCTATTGAGCGCCGCGTTACTTCTAAACGGCGTGGGATTTGGTGTTGCCGTGGTGGACTTAGGACCATGCTCGGTGAGACATGGAAAGACCAGTACAAGCGCCTTCAGCGGCAGTATGAACTGGTAAAGATGGCGGCGGACTCAAGCGGCCCACACAACGAACTCGTCCACGCTGAGGAACACGCGCGTGACATCTTGTATCACTTCTGTTGCGACGCCTTCCACTTACGCGACTGGATCAGAGCGTCACGCCTGGCGGACAAGACCAAAGCTGACCTCTCTCGACTGCTCAACAAGAGGGGGACTGGATCATCGAACGCGCTGTCCGTTTGCGCCGACATCGCTAACGGCTCAAAACATCTGAAATTGACGCATGAGTCGTACATAACTGGCAAGAGGCAGGGACATGCCAGAGTCATTGCTCAGAAACATGGTTCCAGACTTCCACTCACAATTCCGTTCCGCGTCGGTGGAGGAAATTTTTTCACGATTGCCGCTGCTAACGGCGCACATATGGACGGGCTCGACATTGCCAAAAATGCCATTGCCGATTGGAACGCTTGGCTGAAGAGCCATCGAGTGCGCCTACCAACTTAAGCGACGGACCACTGGCCTTTTGCGTGGCACAGGCGGCGCAGCAAGCTAGGTGATTGACGTGTCACAAGCGTGCACCGCCCGGCACACCCCTCGGCGGTCGACGTAACGACACGGGGGTTCTGCTCTTTCATGTGCTGCGTATGCGGCACCACCACCCACCAGCCGATAAGGTGCGCCCATGGAGGCTGCCGACTGGTCACAAAAGGTTGGGGTCGTGCTGCGCATTACGGAGAGAGCGGTCCGAACCTGGCCGCTCAACGAGTGGGCGCTACTCCGTCGAGTGCTACCAGACGGCGGGAGCAGCAACCCGGATCGTCGGCGATTTATGCCGGACAGGGGAAGCAGCCTTGCATTTGATGACCTCGGATTTATGCCAGACCTCGGTAATCATGTCGTTAGCTCAACTGCTCGCTTCCCGGTGATGATGGCGACAGAGAACTTGGTAGGTGCTGCCCAGGTACACGGGGCCGCATTCCGAGAGCGAAGAACAAACATTGCGTCGGTGGCATCTCTTTGTCGGTGCGCGATTGAGGCATCGGCCAAGACGATTTGGCTGCTCGGAGGAACCACTCGTGAGGAACGACGAGCGAGATGTCTCGGGTTCACACAGTGTGAGCGACTGCCTCAGCAGGGGTTCATCAGGATCGAAGAGCAAGTATTTGCAAAGCGGAATGTCACAGCAGGTGCGCCCGAGTACAAGAACTTTCAGCGACACCGCACCGAACATGACGACCGTCAGAAGTTGATCGAAGCTGTGCCGAAGGCCCAACGGAAGAAACCACCTTCGAATTATTCGGACATCGTCGCTTGGTCAGCGAGATGGATTGATGCGAACCCACCCGTTCACGTAACAGACCATGTGCAAATAGGCATGGAGCTTGGTGCGGGCCACTTCTACTCCTACGCTTCAAGTTTCGTTCACGCATACAAGTGGATGAGTGACTACGTCCGCGACGATCTAGCCTCACTCAAGACAATTGCCGACGGGTTCGCCGCTGCCCTCACTATGACGGAGTGTGCAGTTGCTTTGTTTGAAGCCCAATCCAGTCACCCCGCTCGAACGGCCTTGCGCAGGAAGAACTATCCGCATTCGTTGGTGCCGACCGTCGAAGCGTGGGCGTTGCGGTATCAGTAGCGGATGAGCAAGGACCGGCCCCCGCACCGGCACGCGACGACCTTCTCAATGCGAACGAGATGACGTGGGCGTTTGGAGGCATTGGCCATGTTGGCTACATACAGAATCAACAGGTCAGTAGGTTGAGGGCGTTGGCTGGCGTTGAGCGATTTTGAAGCTACTGCGGACGGGACTACTCCGGCCCGATGAGGTCTTGGAAAGCCTCGCACTCCACCGCGTGCCACTCTCGTACCAAGACATCGCCGGTCTCAGGGTCTCGAACCACTTCGGCGTGCCAGGGATAGCAGTGATGACAAGGCGAAATGGTGTACGAGTCTCCGTTCTCATCGAATGCACGCAGGTCGACGCTGCCAACCGGCGCTGTGAAGTTGACGTGCGGGCGCTCGTCCGGGCTCGTTGCCATGTCCAGTTCCCTGTGGGTCGACGTTTTGATCCCAATGTATCCGTACAGCCCGACGTTCCCCGGAGCGGCGCAGAGAGAGAAGTCGCTAGCCGTACGAGGCGGGAGCCGAGAAGTTAGGGGGCCACCCCCCACCCCTACGGGCTCGATCAGTTCTACCGCGCCCTCGTACGCTTGGGCGGCATGACTGACACTGACTCCGGCACCCAGCTACCAATAGGGATGTTTCCGCCAGAGTCGCTGCGGGTTGTGTATATCGAAATGCTGTACGCGCCCAACGGCTCGAAGGCCACCAAAGACAGCGAGATATTCATGCTCGCTAAAGGAACGGGATTCCTCTATCGACTGGATGGGCAAATCTATCTCGTCACGGCTCGCCACAATTTCTCGGGGAAGCACTGGGAGACTGATGAGTATCTCCGCCGCACCTACCGCGTCGCCCCAACGCACGTCGCCGTGAGCTTCCGCGCCAACACGCCGACGCAGGTATACAAGACAGGTTTTGAAGTACAGGCTCATCAGTATCTGATCAACCTGATCGACGACGCTTGGAAGCCGATCTGGAGGGAACACCCCCGATTTGGTCGCAGCGTTGACGTGGCAGCGATCCCATTCAATCTGCCTACGGATCAGCCCGGCCTGCTCGTTGATGCTTGGGAAGAAGCAGCACCTGCATCCGATCCGACCTCCCGGCTCTGGGTTGGACAGCAGGTGGCAGTGGTCGGCTACCCCTATGGACTGAGGGGAAGTTTCGAGCTTCCACTGTGGAGCAACGGCATCGTCGCTTCTGAGCCAACGTTGTTGCACACTTATCGCAATAAGGAATACCCGCTGTTTCTCATAGATGCGCGTGGGCGCACTGGGAATTCGGGTTCGCCCGTCCTGACGGTTCGGCAGCCTTTGGGCCTTACCCAAGAGAATGGAAAATGGGAGGTCGCCGTCGCTCCACGCTTCCATCTGGTAGGCGTCTACACAGGCCGCGTCCCCGAAGACTATGGCGCAAAGGAGGGTTCGGCATTCAAGGCGAAGTTGCCACCCGAAGGACCCGCAGAACCTGCAATCGACTACAGGGCGGATATACCCGGCGTGGAGGATGGAGTGAATCGTCGGTTCAAAGATTTGGCGCTTAAGTTAGAGAAAGTCTCCCAGCGAGCGAAGCATAGTTCCGACCTTGGATTCGTATGGCGGATACAGGAAGCCACTGAAATATGCCGGAGTGGAGTCGCCGGCGAGTCAGGCCCTACCGAAATGGACCACAGACAGCCTGAACCGCCGACAAAACCTTAAGCCCTGAGACGACATCACGTTCGGCAGATTCTCTTCATTCGGACTGTGCGGCGAGCACGCGATATATCGTGGCACGACTGACACCTAAGGCGTCGGCAATGGAGGACGCAGGCTCTCCGTTGGCGTGCATACGCTGCACCGTGGCCGCTTTCGAGTCATTCAACTTCTTCGGCCTTCCGATGGACTGACCGCGTGCCCGACGAGCGTCGCGGGCTGCTGCCCGGCGTTCTTTACCTAACTCGAGTTCAAGCTCGGCCAAGCTGGCGAGAACACCCGCCACCATGCGCCCGGTCGCGCTGGACGTGTCAATGCCCTCCCGAAGTGACCGCAACACAATCCCGCGCTCTCCAAGGTCACGAATCGTCGCCATCACCTCAGCGGCGTTACGTCCCAGACGGTCAATCCCTACGACGACGATGGCGTCGCCTTCACGGGCGTAGTCCAACAACGCCGCCAGGCCGGGGCGCTCCTCGCGGGTGGAGGTGCCAGACAATTTGTCCGAGTACACACGGTTGGGACTGACGCCCGCAGCGGAGAGCACGTCGATTTGTTGATCGAGCGACTGATGCCCGGTGCTGACACGGGCATAGCCGAGTTGAGTTCCGGTCATGGTTGGTGCCGAGCTAAGCGTCATGCGGGATAGTGTCTCAAAAGTCGCATGACATATCAATGTGAGACAGCGGTTTCGAGGCATATTTTGAGACAGTTCGAGCTGGCACTATGTGAGCGACAAGTGAACACACCTGGGCTGTCTCAGTTCTTTAGTTCTGCGAACACAGTTGTTGGTCCGCTCACTGAGGCGCTCGCCGGACGTGCCGGTCAGAAACCAAGGATGCCCTACGGTGCAACCATGGCCGGCATCGAGAAGTTGTCCGAAGCTATCGACCAGTGGATGACAGTCCTATCTAGTCGGCGGCCGATCTTTCATTCGGAGTTTGATTTTCAGTTCGCACTCTGCGATGTGATGGCACAGGCGGGCGTTACTCGTATTCGCCTTGAACGCATGGTGCAACTTCCTGGCAGTCCGCGGTTCGAGGTCGACATCATGGGATCCTTCGACGAGACGCCGGTGGCGTTCGAGCTGAAATACCCAAAGAAGCGGTTCGTAGGCACGTTGAGTGCGGACGGATACGACGAGACATACAACTTGCCCAGCTCAGGTGCCGACGATCTTGACGCTCATGCCATCTGGAAAGACGTGGCTCGCATCGAAAAGCTCATGGCAGCGGACATCGTCAAGGCAGGCGCGGTGATCGCGTTGTCCAACTTTGAGTTCTGGGATCAGCGCAAACACAGGCAAGGGACGCAGGCATACGATTTTCGTCTCTGGCAGAGCCGTGAGGTTGAAGCGGGCGCGGTGCTCAGGTTCCCCGAGCCGAAGCAGGCTCACAGAGCGGTGCAACTCCGATACTCATATCGCTGTAACTGGCGTCCGTACAGCGAACCGCACGGGGCGGATTTTCGATACTTGGTGCTAGCTCCTAGGTCGACCGCGTGGTAGTCCTTGTGCGCTGGCATAGGCCCTCGGAGCAAGGGCAAATTGGCTGGGCTCAGCCGTAGGGCCCGTGCAATTGACAACCCCATCGCGTCTGACCCAACGGGGGTGGGGTACCGGAGAATCCCTGCCAGCCGCCGCGCCGGTTACCAGCGCAACTAGACTTCGGAAGCCAAATCCGCTTGCGTACTTGTTCATCGAAACTCATTCAAAACCGGCACGCTTCGTTGCGTCTGCTCGTCGTCGTTCCCGTCCTGTTGTCGATGCCAGTGCACCGTAAACGGATTGTCAACATGTGAATCGAGTGGAGCATCCACGCGTACAGAGGTCCCCTGGTAAATCACGTCCCATCGTCGGATGCCGTTCGCGGGACCATCTATCCGGATCCTGTACTTGGGCGTGGGGCTTTGGTTGTGAAGGGTGTAATGGCCGGTATTGTCGGTCGCCGAACCGAACGAAATATCAGCGTGGCGAACCATTTTCCATGGTGCCAGTTCTGGGACATCAGCTACTTGCCGAGCGAGTTTGGCCTGCGATTCCGCAGCCGCTGCCGACCGCTCCGCCGCATCGGCAGAGCGCCTGGCTTCGTTCCTGGCCTTCCTCGACGAAATATGCGACCAAACGGCGGCCCCGGCCGCGACCACCGCGGACAAGTACGCAGGCACAGTCCCGTAGTTTAGTAAGTGCGCCCAGTGCCAGTCAGCCACGGCAGCTAAGGCTAGCCCCAGTACAGTCAGATCGTTTGCTTATGTCCAAATATTTGGGCCCACAACGGCCGCTGTCGAGAATGTCTTTCCTGCTTAGACCGCAACGTTCCGTCATGGCACTGGTCGCCCGTCGGGCTGAGCGCTCTCCCAAGTGGACCAGATTCCCGCCGAGAAGGGTCCCGGTGCACCATTGCGCTCGTAGAAGCCTTGCGGGTCATAGACTTTGGCGCTTGGCCATGGCCATGGGCAGACCAGCGATGTTGCCGCGCCCGACCAGCGAGTGACGGCGGTGTACACCAGTCCGTAGGTCATGAAGGCGAGGTTGACGCCGACGAGCATGACGACGAACGAACCAAGCACCGGCCGGGTCGGCCAGATCTTGGCCCGCCGCGCCAGTCTCTCGGCCACGGTGCGTCCGGTGTCGTCCCGATAGATCATTGCCGCGGCCGGAATCATCAGGATGCTGATGAGGGAGGACTGCCACAGCAACGGGAACTGCCAGCGTGTACCGATGAAGACCGATCCGAACGGGATGACTTGCGTGAACGTGTACAGACCGATGCGGACGCACAACTCTTCCATCGCAAAGTCGTAGACGAAGCCGAACACGAAGACCAGACCGGACAGGCTGATCAGCGGATGCCGCGACACGAACGAATCCCTGGAGCCGCGCGCTTGCATGCGTCGTAGGACCCAGATCGCTGGAAAGAACGGCGGCACCACGAACATCGAAATGGCCGCAATGAACAGCGGCTCGACGGTTGGAGACAGCGACACGATCGGCCAGTCCTCGGGCCAGTGCCACAAATCGGGGTTGTACGCCGCGAACGTCACCCAGTTCATCGGGGCGTCCAACCAGGCGAGCGTGCTGACCGCGATCGTCATCAGGAGGTAGGGATGCTTGGGATGGCGGCGCCAGAGGACAACGATCAGGGCGATGATGCTGACCAGCGCCAGGTAACTGAATATCTCGATGGTCACGATCCAGTGGCCGTAGCCGAACAGCGGGTCCGACAGCGGATGGGGACCTCCGGTGTCGTTGGGGTTGCGAATCCGGGCAGAGACTGCACCGTAGCGGGCGTTGTAGACGACCAGGCCAAGGAGCACCAAGACGACGGCGATCGCCACCAGTAACCACGGTGAGCGTTTAACGGACACATCGTCGGGTCTAGCGAGCTGTTCGGTTCTCATGGGTTCACCGCTTGAGCCGAGGCCGTGGGCGCCGGGTTGTCGAACGCCGGGGCACCCGGCCACCGATATGCACCGAACACTTCGGGGACTACGACGCCGGGAGGCGCCTTGAGCACGTATGGGATCGCGCGGAGTGCCGAAATGCCCACGGCCACATACCCACCCGAGACATCGCTGAAGTGGGCGATGGGGTCGGTATCCACCCGAATCTCAGCGGCGATGTTGGGAACGCCGTCGACGCGGATCCGCACCGTGTGGCCGTCGAGTACCAGATCCCATTCCGGGATATCGGCCGTACAGGTCCAATACTCTTCGACAACCAGGACAGGCTTGCCGCCGTTGTACGCCGTCCAGGACAGGATCTGGCCGACGACTGTACCCGCGGGCAGCGTTGTGCAGTCCAGGGTTACGTCGTTGGGCGACACCGCCGTTCGAATAACGTGATCTATCTCGTCGATGTGGACGCCGAGCACCTCTGCCGCCGCGCCCATCGCCTGTTCGGATTGGGTCGACACGGCACGGAACGCGGGCGAGTCGATTGAGATCTCCTCGGGTCGCTTTCCCATGCCCATCAGGTCGACAAGCATCCGCTCTTCGGGCACGTGCGAGCAGTCGACGAACTGCTGAATTGTGATGGTGTCGACGCGCTGGCTCAGAGCGGTGAGGCCAACGGCCAGCTTCTCCAGCATGAACCCGGGGTGCTCGCCGGCCGGGCTGAACCGCGAGTTCCCCGCTTCGCAGGCTTTTCGGATCCGTTCATCGGCATCGGATCCAAGAGTCGGCAAGTGCGCGTACGACGTCACCGTGATGACGTTCTTGCCGGTTTCCAGGAGCGCGACGATGTCATCGGTGTTGGCCTCGAAACCGTAAGCCTTGCTTGCCGAATGCAACACCACCTCGGCATCAAGGGCCAGGATCGCCGCCTTGTCGTTGGTTGCGACGATGCCGGTATCAGGGCGTCCCACCAAGGCCCCGGCGTCGACGCCCACTTTGTCGGGGGAATAGACAAACAGCCCGACAAGTTCGAACTCGGGGTTGTCGATCACCTCGGCAAGCTGGACCGAGCCCACCGGGCCGGTGGCCCATTGGATTACCCGGGTTGTCTTCACTCGCCCACCTCTCCAACGAACCGACCCTTAGATAGTGGCTACTATCTTAAAAACAGTCAACCGCCTATTCCCGTCGGAGGAGTACTCCCAGTCGGGCGCCAGCGGTGCCCGCATCATGACCACGCTGGTCAACGCGCTCGAGCAGCGCGGCGGCCGCTACGGGTTGCAGACGATGTGCGAGGGCGGCGGCATGGCCAACGCCACCATCATCGAGCGACTGGGGTAGGCGGCTACTTGGTGTTGGCCTGTTTGAGATGCGTTATCTCGTTGCCCCACACTGATTGTGCGCCGGCATCGCCGATGCGGTAGATCTGAAT
>NZ_JBVAXR010000069.1:0-8456 GCF_055419445.1 Mycobacterium sp. IDUB_19 | reverse complement strand
CACCAGGACCCGAAGCGGTCGCCTGGACCGCGCCTCCGGTGATGGTAGACAGCTGATATGACTGCTGACGCCCGCGCGATCACGCTGTTCCATCCGCCCGCTGATCCTGCGCGATTCGGCCAGTGGGTGGTCAGCTATCTTGCTTCGGCTCGTCACTCTCCTGGACACGTAGGCGCGCGCGAATCGGTTCAAGGAAACAGGCCGCTGGATTGGGCCGTGGAAGTCGCCTTCCGCGATGCGGATCTACTCGATGCCTGGCTGGACAGCGCCGAACGCCGGGCCGTACTCCGCGAAGGCGAAACACAGGGCTGCTGGCAGTGTGCCTCCGATCTGGTCCTTACTCGCGGCGAGTCGCCGGCTGCCAACGTCGGCGTCTTCCTGCACAGCGTGGCCCCGGGTAAGGAAGCCGGATTCATCGCCGCCCAAAGCGAACTCACGCGCAGCAGCTCTGCCTTTCCCGGATACGAAGGCACCGCGGTGTTTCCCGCCGATCCCTCCGGACAATGGACGTCGGTGCTGCGATTCCGCAGCCCCGATCAATTGACGATGTGGATGCGCTCGCGGGAGCGCCAGGAAGCGTTGCCGGGCTTGCGCGACGGGTTGACTCGCGACTTCGCCGAGTTGGCACGCAGCGCACCATTCGGGTCTACGGTCCGAGTTTCCCACGGGCAGACCAGGATCACGCCGGCATGGAAGACGGCGATGCTGGTGCTGCTGTGCCTCTACCCGACGGTGATGCTGCTGTCGAAGTCGCTCTCCCCTGCTCTGGGCAATCTTGGGGTCAGCCAGTCGGTATCGGTATTCGCCGGCAACGTGATCAGTATCGTTGCGCTGCAATGGCTCTTGGTCCCGGCCATTTCACGGCCCTTTCGGCGTTGGCTCGATCCGATCGATGGGGCGTCGACCCGGATCAGCGTGGCCGGAGCGGCGGCGATAGCGGTCGGCTACGCCGCTCTCCTCGGGGTTTTCCAGATCTCGGGTTAGCCGCGCGCGCCGACCATCTTGTGCAAGTCCTCGATCGACCAAGGTTCGGCGGCATGATGGTCTCGATACCCCAACAGGGTCGGCGTTGGCCGATCGAAGCGGCCGACGAATCCGCCTGCGGCAACCAGGATCTGACCCGTCACGTCACGTGCCAGGTCGCTGGCGAGGTAGGCGTAGAGCGGGGCCACGAAAGCAGGCGGCGCACTGTCCAACGAGGCCTGCATAGTCACGTCGTCCAGTAATCCGCGGCGATGCAGATCCTCGATGTGCTTCTCGTACGCGTCTCCGGTGGACAAACGCGTCCTCGCGCCCGGACACACCACGTTGGCGCGGACGCCTTTGGCTTTGAGCTCTGCGGCGATGGCCAGAGTCAGCCCGTTGACGGCTCCCTTGCCCGCGGGATAACCGGTGCCGCCGTAGTCGCCGAGAAAGGCAACAGAACTGGTATTGATGATCGTCCCGTGTCCCTGCTCGACCATCGCGCGTGCCGCGACTCGGCAGGTGTGAAACACCGTGCCGACGTGGGCACTGATCAGGCGGTCGAATTCGTCGGGCGTGATGTCCAGGATCGAAGAGCCGGGCGGCTCGGCGATCCCGGCGCAATTGATCAGGATGTCGAGTCGCCCGAATGTGTCGCGGCAGGTGTCGACGAGCGCGGCGGCAACGGTCTCGTCGTCCGCGGCCCCGACCACCGCGGTGGCTCGCCCTCCCGATGTGGTGACCGCCGCAACGGTCTCCGCCACGGCATCAGTGTCACGGCCGTTGACCACGACATCGGCACCGAGGTTGCAGAGCAATTCGACGACCGCGCGTCCGATGCCGCGGCTTCCACCAGACACCACCGCACCGCGCCCCGCCAGGAGGCCCCGGCCGCTCATCGCCTCCGGCTCCATGCAAAGTGTTTGCGGCGATGCTCGCAGGCACGCCGCTGCGCGCTGGTCACGGACATTCGCCGAACAGTACCCAGTCGCGCGAGGCATGCGAACGGGCGATCCCTTCACCGGGCGCGACGCGCGGGCGACCTTGCTCCACGCCGGGTAATCGCGATCAATCGCCCATCCGTGCCGCGGGAGGGTAGGATCTAGGAATCGAGTCCGTTCTGGACACGTCGCCGTTTAGCTAAAAGCGGTCCGCCAGCCGTACGGCTGCTGGGTTATGGCTCCGGCGAGCAAATCCACCGGTTGCCCTCCTGAGTCGCGTGCGCGCTGGTAATAGCTGATCCGTGTCGACGGATAGGTGCAGTGGCGTGCTATGCGCACGCCAGCGATACCTCGCCACCCGCGACCTCCAGGAAGTGTGCCGCAATGCAAATCCATTCGTGCGCAGATTGTTTCGCAAGATCGCTAGCCGGGAGCAGGCGGTTCGGGCGATGACCGAAGTCCTCTCTCCGCCCCGGCCCACGCGGCCGGCCAAAACTCGCAACGACGATTCCTACGACGATGTCATCGAGATGTTCCTGGTGCTGAGGACCATGCCGGCCGAATCGCACGAATACCGGCGTCAGCGCGAATGCATCGTGAGGCGGTGTCTCCCGCTCGCTGACCACGTCGCCCGCCACTTCGGACGACGCGGCGAAGGTCTCGACGACTTGACCCAGGTCGCGCGCCTGGGATTGATGAACGCGATCAACCGCTTCGACCCCGATAAAGGGCCCAGTTTCATCGGATTCGCCATCCCCACCATGATGGGCGAGGTTCGACGCCATTTCCGCGACTACAGCTGGGGTATGCGTGTCCCACGGCGACTGCGTGAGCTCCATGTCCAAATCAGCAGGGCAACAGGAGATCTGGCCCAAAAACTGGGAAGGGCTCCGACCGCCCGCGAGTTGTCGGAGGAGCTGGGAGTCCCGCACGACGAGATCGTCGAATGCCTCGTCGCAGGCGATGCCTACCAACTCGATTCGCTGGACGCGCCGATGGGGTCCGACGGCTCCGGCAAGTCTCGCCTTGTCGCTGACGCCGTGGGTGCTATCGACCCCCAGATCGACCACATCACCAACCGCGAAGCGGTGCGCTCGCTGGTGGCCGCGCTTCCCGAGCGTGAACGCGAGGTTCTACATATGCGATTCTTCGAATCGATGACGCAGAGCCAGATCGCGGAGCGAATCGGAGTGTCACAGATGCAGGTGTCGCGGATTCTGGCCAATACCTTGACATCCCTGCGTGACCAGCTGGAATAGGCGTCAAATCGGTGCCGGGCCCGTCTGGCGACACGCGCACTGTACTGTGCGTTTTGGGGTGGAGTCGACTCCGTCACCAGATCGAGCCGAAAAGGAGCACAACCCGATGAGGCTTTCACAACCGGTGATCGCGGGCGTCGCCGCAGCGACAGTGCTGGCACTGTCCGTGGCCGGCTGCGGCAGCAACCAGAAGTCATCGCCGACAACGTCGGGATCGGCAACGTCGTCGACCAGTGGGACGAGCGCCGCGCCGAGCTCGTCGGCGTCCTCGGCACCGGCACAGGGGAACGACTACACCGGTTGGTTGATCCAGGCGACCGATATCGACGCGCCGGTGCCGTTCACGGGCACGCCGCCGACGAACAACCCGAACGGCCAGCCCGGCGCGGCGACGACGTTCAACACCCAGGACAACAGCCACATCATCAAAGACACCATCCAGGTGCTGGCCGACCCCGGCGCCGCGACCAACGCGTTGAACGCGGCGAAATCGTCACAGGGTGGCGCTATCAAGCATCCGGAGACGCAGGCGGTCAAGGTCGGCACGGACGGAACGGTGGTGTCGGGTAATTCGCCCGACAACTCCAAAGGCATCGCGGTATTGCTGTTCACCGAGGGCAAGGCCTTCGTCACGCTGGAATTCGACGGCCCGCCCGACACGCTCCCGCCGCCGGACTTCGTCAACGATGTCGGTCAAAAGCAGGATGCGGCCGTGAAGAAGGGTCTCGGCGGCTGAGCCAGGGTCGCCGTCAGTCGCGCGGCACTCGAAACTTCAAGGATATCTCTCCGAGGCTGGTTGCTTCGGCAGCAGTCGCCGTGACGCTCGCGGCGGTGTTGGCCGGCTGCGGCAGCGGTTCCAAGTCCTCGCCCACTACCTCGAGATCAGCCACATCCGTCGCGATCAGCCACAGCTCCACGGTGACGCCGCAGTCCGACTACACCGGGTTGTTGATCAAGGCCGGTGACATCAAGGCACCCGAAGACTTCACGGCGACGCCGCCAATCAACAACCCGAACGGTCAGTCCGGGGTCACCACCACCTTCAGTAATCAGGACCACACACACATAATCGTCGACAGCATCCAGGTTTTGCCGGACGCTGCCGCTGCCGCCGGAGCGCTGGAATCGGCCAAGGCGACAACGGATGGCTACGTCCACGGCGTCGCCGAACCGATCGCGGTCGGTACCGGCGGCACGACGATCTCGGGGCCCTCGCCCGATGGCGCCAAGGGAGTCACCGTGCTGATGTTCACCGAGGGCAAGGCCTTCGTCGAACTCGAATTCGACGGTCCGCCCGACGCGCTCGTGCCGCCGGACTTCGTGACCGATGTCGGCCAGAAGCAAGATGCGGCGGTCAAGAAGGGGCTGGCCGGCTAAAGGACGGATGCGACAGGGCGGGGCGAGTGACAACGACGACAGCGATGACGACGCCGATGGCCGTCGCCGTGGCATGTGTGGCGTTCCTCGCCACGGCCGGGTGCGGCGGGTCTACCAGCCACCAGGCCGGCTCCAATCCCCCTGCCGCACAGTCGTCGACGGCGGCCCCGAAGCCGAAGCAACCAAGCGACCCGGCAGCACCCGCGCCGTCCGGGACGGTGAAGATCCGCTACGAGGATGCCACCACGCCGGATGCGCAGCGCGGCCGCCAACTCATGCAGGACGCGAAGGTATTGGAGGACCTCGCTGCGCACATCGAGGACACCTTGGCGCTGCCGTCCGACATGGGGGTGGTCGGCAAGCAATGCGACGCGAACAATGATTTCTACCTTCCCGACGCAAACGAGATACAACTCTGCTACGAGGCCAGGGAGCACGCCGAGAAGCTCGCCGCGGGCAACGGAATTGCCGACCCGGCGACTCCCGCCGTCGACGAAACGATCTCTGCGGCCTACCACGAACTCGGTCACGCCACGCTCGCCATCTATCAGTTGGCATTCACCGGGCGCGAGGAGGACGTGGCCGACCAGCTTTCCGCGTTCATGCTCCTCAACCCCGGCGCCGACGGAAAGCCCTATCCCGACGGTGTTCGCATCGCAACCAACACCGCCACGGAATGGAAGCTGAGCGCGAAAGAGGCCGGCGACGCCAACGAATTGCCCTTCTGGGACGGCCATTCCATGGATATCACCCGGATGTACAACTGGGAGTGCTGGATCTACGGTTCCAATCCGGGCGCCAACGCCAGCATCGTCGCCTCGGGAGACCTGCCGGAGGATCGAGCCGGCAACTGCGAGGAAGAGTTTCAAAACATGCAGCGCGGCTGGCAGTCACTGCTGGGGCCACATCTGAGGAAGCCCAGCTAGAAGGGCAGTGACACGCATTAAATAAATTGCTTGATTTAATCCGCTGAGCCGTGTTCACTGAGGCGGTGAAGGCTGAGCGGACGGCGCGCTCCCACCGGTCGATGGGCACGCGAGAGGCGATCCTGTCGGCCGCCGAATGGTTATTTGCCGAGCGCGGAATGTATGCCGTGTCGAATCGGCAGATCAGCGAAGCGGCCGGGCAAGGAAACAACGCCGCCGCTTGCTATCACTTCGGAACACGGACCGAATTGCTGCGCGCGATCGAAAGCAAACACCGCGAGCCGATCGAAGAACTCCGCGCCCAGATGTTGACCGACATCGGCGATTCGACCGAGTTGCGGGATTGGGTCAGCACGTTGGTGCGCCCACTCACCGACCACTTGGCCGCACTGGGCACGCCCAGCTGGTACGCGCGTTTCGCCGCCCAGGCCATGGCCGACCCCACCTATCACCACGTCGTCACCAAAGACGCGCTGATGTCCCCCAAGCTGGTGCAGACGATCGAGGGCATCAACCGATGCCTTCCCGATCTGCCTAAGCGAGTGCGATCCGAACGGATCGTCATGGTCCGAAATCTGCTGATGCACACCTGTGCCGAGCATGAAGGCGCACTGGCCGAGCACGGGGCGCGGTCGCGTTCGGCTTGGCCGGTCGCCGGTGAGGGCTTGATCGACGCGATTGTCGGACTGTGGCGCGCGCCGGTTCATGTGAGTGCAGCGGGCGACTGAACACCGGCGAAAAGCAAGGAGCACGATGACCGCCATCTCCACTGATGCTGGCACCGACATCCCGGACTTCCCGATGACGCGGGCCGCGAGCTGCCCGTTCGCTCCTCCCCCGGAGTCGTTGGCGCTCAACGCAACCAGGCAACTGAGCCGGGTCCGGATCTGGGATGGCAGCACACCGTGGTTGATCCACGGCTACGACGCGATACGGTTGCTGTTCACCGATTCGCGCACCAGCGTCGACGACCGGCTGCCGGGCTATCCGCACTGGAACGAAGGGATGCTGGCGACCGTGCACAAACGGCCGCGCTCGGTGTTCACCTCCGACGCCGAGGAGCACACGCGCTACCGCCGGATGTTGTCAAAACCCTTCACTTTCAAGCGCGTCGAAGGCCTGCGCCCGGCGGTGCAGAAAATCGCCGACGAACGCATCGACGCGCTGTTGGCGGGCCCCAAGCCCGGTGACATCGTGAGCACGCTGGCGCTGCCGGTCCCCTCCCTCGTCATCAGTGAGTTGTTGGGCGTGCCCTACGAGGACGCGGATTTCTTCCAGGAGCAAGCCCAACGGGGCACCGGGCGCTACGCGACCGAAGAGGACACGGCTCAGGGTGCCGCCTCGTTGGCGAAGTACATCGCCAACCTGATTCGTACCAGGATGCAGAGCCCCTCAGAGGATTTGGTGTCCGATCTGGCGGAGCGGGTGAACGCCGAAGAAATCAGCGTGCGCGAGGCGACGCAACTGGCCCTCGGCGTGCTGATCGCCGGTCACGAGACCACCGCGAACATGATCAGCCTGAGCATTGCGGCCCTGCTCGAGCACCCAGATCAGCGGCAGTTGTTGTGCGACACCAACGATCCGAAGACGATCGCCAATGCCGTCGAGGAGCTGATGCGCTACCTGAGCATCATCCAAACCGGCCAGCGTCGCATCGCCGTCGAAGACATCGAAGTCGGCGGTGAGACCATCCGTGCCGGCGAAGGCATCATTCTCGATGTCGCACCGGCGAACTGGGATACCCGCCAATTCCCCAACGCCGACCAGCTCGACCTGGCCCGCGACAACGGCCCGCACGTCGGGTTCGGCTACGGCCGCCACCAATGCGTGGGACAGCAGTTGGCCCGCATGGAATTGCAGATCGTGCTGCCCACGCTGCTGCGTCGCATACCGACGTTGCGGCTGGCGGTGCCGGTCGAGGAGCTTCCGTTCAAGCACGACACGTTGGCCTACGGCGTCTACGAGCTTCCCGTGACATGGTGAAGCCGGATCTCACGTTGGCCGTGCCGGATCTGTCCGGCAAGCTAGCGGTCGTCACTGGGGCCAACAGTGGTCTGGGATTCGGTCTGGCGAAGCGATTGGCGGCCGCGGACGCCGATGTTGTGATGGCCATCCGCAGCAGGGCCAAGGGCGAGGCCGCGATTGCCGAGATCCGCCGCGAGGTGCCCGCCGCGAAGCTCAGCATCAAACAGCTGGATCTGGCGTCATTGGAAAGCGTTGCGGCACTCGGCGAAGAACTGGCGGCAGAAGGCCGGCCGATCGACGTCTTGATCAACAACGCCGGCGTCATGACCCCGCCGCAGCGTCAGGAAACCAGCGACGGCTTCGAGTTACAGTTCGGCGCCAACCACCTGGGCCACTTTGCGCTGACCGGGCACCTGCTGCCGTTGCTGCGCATGGCGAAAGCGTCGCGTGTGGTGACCGTGAGCAGCATCGCCGCGACGCAACCGAAGCTGACCTTCGACGACCCCAACGCCCGGCACGGCTACAAACCGATGGTCTCCTACGGCGTCGCCAAGCTGGCGCAACTGATGTTCGCCGTCGAGCTGAACCGGCGCAGCAATGGCAGCGGCTGGGGCGTGGTGTCCAACGCCGCGCACCCCGGGCTGAGCAAGACCAACCTGCTCAGCGGCGCATCGTATGGCCGCGACAAACCGACGCTGCAGGCGCGCCTCACCCGATTGACCTGGCGGCTGCTGCCGTTCATGTGGCTCGATATCGACGAGGGCATCAAGCCGACCCTCTACGCGTCGGTTTCGGCGGACGCTGAAGGGGGCCGCTACT
Source organism: Mycobacterium sp. IDUB_19 (assembly GCF_055419445.1). NCBI lineage: Bacteria > Bacillati > Actinomycetota > Actinomycetes > Mycobacteriales > Mycobacteriaceae > Mycobacterium > Mycobacterium sp. IDUB_19. Next base: position 206 of record NZ_JBVAXR010000069.1, on the reverse strand, counting down.
ACGGACCGCGGGGCTTCTACGAAACCGCCGGGGGCGGAGTCACATTCGCCGGTGTGCCGCGGCTCGCGCGCAGTGAGACCGATATGCAGCGGCTGTGGCAGCTCTCCGAAGAGCTCACCGGCGTCACCTATCCGGACTGACAGGCGGATTACAGGGAAGTGGTGAGACATGGCGTTCGTCGGCCGCAGTGACGTAAAGGATCCCGG
>NZ_JBVAXR010000068.1:0-9438 GCF_055419445.1 Mycobacterium sp. IDUB_19 | reverse complement strand
GCCTCTCCCGATCACCGGCCCCGATACCCCCGCGGCCACCGACCTACCCATCCACAAAAACATCCGCGGCATCCCCGCAAGCCGCGATGACGAGATGCCCGACGAGCCGATCCGTAGCTCCTGGCCAGAAAACTCCGACGGCTCGTTGAGCGCTCTGGATGATGACGTCGATCCTGAGCACCTCGATGACGCCGTCGACGACGACCCCGAACCCAAACCGGTTGCAGAACCACCGGACAACGAGGCCCGGGACGTCCTTGCCTCGGCCGACGAATGGTCGGCACGGATTCACCGCGCTCGGCGTGCGGGTGAGCCGCTGCCGCAATCGCGCGGTTCGGGCACCGACCAGCGCGGCGTTGCGGAACAGGCGCTGGCGGCGGCGGATTGGCTTGACGACTACCAGCAGAGTGCGTGGGGTGACAGTTCGCGGCCGCAGCCCGGCGACGATTTGGCCGGGGAAGCGGACGTCGCGGGCATATCGCTGTGGGCTGGTGGACATGCGGAGCATTTCGGTCGGGGTGACGTTGGTCGCAGCCGTCTGGCGGAGCGGTTGCTGGGCGGTGTGCCGGGGCGGCCTGCCTCCGACACGCAACGACTGGCCAACCATGGCCGCGGCGCACTTGTCATCGACGGCGAGCGGGTATATCCCGTGGTCAACCATCTCGGTGAATTGCTCACCCCCACAGGCGCTTTCGATGTGGTCGGCATCGGGACAGACATGGCGGACGTCCACGCAGTTGAATATCATTCCAACGGTTTACGCGATCCCGTGCATCGGCTGAGGATGTTGGATCCCAGGGCGCCGCTGGTGCCAATCCATAGGGTGGCGCCGGAGACGGCCCAGCGGATGCTGCGGTTAACGCGCCGGTTGGAAGAGGCGTTTAACCATTTGGAGGCGGCGCGCCGAGAAGGAGAGCCCTCCGCGGTCGACGCCGCCAAGGCTCAATACCATCGGCTTGGGAGGCTTGTCGCAACGTTCACATCAGCAGTGGCGCGGCTTATCTCGCAGGCCGATGATGTGCGACTTGGGGCCGAGGAGCTGCGCATCACCGAGCCATTCATCGAGTCTGTCGATGATGGAATATCCGCCAAGCGGCAGGACGGCCCTGCGCTACGGAATTCGGCAACGAAAGAGGCCCTGAAGGATTTGGCGTCGTACGTGGCGCAATATCAGCACGCGATGCTGGACGTGCGACAGGCGGAGATCGCGATGGTCGCCGACGACTCATCCGATCCGGCTGGCGACGACCAGTCCGAATGGCCCGGCGGTTCGCCGCTTGGGTGGGCTGCGGCCGATCTGGATGCCCGTGCCGAAACGCTTTGGGAGACTTTCGATTGGCGACAAGATTTGCACGTGCAACTGCTTGGTGCAGGACCCGGCAGCATGGCCTGGGTAAAGGAGCGGAAAGATGGCGAGGAGATCCGCTATTTTCTGGCTTTCACGCCCGAAGCGTACGGGGGGAAGATCGTGCGGGTGGATCGACCGGGTTGCGAGGTCTCGGTTACTCCCGTTGAATCCGCCTCTGCCGAGCTGTCCGCTGCGTTTTTCCGGCCGATGCAGCCGTCGGCCGATTCCCCGCCGCCCGAATCCAGGGCGCCCCCGAGTACCGACACCGTGGCAGAGCTACGCAACCGGCGCGACACCCTCACCGATGAGCTGGCAGCTGCGGGTGTGCATGTCGTTCTGTGGGCCGACGCCTCGGGCTTGACCGCATGGCGAAGCGCCATTTGGAAAGCACGGCAGCTGGTGCGCTCGGAGCTCGCGGGCCTCGAACGGCAGCTCTCGGGACTTGCCGATATTCCCAAGTGCGACCGCGCTGAGGTCGCCGCGCCGCTGATTGCGCAGCAACAGCACGCTGAGGCCGCCGAAGCGGCATTGGTCGAGCTCGATGACGTGGTGCGACAACTCGATTCGGCCGAAACGCAACTCGCCGATACCCGCGACGACGTGGTCTCGGCCGAGATACTCGCGCAGGAGATGAATTCCCGCGGGACCGCCGAGCAATTGGGCCCGCACGTCTTCTACTTCCGCGGCGGGAATGGCCGATCGCCGGTTCTGTTAGTCGCCGCCCGGCAGGGACGGCTCATGAGAGCCCGCGAAGAGTTGGAACCGAAGTGGGCCGACGCTCTGTGGCGTGAGGGATTGACACGCGAGTACCGCACCGTGGTCGACGCGCAAACGGCTCCGGCGTTGCTCCCGGCCGACGCCGTCGAGATGGAGTGCGGGTACCTTGCGAGGTTCGAGTGCAGGTTGCAGCGTGCGCTGGCGGACGATTATCTGAAACGCGGAGAAGGGGATTTCCGGGACTGGCTTAGACCGGTCGCGCCGGGCCGACGCCGTACCGAATTCGCCAGGCCGAAACTGCTGCGCAGCGTAATTCGCAAATGGCGTCGCGGGGCGGTTCTGAAGCCCGCCGAGCAGGTGCTCTGCGATGCGGTGTTGCGCAAATTCCCGGTGCCGGATGGGCCGAATCCGGCCGGCGAACCCGATCATGTGATAACCGTTGGTGGAATGCGGATTCCGGTCCGGCTCGAAGCTTTCGGTGACGGGGTGTGGCGGGTTGCCCCGCCCGTCGGCTACCCGGATACCACCGATCTGATCGCCCAATACTGCGCAGGATGGTCGGACAATGACGTCGATCGACTGCTCAACCGCATTCGCAATGCTTTCCCCACGATGTGGCATCGTGGTCGCGAAGAAGCCGAAGAGGCGTTGGCAGCCGATCCCGCGGAGCGGTCGGAGCCGGTGATCTACGGTCGCGCGATCGACCACGGCGACCATTCACAGACCGACGGACTCCAAACCATGGGCCGTGTCGACGAATTCGCGACACGCGCGCAGCTTGTCGAACACCTCGCCCAGCAGCCTGACCGGGACACGACGCTGCAGGTACGGGAACGCTATTCCGACGGCGACCGCGAATACCGGATGCGCCTGCGCGATCATCTGCCTGTCGTCGTCGACCCGGAAACTGATGACGCACAACCCTATTCGACGCAAATGCCGTCGGACCTGCTGATCGTTAAGGTCGTTGCGGTCGATGAGAACGAGCGGCCGCTGCTACCGACCGCGGAATACGTCGGGTGGTTGCGGGCGCGGTGCGGCGAGCTGGCACGCCCATTGGGCCTCGACACAGTCCATTGGTCAGATGACGCGCTGCTTGAGCGACGCGGCAAGGCCGAGATGTTGTGGCTGCAGGTGGAGCATCGCATCGCCGCGGCCCGGGCTGGCAGTTACAGTGCCGATTGGCTGGCCGAACTGTACCGGATGCAGGCCCGCACAGGACGCGAGGTCGAGCGGCTCGCGGAGCTGGCCGCAGCGGCCGAGAACTATCGCATTGCCGCACCGCGGTTCGCGGATACGGCCGATCGAGACGAGTCGCGCAGGCGTCTGGCCGACGAGCTCGAGTTGGTAGGTGGAGAGATTCTGACCGACCACGTCGCGCGCTTGGGCGCAGATCTTCCAGACCTGTTGGTCATCGCCACCCGACCCGCCCAGGCCGACAACACGGAAGAGAGGGAACCGTGGGAGCGGCCGCATCTCATCGACGCCCTGGACGAACTGGCGAGTTGGTGCCCGCAGGAATACCGGGATGTGTTCTGGTCGGGACGCCACATTCGATTTGAGGAATTGGTCTGGAACGGGACCGGCTTCGACCCGCGGCCGCTGTATGCCGACGAGGCAGCCGAAATGGTGCAAAACGTCCGACGGCGTTATGTGGAGGCTGCAAAGGACCGGCTGCTCACCGACTACCTGCGAATGCGGGACGCGAACGAACCTATTCGGTGGGGATCCGGCCACGCCGCCCCGATCCTGCGGGCCCTGCGCAAGGACGATGCCAAGGGCGTCTTCGAAGCCGCGGCGACCGCGTTGGCCGATAATCCCGAGCTGCCCGCTGACGACCCGGTCCGCCTGGTCTACGACATCATGGCCGGGCCGGTTCCCGGGCTGCGCAATTACCGTCCGACCGGGACAACACACACGGTCGATGTCCCCCTGATCGGTCGGGTCCATGTTGTGTTCGAGAAGCTGGACGGGCGCTGGCGGCTGGCGCCGGACGGCAGTCCGCTGGCCGAATGCTTCGTCCACATGTCGGCCTGGAGCGCTGCGGCGTTGAGCCGAAATCTGCAGCAAGTGCTGAGCGAAGAGCGGGTGTGGCTACGTCCGGAAGCCGCTGCGCCCAACTGGATGTCGCGTAGGCGTTCCAGGGGCGCGGCGTCTGAGACCCCGCAACCGCCTGCCGAGGAGCCGCCCGCGCTGACGCCACCCGAGTTGGGCGATGTGCGGGCCGAGTTGGCGGCCGTGCATCGTGCGGCCGAGGAGTGTCCCGCGTTGTCGGATCCGCCCTCGAGCGACGCCGACGAGCGGGGAGCGCGGCTGGTTGATGCCGCCGATGCCCTCGACGAAGCGTTGAGTGGGCAGGTCATCGACGCGGTCACGCGAAGGCGGCCGGGCGGCATACGGCTGGCCCCCTGCGCCGTCTACTACCGAGCCGAGGGTGAAGTGGTTCTGGCGGCCAGAGCGGGCAGACACCCCCAGGAGCTCGACCGGTTGATAGCCGCCCGCTGGGATCTGCTGAACCCCCGATCACCGCCGCGGACAAGGAATTTCGCCGTGGCGGTCAGCGTGGACGGTCGCGTGGCGGTGTCAGAGATCAGGGCGAATGGTGAATTCGATGCCGCTGCCACCGCAGAGGTCGACGAATTCAGGCCCGCCGCCGACGACCTCGCCGGCGCTTCGCCTATCCCGGGCGAATCCGGCGACACCAACGATTCGCACACCGCTGCCGAGGGCGTCGAACACGGGGTGCGCCACGCAGGGGAAGCGTCGAACACGCGCAACGACGAACCTTTGGGCGAGGTGGTCGAGAGCCGCAACCCGGAGCGACCTGATGATGTGCGGGTGCGTCGTGAGATCGCTTGGGAGCGCGCTCTTGTCGAGGTTGAGGGCAGACCGGCGGGTGATGACAACGTGTTTGAGCGGGTTCGTGGGCTGCGCGGGTCCGACGGGTTTTGGTCCGTTGAATCGGTCACGATCAATGAGGAGTTCGCCGAGAATCCTGCGTTGCGACAGGAGGCGATGCGGCGGGCGGTCGAGGCAGGGCTGTACCCGCAGCAGGCCGCCGCTCATGCCGGGGAGTATGTCGATGCGCACAGGTTGGCGCATGTTAGGGATATCGAGCAGAACCTGCGCATTAGCGATGAGGCGTTGGAGCGGTTGGGCGCGGCGTGGGCGCGGGCTGTGGTGTATGGGCTGATCGGCCAGGATTTCGATGAGTGGCTGGGTGAGGAGTTGCGCGGCAACAGTCTCACGGACGACGGTGAGGTGCGCCTCGGCCAGGACGGTGTGCTGCTGACCGGTGAATTGGTGGCCGATGCCCACGCGATCGTGGACGTGACCGGCGCGACGGCGTTGGCCGCGACCGAGGTGCTCGATGCGTTGTTGGCGGGCCGCTCGTCGACGATTGATGAGCGGCTGTCGTACTGGGAGTTCAGTGACGGCGACAGCTGGGTGCGAGTTGCGTTGGTGTGCCACAACTATCGCGATGGTGGCGACGATGGGAAGTGGCGGCTCGCGCGGGTACTCGATGATGGCGGCAAGGATTGGCAGGTGCCGCAGCGGGCGGCCGAGGTGTTCGGCGAGCACACGGCCGAGGTTGGTGAGTGGGCGGCCGATACTGCGGGGCAGCTGGTGGCGCGCATCGTCGAAGAACTTGGTGTGACTGCCGAGCCGGCGCTGCACGCGGCGGTATTCGACGGGCCCGCGCGCACTTACGGTGACCGCACCGAGGTGGACTTCTACGCCAAAGGCGCGGATGGGCTGGATCGTGATGTTGTTGCTGGGGCGGTGGCAGGTGATCGGGGCGCGGTTGAGCAGTTGCTGGCGACTCTCCGCCCGATCGTGGTTCGGTACTGTGCTGCGCGTTTGAGGATGGACCGGGGCGGTTTTACGGCTGAAGATCTGGCCCAGGAGATCCTAATAAAAGTCATTCAGGCGTTGCCGAACTACCAGGATCGGGGTCAGCATAAGGGCTTCCTGGGGTACGTACTCACAATCGCCCGCAACAAGCTAATTGACGCGACTCGTACCGCCGCCTACCGCTATGAAGCCCCTGGGCTTTTTGTTGATGAGCTTCCCGAGATCGCCTCGGCCGCGGCGGGTCCGGAACAGTTGGCTATTGAAGCCGATTCGGCCGCACACATAATGCGGCTGCTCGAGAGTCTGCCCCCCAGGCAACGCCAGGCCCTCTATTGGCGCTACGTGGATGGCTGGACTAACGCGGAAATCGCCGACCGCCTCGGCATCAAACCGGGAGCGGTCAAGATGCTTGTCTATCGTGCCTTGGAGCGACTGAGGAAGTCCCTTCGGCCGCAGACTTCGCCGGAGGAGTGGTTTGTGGGGGCGCAGCATCGGGTGGCGGGTCAGGCTGCGGCGGCTCGGTGGTATGCGCCGGAAGCGGTGGTGGGCGCCGAGGCGCCGGATCTGTTGGCTGAGCTGCTGGCCCAGCGGGGGATTGACGATGTGACGGTCACCGATTGGTTGTGCGGGTTGAACGAATTGATTTATGCCGCAAATGTATTGGGCGAAACGGGGCGGTGTCCGATTCGGATTCCGGATGCCGAGACGGTCCGGATGTTGGCGGTGATGGGGTTTCATCCTCGGGAGTGGGCCCAGTACGGCGGGTCGCAGTGGACGCAAACCACTCCGGTGGCGTTGGGTCGCTGGATCCGTGATCCTCGCAACCGCGCCGGGCTGGCGGTGTTGACCGTCACCCCACCCCGCGACGAGTTCGTCGAGTTCAGCGCTGACGGTCAGCGGTTCGATTTTGACGGTCATACGCTGAGTGTGACTGTTCGCGGCGGGCAGCTGGTTGTTCACGAACTTGTCGCTGTGCGCGACGGCGACGGTGAGCGCATGCAGTCGCGTGAGTACTGCGGTGGCGATGCGTGGAGACGGCTGCATGAGCTGGAGAACCGCGGCGTGTTCGCGTCGGCGTTGATTTACCTGGACGATGGGACCGCAAAACGGCCGCTGCGCCCAGGTGCGGTGCCTGACGAGGTCGGGGCGCCCAAGACCCGAATCGGCCGACGCGACGACATCCCCAGTCCAGACCCGGGCAAGCCGGATGACCGTTTGTCACGGCTCGGCGAGGAGCCGTTGGTTTCGTGGCCGGTGCGCGTAGATCCGCAACGACCCGCCGCGGTGGGCGAGGCGTTGGCCGAGCAGATGCGACTGCTTGGGTATGTGCCCGAGGAGATAGATCCTGCGGTCGCATGGGCGAATGACCAGCTGCAGCGGCGGGTTTGGATCCAATCGGTGCCTCGTGTGACAGTGGGCGTGCTGGCGTCGGGTGAGCCGCTTTTGGTTTTCCACGGCCACGGGCCGTCGCCGGATCAAGCCGTGACCCGCGCCGGGGGGGTGTCGGCAGATGAGCTGGAGCTGCCCCCGGGTGGTTCGGATCGCGCTGTGCTGCTGCGGGGTTTCGTCGAATCTCGACTGCCGGGCCATTGGGACAGGATGGCCAGGCGGCGGGCACGTGGGCTGGTCGCAACCGCGGTTGCCGACCTCGCCCGACATCAGCCGGTCACGGTGCGCATCGGCGTGCGCGGCGATGAGACCACGGCTGCCGCGGTGATGGTTGTCGTCGAGGGTCGGGCACGCGAGTTTTTCGCCTCTTTACGTGCCGTCGATCGCCTGGCCTTGGGCTCAGCATCGTGGTGGGTCGAGGACCTCCCGGACGGCGAAGGTTGGCTGCGCCGACTGGTGTTCGAAGTCCCGGAGCGTAGACCCCGCGGGGTGCGGGCCCAAATCCGGCGTGAGAGCACCGAACCCATACCGTTTCCTGCCACCGCGCCCGAGCGACTGACCGACCACCTGAAAAGGTTTTATTCCGCAGGAATGGCATGCGACTGGGTCGAGTACTGGTGCGCTGCAGCGCGGCACAGCGGGCGAGCGATCACCACCGCGCAAGCCCAAGTGACTGACTCGAGGACAGTCGTGACGCTGCATGGTGATACGGGATCGAGACCGCGGATACTGCTGGCACCTCTCGGTTCACCAGCGCCGCGGTATTCGTCCGATCCGACCGTCAGAGCCCGGCTGCCCATCGCGACGCCCTACTCGGTGGATGGTGCCGCCGCAGCGGCCCGGATAATCGCGGAATCGGCCCGCGCCGAGGGCATCACGCAAGAGGATGCGCGTGTCGCCGGGGTGATCGCGGGTGTGCTGGTCGAGCAGTATCTCGCGGCTGGCGAGGGGCCCGGTTCGCTGCGCTTGCTGCTGTCGGATCCGGCTGGTGAAGCGGCCGCGACGACCGCCAAGGAGTTGGGCAGCGCCCGCCTGAAGCTGGAATTGGTCGGTCCAACTGGCGAGGTTGTCTGTTCCTTCGTGGGTCGGCAGTCGGACGCAGCACCGCCGGGGGTCTTGGGCCATCCCTGGTTTGAGCAGATCGCCGCGGGCGCCGGATTGCCAGCGGGGCTGGGCGATTTCGACTTCGTCTCCGAGCAGGTGCGGTTGTCCGGTCCGCGTGACGAGTCGCAAGTGACGGCGATTTCGCGTGCCGTGCGCGGCGTGCTGGGGGGCCTGGCCAAGGAATGGACCGATCGCATCGAGGCACTGGCCGACGAGTTGGTGCGCACCGAACTGGCGCGTGACGGCGACTTCGCCCACGACGGGCTGCTGATCGTCACCCGCACCGTGGGCGTGATCGCACCAGTCATCGTGGTGGCCGTGGCGGGTCGCGGCCCTGCGCGTAACGCCCCGGTCGAGGTTGCGGCAGGCCTCGGCGTATCCCGCACTGGGATCGAGCAATTCGCCGACGTCCGGGTCGCATACGCGTGGGTACTGGCGGTGGCCGATGCCATGGAGACGGATCCCGAGGTGAGGAAAGCCATCGTCGATAACGCTCCCGTCATCTTCGAGCCCAGCCCGCCCGACATTTCGGTGACTCAGGCTGCCTCCGGTGGCGGTGCGCCGTCTTCAACCCATGGTGGGACGCTGGGCGCGGATCCCGCCGAAGCGATCGACGGGCAGTTATTGCGCGAAGGCCCGGCGCTCGAGTATCGCGGCGACGCAGACCATTTCCCGGTGCTGCTCGACACCGACGGCGTGGACGTCACCGAGTTTGAGCAGCGATGGCAACGCAACGTCGATAGCGTTCGGGAAGTGCTGCGGGCCCGCGGCGTGGGACCTGAGCTGCGTGCTGATGTTGAGGTTCACGCTTACGGTAATTCGTCGGGGGATGAGCAGATGCTGGCGATGGCCACCCATCCCATCTGGGTGGGTCGTCGCGGTGCTGGGGCGCGCGGTGATTGTGTGGGGCAGGGGTTGTCGATTGTGGGTGGGCTGGTCTCGGCGGACGGGCGCTCGTGGTCGGTGCGGGGTAAGAGCACTCGGCGTGTGCTGGCCAAGCGGGTCGGGGCGGTGTGGCAGCCGGT
>NZ_JBVAXR010000067.1:0-9992 GCF_055419445.1 Mycobacterium sp. IDUB_19 | reverse complement strand
CGCATGACGGCGATGGGCATCTGGCGCAACGTCGAAGACGGCCCGCCGCGGGTCGCTCCGACGCTTCAGCCGCTGCGGCCGCTGCTCCCCCAGCGGCTCCCGGTGCGTCAAAGCCCCGCGTTGCAGTACGCGTGAGTCCGTTCGCATGACCGCCCGCCGCGTATTCGTCATCGACCGCGTCGTCACCCGGCCGGGCTGCGCCCGGCGCTTCGTCGACGGCTACCTCGCCGAATACGCCCCGGGCGCACGCGATCGGGGCATGACGCTGCGTGACGTCCTGGTCAGTCCGCCGGTCTGGTTCGGCGATGAGGTGAACACTGTCACCATCACCTGGACGTTGCCCGACGTGCAGGCATGGTGGCAGATGACATGGAAAGGCAGGCCAGATCCGTCGTTGGTCGAATGGTGGTCACAGGTAGACGAATTGGTGCAGGAGCGGTCCCGATCCTTCGCCGCGGCAGCCGACGACGTCGACGACCTCTGTGATGTATAGCGTCATCAGATTGCTCGACGTCCTCGAGCCTGATCGCGACCGGATACTTGGTCAGCTGGGTAGTGCCGTCGCCGAAGTCGGCGCCGTGCGCTGGGTCGTACAGCCGACACTGCCGGGCACCCGGAACGGCGGCGACATCATGATGCACCTTCGATTCGATACCAAGGACCATTGGGATTGCGCAGCAGGGACATTTGCTGCGCTTGCGGCCGATCCCGCTGTGACCCGAGTCAACGGCGCGGGCTATTCCGGCGCGGCCGTTCGCTGCGCTGATAACGCGGGCACGGTGTATCGGACGCTGCTGCTACGCGTGGAGCCCCATACCGCCGCGGCCACCGTCGCCCGCTTCGAGCACGAGCTGACGTTGATGCCGCGCTACGTCCCAGCGATCCGGGCATGGCAACTGAGCCGGGTGTCGGATGCCGTAGGCGCTTGTGCGTGGACGCACGTGTTCGAGCAAGAGTTTTCCGACATCGAAGGACTGCTGGGACCGTATCTGATGCACCCCATCCACTGGGCAGTTGTGGACCGTTGGTTCGACCCGGAGACCACCGACGTGATCGTTCGCGACCGGGTCTGCCACAGCTTCTGCGCCATCACCAACTCGGTGTTGAGCTGAACCCGCCTAGCTCCCCGCAGGGCGGGATGCTTGGATTGGCTGTCGCCGGGGGCGGCATCGGCGGCAACAATCTCTTCGCGTCCAGGCTGTGCACTGGCAAGTGCTGCGACCATGGATAGTGCAGGCTGAAGGCAACCAGGCCGGTGCGCTCGGCGGCAGGCAGATGACACATCGCCAGCACGGTCTCAGCCAGGTACTCCACCGGTTCGGTCGGGAAGGTGTCTGGAATGAGCTGTGCCGCACCGGGCGTTCGGATCGCCGTCGAGGGACCAACGCAGTTGACCGCGATGTTCGCGTCGAGCAGTTCGGCGGCGACACCTTGGGTGAAACGGTGCAGCGCGGCCTTCATCGATGCGTATACCACGTCGCCGGACGTCTTGTTGTACTCGCGATACGGCCGCACCGGGGCCACCCCCGTCACCGAGCCAATGTTGACAATCCACCCCGCGCGTTGCTTACGCATGTAGGGCACAACGGCTTTCGTCAGCACGAACGGCGTCCGCAGGTAGTGCTCGACGGTTCGGTCAAACGTTTCCAGACTCATGTTCTCGACCGACGAGTAGTCGGCGAAGCCGGCATTGTTGACCAGGATGTCGATGCGACCGGTCTGGTCGAGCACCGCGTCGACAAGACCGGCGCGCGCGTCGGCGTCTTCGAGGTCTACGGCCAGCCCGAACGCCGATCCCCCGACGCTCTCGATCAGTGCGATGGTCTCATCGATCGTCCCCGGCAGCGCCGAAGCGACCCCGGCCCGCATGGACGGCGAGGATGTGTGGTCGCGCGCCGTCACTGCTACCGTGGCACCTTCGGCCGCCAGCCGCCGCGCGATCGCACGGCCAATCCCCCGGCTACTGCCAGTGACTAAAGCCGTTCTACCGGACAGCAATTGGGTCATCGTAACCTGAAGTGTTCTTCGATTGGCGCTCGGTGTTGATGCCAGAGGTCCACCAGCCGGTACGGCGTAGCCACCACCACTCGGCCCGAACCCGAGCGGTAGTAGGTGTGCGCATTCGGGGTGTGACACCACACCGTGCCAGCCATCGCCTCGTCGATTTCGGCCACATAGTCGTCGTAAGCCTGTTGTGTAACTTCCATTGTCGTCGCGCCACGCAGTGCCATCAGTTGCAAGCACTCAATAACGTAGTGCGACAGCACTTCCATCGAGAAGTTGGCGCCGGCGCCGTGACCGGGACTGTAGTTCGGCGCCGAATTGATGAACAGATTGGGAAATCCGGGCACAGTACCGCCGCGGTAGGCACGGGGGCTGTCACCCCACTCGTCGGCGAGCTTGCGCCCGCCACGGCCGCGAATGTCGATGGTGGACAGGAAGTCAAGGTGGTACCCGGTAGCATAAATGATGGCGTCGAGGTGGATCTGCCTACCATCCTGGGTCACAATACCTTTCGCATTGACCTCAGCGGGCTCATTGGCTTCCACCTCGACGTGATCACGGGTCAGCGCCGCGTAGTAGCCGCCCGGGTCGCGAATGATCCGCTTACCGTACGGCGCAAAATCCGGGGTTACCTTTTTCGCCAGTTCCGTTCCCGCACCGAAAGTTGTGTTGATGTAGTCCATGCACATCCGCAAGAGCACATCGTTGGCGGGTGAGATCGATAGATGCGTAGTGGCCCACTGCGGGTCCTGCAGGATGACGGGATAATTGTTGTCCGCCGTGCCCCAGTACGACTTCAGCCGGTTCCAGTTGGCGTAGTAAGGCACGTGACGACCGAGGTAGCGACGGTACGCGGGAACGTCGTCGGTCAGTCGCCTCCGCGGCGCCACCCAGTGTGGCTGTCGCTGAAACACCGTGAGGTGCTCAACCTCGTTGACGCAGGCGTCCACGATCTGCACCGCTGTGCAGCCGGCGCCAATGATCGCCACTCGCTTGCCGGCGAGATCCAAGGATGAATCCCACTGTGCGGAATGAATACTGTTGCCCGCAAACGTCTCCCGGCCCGGCAGCTCGGGCCAGCGCGGTCGGTTAAGGTAACCCGCGGCGGTGAGCACCACGCGCGCATGGTTCACGTCGCGGTTGCCGTTGCGGTCAATCGAATGGATTTGCCACTGCTCGCGGTCCTCATCCCACCACAGCGCCTCGACTTCGGCGCCGAATCGTATGTGTTCACGCAATCCGTACTTGTCGGCCAGCGCCACCAGGTACGCCTGGTATTCCGCGCCCTGCGGATAGTAGCTCGTCCATTCCGGATTAACCTCGCGCGACAACGAGTAGTACGCCGAGGGCGTGTCGACGCCGATGCCGGGGTAGGTCGTGGTCAACCAGGTACCGCCGACTTCGTGGTTACGTTCGAAGATTTCGTAGTCAATCCCGCGTTCGGCAGCCGCGAGGGCGGCGATGATGCCGGCGAGCCCGGCACCGATGATGGCCACTTTCGTCGTTTCGGGGATCGGCACCGTGCGTGGCAGCGTCGGCTGCGAGAGCTGAAAACCGCCCTGCTCGAGCAACAACGGAACGAACTCGTCCTCCACCTCGGACCCCAGCGCTAGCGGCAGCAGGCGCCTGAATAGCACGGGGTCATCGACGGCCGGAGCATTGGCTGGGGGATCCTCATCAAGCGCCTTCAGTAGGGAGTCCACCAGCTCCGCGGCGGTGTTGGGATCGGTGACACCGGCCCGCTCTGGCGGATCGGGCACGTGGGAGATCTTGGGCCCGAATTTCTCGATCACCGATGGATCGCCGGTAAGTTGCGCCAGCACCGCGACCAGCACTCCGGGGTCGGCCTGCCCGAGTTTTTCGCGCAGTTCCTCACGATCAGGCGCGGCTGGGCTCGGGGACGACATCGATTCGGCGGCGGCGGTCATGACATTGAGTATCGAGGGGCACAGGCGGGTTGGGCAGTGCTCTGTCTACTCAGCGGGAGGTGAGCAACGCGACGTCGGCTTCACCGGCCTACCCTGCGACGTATGCAACGGGTGGACTCCCCTGAACTTGACGCTGTGATTGCGCAGGCGTGGGCTGGCTGACGACAAACCGTGTTCCACTGACCGGGCATTCTCGGTGGTACCGCGGCCACGCGGGAGTTGACTATTGCGATGAGCAACGAGGTCTCACTGCCCGAACTACAGGAGTTCATCGCAGGCTTTTGGTACCACTACGACGAGGCGCACTACGACGAGTTGGCGGCGCGCTACGCCGAGAACGTGCGTTATCTGACCCGAAGTGATTCCGGCGCAAGCCCATTCGAGGAATTGATGTCACCCGAACTGCACGGCCGCGCGGCCGTCATGGAGTGGTTGACCGAACATCGCCAACAGAGTCCGTACCCGTTGCGTCACCACGCCACAAATGTGCACCGCACGGGCACCGCGGGTGATATCACCCAGGCGCGGTTCTACATCTTCGTCAACCAAATCGCCAATTTCGTGCCGTTTGGGGTGTCCAGCGGCGTGGCCAACGTCGGCGTGCGCTACGGCGGCGATGGGCTGGAGTTCACCGAGATGGACATCATTCTCGACACCGCGAACTCGGTCTTGCTGTCCGAGCACACCGCCGACAGCGCCGCGTCATAGCCGGTGAACGTCCACGAGATATTCTCTGGCGGCGTCGCCGTCATCACCGGAGCCGGCGCGGGTATCGGTGCAGGACTGGCTCGACACGCCAGCCGGTTGGGGATGACGGTGGTGCTGGCGGACATTGACGCCGACGCCATCGCCGCACTGCGCGACGAACTCTCCGCGGCGGGAGGCTCGGCGCTAGACGTTGTGTGCGACGTTCGCGAACCCGATGCCGTGCAGGCGCTCGCCGAGAAGACCTACCGGGATGTCGGTGCGGTGCGGCTGCTCGTCAATAACGCCGGGATCGAACAGTTCGGCTACCTGTGGGACACACCGGTAGCCAACTGGAAGCGCGTCATCGACATCAACATCAGCGGAGTTTTCTACGGTGTGCGGGCCTTCCTACCCAAAATGATGGCCACCGACGACCAGGCCTGGGTGTGGAACCTGTCTTCGGTCGGTGGAGTGGTGGCGATTCCGTTGCAGGCGCCTTACATCGCCAGCAAGCATGCCGTACTCGCGTTGACCGAATGTCTGCGGCTTGACGTGCGGTCGGCTGGACACGACCACCACATTCACGTGCAGGCCGTGCTGCCCGGTGCGGTGGTGTCTAACATCTTCGAGTCCGCGGGCAGCGTCGACGCCGACGCGGCCAGTGATTGCGGGGCGGCGGAATCTCAGCGATCGGCCATGCTCGACATCAAGGCCGAAGCTATGGATCCGATCACCGCCGCCGAGGTGCTGTTCGAGCAGGCTGCCGAAGGGCGTTTCTATCTCCTCACGCAACCCGAATACGTGGGAAGAGCGATGCTCGAACGAGCGAATACACTTGCGGCACAACGGCCACCGACGCTGCCCACCAAACGCCGCTTCGATCCCGCACAACAATGAGCGTGCCGCCCCTTGACCCCGATGCCGCTGCCAGGGCGGCGTCGTTCGGCCACGTCCCACCGATGCGGAAACGAGGTCTGGCGATAGTGCGTGATTCCCTTGAGTCGGCGCCACTGCCGGCGATGCCGGACATGGCCGAAGTAACCGACCGCGTCATCGCTGGACCCATCGGCGAGCTTCCGCTGCGCATCTACCGACCGACTCAAGACACCATCGCGCCGGGGTTGGTCTATTTCCATGGCGGTGGCATGGTGTTGGGCTCCAACCATTCCTTCGAGCCGCTAGCCCGCAACCTGGCACAGGCGTCCGGTGCAACCGTCGTCGCGGTCGAATACCACCTCGCGCCCGAAGCTCCACCCCCGGCACAGTTCGACGACGCGTACACCGCGACCGCATGGGTCGCCGCGAACGCAGCCGAATTGCGCCTGGATCCAACCCGAATCGGGGTGATCGGTGACAGCGCGGGTGGCACGCTGGCCGCCGCCGTCGCCCTGGCTGCCCGTGACCGAGGTGGTCCGGCATTGTTCTGCCAGGTGCTGCTGTACCCGGGTGTGGACCGCGACATGACGGTTCCGTCGCTCACCACACTGGAGTCGGCGCCCATGCTGACCCTTGACGACATCCACTACATGAACGAACTGGCTGATGCCGGAACCGGGCCTCCAGCTCACCCCTACCTCGTGCCGGCGTATGCCACGAACCTGTCCCAGCTGCCGCAGGCAATCGTGGTGACCGCCGCCGTAGATCCGATCCGCGACTGGGGCGAACGGTACGCAGAGCGGCTACGGGACGCAGGGGTACAGACCACAATCACCCGTTATCCCGGTGTGTACCACGGCTTTCTAATGCGCTCGGAAACAGTCGCCCGCGGCGGCCTGGCGTTCGCCGAAATAGGCGCGCTAATCCGGGCGAAATTCGCCCATCCACTCCCTTTTTGACGCGTGGCAGGCGCCCCAAGCCGCAATGGAAGTTGAGGCAAAATGACAACAGACGACCTGCGTTGGGTCGCCGAAGAGCGGGCAATTGAGCGCGCATTGGTCCGGCTCGCCCGGGCGATGGACGACCGAGACTGGGCGACTCTAGCGTGCATTATCGCGGATGACGCCATCGGCGATCTGGGGACCGGGCATCTGGAGGGCGGGGTGGCGATCATCGACCTCATCCGCGGCTACCTCGACCATTGTGGGCCAACCCAGCACCTGCTGGGCAATGTCCTGGTCGACGTCACCGGCGCAACGGCGGTCAGCATCGCCTACGTCCATGATCTGCACCTGTCGACCCGCCAGCCGCAGACCGTCTTCCATACTCTGGGGGATTACCATGACCGCTGGGAGCGCCGCGATGGTATATGGCGACTTGTCGAGCGGATCAAGCTGAACCGCGCCTCTGTCGGCTCGCTGGACGTGTTCGATGCGTGACGCACGTGGGCGAAGAGTTCTGTCGCTTCCCTAGCCGCGACAGATATCGCCCGAGTTGGATCCTTCGTCCCAATCACCGGACATCGGTGGCTCGTTGGCGTCCCAATCCGGCGAAGATCGATTGCAGCAACATGATCGAGCGCCATGCCGAAGGAGATCTCGATGCTGACTGACGAGCGGCGGACAGAGTTGTCCAACATCCTGCGGCCGGCCGCACCGCCCCGGGAAATCACTGACGTCTACACCGACGATCAGCGGGAACGACTCCTCGACGTCGTGCGCACCGAAGGCCCCTGGAAGCTGATCATCGCGCAACACTTCGCGTCGGCCGACGAATTGATCGCGACCATGAGCGGCGTCTTCCCCGAAGGTTTCACGCCGTCGCTAGACCTGTTCCTCACCCCGACGTTCCGCGGCTACCTCGCCAACCACGGCACATTGCTTTACCCCCAATTGCACGACTGCTTCTACAACTCGAGGTTCCTGGAAATGGCCAAAAGTTACTGGCATGGCGAATACGCCAAACCACAGCTGATGCTGTTCAACATCAACGGGCCGTGCGCCAATCGCGATCCGGGACACCTGGATTCGCCGAGCTTCCGCGGCATACGGCACGAGAACGCACCGACCTGGCTCACCAGCGTGATGGGCAAGTCCGGTCTCTTCCAGGACTACCTGATCAAGATGGCACAGGTCATCACCTGGTTCTCGCAGGACACCGGCAGCGGATTCACCTACTGGCCTGACGGGCCGCTGAAGGCCCCCAGGCGAGTCTTGCCACCGATCAACAACCGTGGCGTCGTGGTGCAGAACGAAATGATGGTGCACCGAGGTGAGGCGAACGGGCCAGTGGACCAACAGATTCCGGCTGACTTGGCCTTCGACACCACGTTCACCGGTGATCCCGACGACCGGGACCACTGGCTGCTGGAGAATGGCCCCAATGTGATTGCCCGCCACCACACCGACGAATTGCGGTTCCTGGTGCACTGGTCGGCCGAGGTGTTCTCTGATTTCGACGAGCTGAAGAAGAACATGGAAGGCTCCGACGACCTGACTATCGAGAAGGCCATCGACATCATGGTCGACGACCTCCACGCCAGCGGCATCAAGCTCGACGTACCCAACGAACCGTTGCACGATCCGGCATTCATCAACGCGCTCAACTCCGCCTACGACCTGGGCGGCCCAGACAGCTACCCCGAGGAGGCGCCAATTAGCGCCTTCCAGCTGGCCTGAGCGAAAGGGATTGTGCAATGCAGCGTTTCGCTGATCGACGCGCTATCGTCACTGGGGCAGGATCGGGTATCGGACGAGCGACCGTGGCCCGGTTGCTCGACGAGGGCGCCACCGTCGTCGGTTGCGACGTCTCCGCGGAGGGCTTGGAGCACACCGCGATTGCCGCCGACGAGGCCTGCACTGGCAAGCGGCTGACCACCACGGTCCTGGACGTTTCCTCCGAGAACGACGTCACCACCACGGTCGACGCGGCGCTGGCAGAGCTCGGCGGCCTCGAGGTCTTGGTCAACGCGGCGGCCATTCAGCGCTGTACGCACACCCACGAGCACAGCCTCGACGACTGGAACGCCACCCTGGCAGTGAA
Organism: Mycobacterium sp. IDUB_19; assembly: GCF_055419445.1. Lineage (NCBI taxonomy): Bacteria > Bacillati > Actinomycetota > Actinomycetes > Mycobacteriales > Mycobacteriaceae > Mycobacterium > Mycobacterium sp. IDUB_19. The sequence goes on along the minus strand of NZ_JBVAXR010000067.1, from coordinate 1,455 downwards.
CCTGACGGGCACTTTCCTGATGACGCGCCAAACGCTGCCAGCGCTGCTGGCTTCCGGCCGCGGTGTGGTAATCAACTTCACCTCCACCGCAGCGTCATTCGCGCATCCTTACATGGCGGCTTATGCGGCCAGCAAAGGTGGGGTACTTTCGTTCACGCACTCCTTGGCGCTCGAATACGCCAAGCAAGGGCTGCGCGCGGTCAATATTCAGCCGGGCGGCGTCGCCACCGCACTGGCCTTGTCCACCCTGGACAAGATGCCCGAGGGGTACGACCTCGGGTTGTGGGCCAAACAGACGCCGCTGCTGCACGGCAGGAGCAACGAAGTCCTCGGGGATCCCGGCGCGGTGGCGTCGGCAATTGCCATGGTGGCCTCCGATGACGGCGCGTTTATCACCGGCACCGAGATAAGGATCGACGGCGGCGCGCACGCATGAGCTCAGCTGCTAACTGCGAAAGCTTGAGTCGACGTCGTCCAATTGTGCGCCAATTGTTTACCTCTCGAGTCAGAGCTGATCCAGCTCGGATAGTGGGCATCAAGCAAATGACTGACACTCTCCACGAACGGCTGACGCAGTCGGTGCGACGGCTAATCGACGTCACGATTCGCAGCGAGGCCGACGAAGCCGCCGTGGCGCAGGCCCTCTCTCTGGTCGATCAAACCGTCGAGCTGTTGAGCGCGCGACTCATGCCTGGATCGTTCGGTGTCCGCACCAACCCCGACGGCAAAAACATCGTCGCGGGCAATGTGGCTATCGGACTGCGCAACCCCATCGCTCCGCCGTTGGAGATCCGGCACGACGGGGCGGGCGGCGTTCACGCCGATGTGCACCTTGGCGCTGGCTACGAGGGGCCGCCCGGCCATGTGCACGGTGGGATGTGCGCTCTCATCCTGGACCATGTCCTGGGCGCGACCGCACATCAGCCGGGCAAGCCGGCGTACACCGGCACCATCACAGTGCGCTATCTGCGCCCCACGCGGCTGGGTGCATTGCGGGCCGAGGCGCGGGTAGAGCGGATCGACGGCACCAAGACGTATGCGGTGGGCCATCTCGCTAACGTCGACGGTGTCACGGTGGAGGCCGAGGGCGTATTCATCACACCCCGGGAATAACTCGACATCGACGAGTAGCCATCCACTCGGCTACGCGGTCTGCGCAGCCGTTGCGGCGCGCTCTGGGCAGGTCATGCCGAGAAGGCGCCGAGCCGCGCTCGTGTCGGGAATTACGGTGCTAACGAGCTGGTTTCGTCGACGATCGGTAGAGACCCGTGGCGTACCGCGTCGCGGATCGATTCGCTGAGCGCCGAACACACCAGGAACACACCCCGGGTTGCGTGCGCCGACACCTTCTCGGCTTCGGCGCGCTCGGCGCACCGGTCCGTCGCGTCGGCGTTCCACTGCACGCTGGTCTGGTTCCAGGCGCTCTTGCGCACCAGCACCTGCGCGCCGCAGCTA
>NZ_JBVAXR010000066.1:0-10433 GCF_055419445.1 Mycobacterium sp. IDUB_19 | reverse complement strand
CCCTACCGCGCGGCGAGTTGCTTCTTCTCGTAGAGCCGCGCCCACTCAGCCCGTGGCCGTATCGACACGTCGACGTCAGCACCCTTGGCGCGCAACGCCTTAACGCTGGCTTGTTCGCGCGGGGTGCGGGCGAACGGATCCCAGCCGAAGAACCGGCAGGCATTGCCCCAGGTAATCTTGTTGATGTCGGAGTCGTCGGCGTCGGCGGCGTTCAGCTCGGCCAGCACCTGCTCGGGCGCATCGGGCCAGAAGCAGTCCGAGTGCGGGTAGTCGCACTCCCAGGCGATGATGTCGATGCCGATCTCGTGGCGCAGCTTCAACGAAGTCTTATCGGTGACATAGCAGGCCAGCGAGTGTTCACGAAAGACGTCGCTGGGCAGCTTGTCGCCGAAGTCGCGCCGCAGCCACTTCTGGTTGGTGTAGTGGCGGTCGCTGCGGTCCAGGTAAAACGGAATCCAGCCGATACCGCCTTCGGAGAAGGCGAACTTCAGATCCGGATAGTTGCGCATCGCGGGACCCCACAGCAGATCCTGCGCGCACATCGCCGACACCTGAGTGGCCAGAATGATCAAGTTGTCGATCGGCGCGTTGGGCGCCATGCTGATCGCCCCGAATCCGGTGCCGATGTGCAGACACATCACCACGTTCTCTTCGGACAGGGTCCGGAATACCGGACCCCAGTAGTCGTCGTCGTGGTAGCTCGGAAGTCCTTCCAGATGAGGCAGTTCCGGCATGGTGACCGCCCGGCAGCCCTTGGCCGCCACCCGCCGGATCTCGGCGCACATCCCCTCGGGCGTCCACGTCGGCAGGATCGCGATGGGGATGAACCGGCCCGGGTAGGAGCCGGCCCACTCATCGATATGCCAGTCGTTGTAGGCCGACACCATGACCAGGGTGACGTCTTCGCGCGTCATGTTGAGGTGCCGGGCCGAGAAGCCGGTGAACGTCGGGAAGCACATCGAGGCGAGGATGCCATTGCGGTTCATGTCGCGAACACGTTCGTGAACGTCGTAGACGCCGGGCCGCATTTCGGCGAAACCGGCGGGGTCGCGGCCCCATTCCTCGGCCGGCCACGACACCACCGCGTTCAACCCGCTCACGCCCTGTGGCCTGCCCTGGTACATCCACTGGTCGACGCCCTTGTCGTCGACCACGACGATCGGGGCCTCGGCCTTGTACTTGGCGGGCACGTGACGCAGGAACATGTCCGGCGGCTCGACCACGTGGTCGTCAATGCTCACCAGGATCAGGTCATCGACATCCATCAGGCTTTCCTCTCCCACACGGCGGCGCAGCCGAATTCGGCTAGCCGTCGCACTCGGTCGTCGTCGCCAGCAGCCGGGGGATCGGCACAGGATCCAACTGCAATGCATCCGACATCGTCAACTGACCGGCGTTGGCGATCATGTTGTCCAGGACGGCCTGGAGGTCGTCGCCTTCGATCTCGTAGATGGCGACGTATGGGCCTTCGCCGTTGAACGGCCGCAGCCGTCGCGCCGAGACGAATCCGTCGAGAGCCACGAGTTCAGGCAGATGGACTTCGTCGTACCAGGTGTTGTACTCCTGGTCGCGTTCGGGCGAACTGGGTCGACTCTCCACCAGGATGATGCCCTTGGCCATCGTCGCCACCTCTCTGTGACTACTCGTAGCGCACCGTGACGGAATCCGTATCGGGTACGCCCTGGCACGTCAAAATGTAGCCTTCGTCCACTTCGTCGTCGTCGAGAGCGTCGTTGATCCGCATGGTCGCGTGCCCGTTCTCGAGGCGGGCCATGCACGTGCCACAGTTGCCGGCCTCGCAGTTGAACGGGGGATCCAGCCCGGCCCGGCGTGCGCTCTCCAGGAGCGTTTCGCCGGGAACCAGGGGCACGGTTGCCTTTTTGCGTTCCAGGTAGATCGTCACCGTGCCGGGATCGGCACCGTTCGATGTGGGATCTGCCACCCTTGGAGTCTCCTCGATTGTCGCGGTGACCGCGGCGCGCTGGAACGCTTCCGGTCCCACCGTGGCCGCCCCGCCCGTACTTGCGTTCTTCAGTATAGAGAATACTATTCTCACTAAGCGATAGCATCTTCTCTACTGCGCCGATGTCGGGTCAGCCTGGCCTGCGGGGAAGGACAGGACGTGACCGAGCCGGCTGCGCTCGTGTTCGAGGAACGGCAATTCAGCCTGCCTCAGCTCGACACGCTGGCCAACAGTCTGGCCGCGGCCCTGCGCAAAAGCGGTGTCACCGCGGGCCAGCGGGTTGCCGTGATGTCGTCCAACCGGCCGGAGTTCGTCGCCGTCCTGCTGGGCATCTGGCGGCTGGGCGCCACGGCGGTGCTCATCAGCCCCGCCTGGAAGCACGACGAGGTCGACCACGCGCTGGCCCTGACCAGCCCCAGCCACGCGGTCGGGGACCATCCCGTGCTGTCCGGGCTGATGCCGATGCTGCACTTGGACGAACCGGTCACCCCGGCCGAGCCGATTCCGATGTCGCGACTGCCGCGCGCCGATGCGGTGCTGGTGTTCAGCTCGGGCACCACCGGTTTACCGAAGGCTGTTCGGCACACCCACGCGGCCCTGGCCGACGCCGTGCGGCACTGGCGCGGCGCGCTGCAACTCACCCGGCAAGACCGAATTCAGGTCGCCACACCGCCGTCGCACATCCTGGGCCTGCTCAACATCGTCACGGCGCTGCGCACCGGCGCCTGGCTGCGGCTGCATCCGCGCTTCGACATCGACCGGATGCTGCATCACATCGAAAAAGACCGCATCACAATCGAAATGGCGGTCGCGCCCATCGCAATGGCCATCGCCTCACACCCGACGCTGGAGTCGTACGACTTGTCGTCGCTGCGCTTCATCATGTGGGGCGCAACGCCGGTCAGCGCCAGCGTCGCCGAGACCGTGACCCGGCGTACCGGCGTCGGTTGGGTTGCGGCCTACGGCACCACGGAACTGCCGGTGATCGCGTGCAATCCGCTGGACAAGGCGCGGCTCGACACCGTCGGGCGTCCGGTGCCGGGGGTCCAGCTGCGGGTCATCTCGCTGAAGAGCGGCCAGCCGGTCGGCCCGGGGGAGGTCGGTGAGATCCAGGCGCGGTCGACCTCGCTGATGGCGGGTTACCTTCCGGCCGAGTCGACCGGTGAGGCGATGTGCGACGGCTGGTATCGCACCGGAGATGTCGGCTGGCTCGACTCCGACAATTGGCTTCGGATCACCGATCGCCTCAAAGAGATGATCAAGGTGCGCGGTTTTCAAGTCGCGCCAGCCGAGATCGAGACGGTGTTGCACGGTCATCCCGCCGTCAAAGACTGTGCGGTGTTTGGAGTTCCGGACGGGATCAACGGCGAAGCCGTCGTTGCCGCGGTTGCTACCCGGGCTCCCAGCGACATGGAGGCGGTCGCCGCCGACCTGACCGCCCGGGTGGACGAAAGGCTGGCGTCCTATAAACACCTGAGCCGGGTCGTGTTCGTTCCTGATATTCCTCGCTTGCCGTCGGGCAAGGTGCTGCGCCGAGTGCTGAAGGAGCGCTATGGATGTACGTCTGACAGCTGAACAGCAACAGTTGCGTGATGCCGCCGCGAAACTGGCCGACGATCTGGGGCCGGCCACGGTGGCGGACCTCGCCGACGACAGCCGAATCGCGCGTCTGGACAAGCAGATTGCGGCGACGGGCTTCAGATCGCTGCGCTCCGACGGGGCGTCGGGCGTCGAAGTCGCCATCGTGGCCGAGGAATTCGGGCGCCGGTTGGTCGACACGCCGTTCCTCGGTCCGGTGCTGGCCGACGACCTGGCGCACCGCGTCGGCGCCGATGCCGACGGAGCGACGGTTGCCGTGGACGACCGCGCGATCGACGCGCGAGGTGCCCGTCGGGCGTTGTCGCTGTCCGGCAATAAGGTGCTGGCCACGGACGTGGGTGCGGTGTGCGACGGCGCCGATTTGACCAGAGCAACAGCCGAATTGAGCGGATCCCCCGAGACGGTCGGTGAACTGGCCGACGAGGCGGCGGCCCGGTGGTATGCGCTGGCGCTGGTCACCACTTCGGCAGACCTGGTCGGAATCGCCCGGGGCGCACAGGCCGTCGCGTGTGACTACGCGAAGATTCGCGAGCAGTACGGCAAGCAGATCGGTTCGTATCAGGCCATCGCTCACCTGCTGGCCGAAAGCCTTGCCCTGATTGAAGGTTCGATCAGTGTGCTGCGCCATGCCGCGTGGGGCGTCGACGAACTCGATCCCGCGCGGGCCATCCGGGCCGCCCAGATCGCGAAGGTCTACTGCGCGCGTGCCACCCGAACCGTCTGCGAGGCCTCGGTTCAGGTACACGGTGGTATCGGCAATACCTGGGAGTGCATCGCGCATGTCTACCTGCGCCGCGCCCTGACATCGACCGAGCTGTGGCCCGTCACGTTGAAGGAGATCGATCTTGGACTTTCGTGACTCACCGCAAGAGGCGGCCTTCCGGGAGCGGCTGCGCACCTGGCTTTCGGCGCACGCCAAGGAATTCTCCGGCTCGGGCGACGAGTATTGGGCGCGCATGGCCGACTGGCATCGCGCCCTGTACGAGAACGGGTTTTTCGGCCTGTCCTGGCCTCGCGATTGGGGTGGGCAGGACTTGGCGCCGGTGTACGACGTCATCGTCGACGAGGAGCTGGTGCGTGCCGGTGCGCCGCCGCGCCCCAGCGTCGGCTATCTGGTGTACGGCATCGGCGCGCATGGCGGCGAGGAGCTCCGGAAACGCTTCCTGCCCGGCATCATCAACGGCACCGAGCGCTGGTGCCAGGGCTTCAGCGAACCCGGTGCCGGCTCGGATCTGGCGTCGCTGAATACCACCGCCACCCGCGACGGCGACAACTATGTTGTGCACGGGCACAAGATCTGGACTAGCTACTCCGACGTGGCCGACTGGTGTCTGCTGCTGGCCCGCACCGATCCCGGGGCCAAGCGACACCGGGGTTTGTCGGCGTTCGTGATCGCGATGAAACAGCCTGGCGTACAACAGCGTCCGCTACAGATGATGAACGGGGTCACCAACGAGTTCGGTCAGGTGTTCTTCGATGGCGCCACGGTGCCGGCGGACCGGATGGTGGGTGCGCCCGGCGACGGCTGGGCCGTGGCGATGACGGTCGTCGGACACGAACGCGAGCCCTCCACCCTCGGCTACGCCGCGCGATACGGCAAGCTGGTCCGAGAACTGTTGGCGCGCAACGACGGTGACGTATCTGAAGAGCTGGCATGGGCTGCGGTCCAGTCGGATATGCTGACTCATCACGTGCGGCGGCGGCTGTCCGAACAGCTGGACGGGGTGTCGCACGGGTCGGAAGGCTCGCTGGACAAGCTGCTGATGACTTGGGTCGAACAATCCGTGGGGCACGCGGCACTGGCGGTCGCCGGTACCCGTGATCCCGATCTGCTCAGCGCCTACCTGTACAGCCGCGCGCAGAGCGTCATGGGCGGGACATCACAGATACAGAAGAACATCATCGCTTCGCGAATCTTGGGATTGGGAGTCTGACGTGTACGACATGCCTGCTGAAATCGACGTCCGTGCCGACGGTGCACTGCGGATCATCACGCTGAACCGTCCGGATTCGCTGAACTCGGTCAACGACGACCTACACTCCGGGCTCGCGCGGATATGGCAGCGCTTGACCGATGACCCCACCGCCCGTGCGGCGGTGATCACCGGGGCCGGCAGGGCATTTTCGGCCGGCGGCGATTTCGGTTACCTCGAGGAACTTGCGAACGACGCCGACCTGCGGGCCAAGACCATCCGGGACGGACGCGAGATCGTGCTGGGCATGGCGCGGTGCCGAATTCCGGTGGTAGCGGCCGTGAATGGCCCCGCCGTCGGTCTGGGCTGCAGCCTGGTCGCGCTGAGCGACATCGTCTACATCGCCGAAGATGCCTACCTGGCAGATCCACATGTACAGGTGGGGTTGGTGGCCGCCGACGGCGGACCGCTGACGTGGCCGCTGCACATCAGCCTGCTGCTGGCCAAGGAATACGCGCTCACCGGCACCCGGATCAAAGCCCCGCGCGCCGTGGAACTCGGACTGGCCAATCACGTGGCGGCGGACCCGGTGGCGGAGGCAATCGCCTGTGCCAAAAAGATTTTGGAGCTGCCGCAGCAGGCCGTCGAGAGCACCAAGCGGGTGCTCAACATTCATCTCGAGCGTGCGGTGCTCGCCAGCCTCGACTACGCCCTCTCGGCCGAGAGCCAATCGTTTTTGACCGAGGACTTCCGGGCCAACGTCGCTAAGTTCAACGCGGCAAAGAACTGAGCCGCAGTCGCGGCTCAGTTCTTCGACGGGGCGTGACTAGCTCTTGGCCGCAGCCTTCTGGCGGGCCTCGGCCGTCTTCTCGGCACCACGCGCCGCCTCGGCTTGCGCCTCTTTCTTGGCCACGTCGCGTTGTGCCTGGGCCTTGTCCTGCTGGGCGCGGCCTTCCTTGCGAAGACCCTCGTTACTGATCAGGATGCCGACGATCTCCTTGGTCTTCCCGATCGCGTCCTCGATAACGCCCTTGATGCCTTCCACGAGTCCGTTGTCGCGGTCACTCATGTTGGAGCTCCCTTCGTGAAGTAGTCGGTCCTGTCAGCCGTACCCCACGAGGCCGGCCCGGCAACGCCTCAACCGGAACCACTTGTGTGGGGTCGGTCACTCTGGGCGTCTGCCAGGACGGCAGCGGCGGCACGGTTAGTCGTGACGACCAGCGTTCGGCGTGTCGGGCAGGCGTGTCGCGGTGACCGTCGTCGACGATCGCCGAGCATCTAGTCCTTCGCGAGGAACGCGCGCCGTTTCTCCACCGCGTGGTCGATGGTGAAGCTGGCCGGCGGGTGCCGGGGTGGGAGGGGTTACGTCGGCCTTTTCCGGGTGAAATCTGAAAACTTCAGCCGTCGTCGTGGTGCCGCAAGAAATCCCGCATCACGTCGTCGAAGCGCTGCGGCTCCTCGATGAAAGGCATGTGCGAACTCGACTCGAACAACTCGAACCGCGAGTTCTTGATGCGCTGATGCATTTCCCACATGTGCTCATGGGCGCATTCGTCGTACCTACCCGCGACGGCGAGGGTCGGCAGCGCGATCTCAGTCAGCCGATCGAATACGTCCCAACTGCGAATGGTGCCGACGATGTGAAAGTCGCTGGGACCGAACAACGTTTCGAAGCTCTCGGCTCCCATACGCATGAACGCGTCCTGGAGATCGCGCGGCCAGGGCCGGACACGGCAGAGATACGTTTCGTTCCAGGTGCGGATGGCGTCTTGGTATTCGAAAGAGTTTGTCGTACCGGCGGCTTCGTGGCGGTCAATGGCGGATTGGATGGCCGGGTCGAGATCGCGCTTCAGCCGGGCCACCATGTCGGAGAATGCGGGTATGGACGCGATGCTGTTCGAGATGGTCACGCTGGCCGCGGTCGACGGGACGTCGAGTACGTACTGCTGTGCCAGCATGCCGCCCCACGAGTTGCCGAACAGATGGAACCGCCGCAAGCCAAGAGCCTGAATGACCGAGTCCATTTCGGCGACCGAACGTTCCATCGTCCAAAGCTCAGGGTTCGACGGACATTCGGAGTTTCCGCAGCCGAGCTGATCCCAGAAGATGACCTCGCGCTCGTCGGCTAGACGTTCCAGCGAAAGCAAGTAGTTATGCGGTACGCCGGGCCCGCCATGAATGGCAAGCAGCGGAAGACCCGGCCCGCCGCCGACGCGCTTGAACCAAACGTTCCCGCCCGGGACCGCGATGGTCCCCTCCGACTGAGCCATGGCTGCGCCTCCTCCTACGTCTCGTGAGCAGTATCCGCAGATGGCACGAAATCGTAGTCGGCCTGCCTTGCGGCCAGGTCGTGACGCGAATTTCGCCGCGAAAGTGCGACTAGCGACGCGCATACCGAGAGCGAGCGCCGGTAGTTGCACTCTCGCGGGTTGATGGGCGCGCGCGCCCGCGTGGCGGTCGGGCCGTGCGAACCCCATGTCCTTGCAACTGCCACTCTCAGAATGAGAGAATATTGTTCTCGTGATGACGATCGCCGACCTAATTGCCGAAGCGCGCAACGGATCTCCGCGCGCCGTGGGTCGGCTGCTCAGCCTCGTCGAAGGCGAACGGCGCGACGAGGTGCTGGCCAGCATCGGCCCGGCAAGCGCGCTCAAGGTGCGTGTCGTCGGTATCACCGGTCCGCCGGGCGCGGGTAAGTCGACGACGGTTGCGGCCCTCGTCGGCGCCTACCGCGAGCGTGGCTGCCGGGTGGCTGTGCTGGCCGTGGACCCGTCGTCGCCATTCAGCGGCGGCGCGCTGCTGGGCGACCGAATTCGAATGGCCGCGCATATCAACGACTCTGACGTGCTGATCCGCTCGGTGGCGAGCCGCGGTCATCTCGGGGGTCTGGCGGCCGCGGTGCCGGCGGCCATCCGCTTGCTCGGTGCGATCGGTTACGACATGGTGCTGCTGGAAACCGTGGGGGTGGGGCAGTCGGAGATCGAGATTGCCGCCGTCGCCGACCCCACCATCGTCATCCTCAACCCCGGGGCGGGCGACGCGGTCCAGGCCGCCAAAGCGGGCGTGCTGGAAGTCGCCGACATCGTTGCGGTCAACAAGGCCGACCGGGATGGTGCCGAACAGACCGTGCGGGACCTGCGGGCCGAGACCAAGGCGCCCATCGTCAGCCTCATCGCCGCTCGGGGTGAGGGGGTCACGGACCTCGTCGCCGCCATCGACGACCACCACCGCACCGACAGCCGTGAGCGTCGGGTGGCTCGCGCCCGCGCACAGATCCTTTCGCTGGCCCAAACCCAACTGCGGAGCCAGTCGGAGCTCGATGGGCTCGCGGAATCGGTGGTCGACGGCCAGGACGACCCGTATTCGGCGGCCGCGCGGTTGCTGTTACGCGCAGGTCAGGGCCAGGATTGATGGTCGCGTGTCCCCCAATCGGGGGAACGGGCATTCATCCGGAATGCGGCCCGATCGGCGGAGGTTTGCCCAGCGCAACCCGCCTAACTTAACTCTCGTATCCACGACGAGTTAGGAGACACCGAACATGACTCGCACACCTGAACTGTCTGCGGCACGGTTGCGTGAGCAGCTGGAGCTGTACCGCCAAATGTGGGTCTTGCGCCTGCTCGACATGGCAGTGGAGGAGTTGCGCATCGACGGTCGGCTCAACCAACCCGTGCAGGCCGCATTCGGTCAAGAGGCAGTGGCCATCGGCACCGCCGCGGCACTTCGTCCCGGCGACCTCATGACCACCGGCATAATCCATCTGCAGCACGCCCAGCAGATCGGTTGCGCGCTGCCGCTGGGCCCGGCCATCGCCGCGTTGATCGGCCCGGGTTTCGGCCCTGACAGCGACGAGGACGCGCCGTTCGTGGCTTCCGTTCGTGGGTCGTCTTCTCTCTCAGGCGCTTTGCAGCGATCACCGCTACTGGCCGTGGGACACGCCTACGGCAAGCAACTGATCGACGACGGTAGCGTCACGGTGTGCGTCATGGAAACGCGTGACGCGAAATCCGCAGACTTCGCCGAGGCCGCGCACATCGCCCTGTCCTGGCAGCTTCCGGTGGTGTTCGTCGTCGAAAACGCATGTCAGGAAACCAACGCGAGCGAGTGCCACGGGCTGCCGGTGCTCTCTGTCGACGGCAACGACGTTGAGGCGGTTCGTGACTCGGTCGCCGGCGCCGTGCGATGCGCGGCCGCGGGCGGAGGTCCCGTTCTGGTTCAGGCGGTCACCCGACGCACGAATGGTGCGTCCTCGGTGGACCCACTGGTCTTGGCAAGGGAGCAGCTGGTCGGCGGCGGCATCAGTGCCGGCCACCTCTACGAGGTGGAGCGCCGGGCTCGCCACCTGGTCGCCGAGGCAGAGGCCTGTGCGAAGGCCATGCTGTGGGAGGAGCAGCCGGCGCCGACTCGGGAGCCGGAAGCGTGGCCTGCCGCTAGCTGAGCAGACCTTGCCGCATAGCCTCGGCGACAGCAGCCGCGCGATCGCTGACCCCGAGCTTCTCGTATAGCCGCTGCACATGCGTTTTGACTGTGGAGGGTGCCACGAACAGCTCGGCTGCGATCGCGGGGATGCTTTGACCGCGCGAGATCCGATTGAGCACCTCGCGCTCCCGAGCGCTGAGGACGGGAGACGTCGGTTCTGCTCGCTGCCGAATCTGGGCGGCGAGGCCTCCGGCAAGCGAGGGCGCCACGACGTCGTTTCCGTGCGCGCAATCGAGCACGGCCTTCACGATCTCGGTGCGCGTCGAGTCCTTGAGCAGAAAGCCCGCGGCGCCCTGCTGCAGCGCTTGATACACGATCGCCGACTCGTCATGGGCCGACAGCAGCAGCACGCGCGTCGGCAGGTCGTTGCTTCGCACCGCCGCGGCCACTTGGGCGCCATCCATGCCGGGCATCCGGAAGTCGAGCAACGCGACGTCGGGACGGTGCTCCTTGATCAGCTCCAGCGCCTGCGTGCCGTC
>NZ_JBVAXR010000065.1:9511-10750 GCF_055419445.1 Mycobacterium sp. IDUB_19 | reverse complement strand
GGGAAGCTGTGTCAGGATCCTGCGGACGTTGTGTGGGCGTTATGAAGCCAAGGCGTCGGTAAGCCCGGGAACCGGGCCGGTCAAACGTGGAGCCGATGACGGGAATCGAACCCGCGTATTCAGCTTGGGAAGTCGATTTGGCGCGTCCAGGACTGCTTTCGGTTGTGCACCGAGTTGGGTGACCTGCGGGTTAGCGTCCATGGGTGTCGGGGAATGTGTGCTGCGGTCGCAACTACTTCTGACAGCGTTGTGACACCTTAGGAGGGTCGATGGTAGTCGGCGTTGGTGGCGAAAAGTGCCCTGAAGCGGCGCTTCCGTCGTTACCCTCGTTGATGTTCAACCTTGTTCGTTGGAGCCCGAAGGGACTCAGCTGCGTACCCGTTCGGCTGTACCAGACGCTCAGGCGAACACCGAAGTCGAACACCATTGTCAGGGGGAACAATTGACCGAACTACCCGCACGGATCAAAGGACTCTCAGAGGGCTTCTCAATCGACCTTTACAGGGTGGAAGACAGAAAGGAGGTGTTGGTAGTCGCAGCGACGAACGCAGACGGAGACTCGATCCAGGTACCGCTCGGCTTGGCTATGTCGAATGCTCTGTGGGTACGCATCCGCGATTGGGTTTACGAAGCGACGGGCCAGGAGCCCCCTGCTGAGTAGCGGCCTGAGAGGCTAACGACCTGCCGTCATGTTCACGCGAGTCGGGCATCCTATTGCGAAATGGCATCCGGTGACCTACTCGATGCGAACGAGTCGAAATGGGCCGACCTGGACGTTTGCATCGAGAAGCATTGATGGTTGCGTGCCATCGCCGCAGGTCAAGCCGTTGGTTGTGATGGTCGCCGAAAGCCGACGCAAACCTGACGAGGATTTCCTGCGCGATTTCTGCGCGATTCGGGTTATGCCACGCAAGCCCAGCAAACAGTTGGCGGAACGTGCAGCCAGCCGATGAGACGGCCCGCCACAAACACTCAGTAGCAGTGGTATATCCGGCACCATCAACGACTCGCAAAAATACGTTCTAGCCACCTGCGGATTCAGCGATACGGCGCGGTTCGACACGCTCGTGTGTCCTTCGTTCGCAGTTCGCTACTCGCGAGTAACCTGAACTCGACGCACGATTAACGATGGAGGTGGCAGGTTGAGCACGCACAGCGGGGACGCGTTGTCAGTCCACCACGGCCAGCCCGCGCAAGCCTTCGCGCCGGAGTTCGCGAGCTTGCTCGACACGCAGAACC
>NZ_JBVAXR010000065.1:0-9413 GCF_055419445.1 Mycobacterium sp. IDUB_19 | reverse complement strand
CCTGGTCGAGCAGGCCATGCAAGCCATGACGCCGCAGTTCGCGAGCTTGCTCGACACGCAGAACCTGGTCGAGCAGGCCATGCAAGCCATGACGCCGCAGTTCGCGAGCTTGCTCGACACGCAGAACCTGGTCGAGCAGGCCGCGCAAGCCTTGGCCTCCTCGGAGGCCCTGGATGTGCAGAACCTGATAAATCAGGTCGACTGGGACGCGGTGCTGTCGAGCCCCGAAGTTCAGCAAATCATGGACGCGGCCCCGCGAGTCCTCGTACCCCCGAGCCCCGAAGTTCAGCAAATGATGTACGCGGCCGTCGGCACCCAACTGGGTGGCGCTGAGCAACTAATCTCAGCGGAAGACTCCGGCACGCCGATAGAGGCGAACCCACCTAACGTTGCCGAGCAGGTGCGCCCTCTGAGTCCAGCGGAAGTTGTTGCCGCTCAAACTCTCTTGTATACGAAGATTGCGGCAGTCGTGGCGATACTCTCATTCATCCTGGGTGTTGTTGTGGCCGTGCATGGCTGGTTGTCTCCCAAGACAACGAGCCCGGTCACCAATCAGACGACGAACTTGACGAATAATGAGACGACGGTCAATGTGACGAACTTGCCACCCGCACCGCCGTTTTGCGGTCCACCCGGGCATTAGTGCAGCTTCGTGTGTGTCGACACGAGGGATGGCAGATTCCGTATGGTGCGTGCACATCGACAACAACGCCTAGCGGCGGCGCTGCTTGCGGGCTGTGCGCTGCTGCTGCAGAGGCCGTCCCGCCGATTGGCGCTACAGCGAGATTAGAAATAGCTTGCCGACGGCGAGTGCGCCCCGTTTTACCGCCCTTCGGTGAGCCTGCGATGAACAAGCTAGCTAGGCGGCTCGCGGGTCGAAGGCGAAACGAACAATTTTGTGGTCGGTCTCCGGCGCTTGCGGCGGACACTTGCTAACCGCACGGTGCCGCCCGTCAGTTGCACGCTGCGCGGGCGCGTTAGGCCGTCGCGCGGCACCTGCATCTCGACGCGGCGATTCCCATTCCTCAAGTTAGGTCGCCAAGGCCCAATCACTTCTCCTTCAGAACTTTGGCCGGTACGACTACGGTGAATTCTCATGGCGACCTGTCCAAACGGCCACAAGAACCCCGACGCTCAACATTTCTGTGGCGAATGCGGTGCGCGGATTGAACGCGCAAGCCAACCAAGAGCGCTCGTCAAGCTCTCCACCGAAATCGGCTCGAAACTAGAGGATTTCGAGAACGGTCGAATCAGCCTGTCGGAGTTCCAGACGTTTCTGGACAGCGCCGACGCTTCGTTGGCTAACGCGACCCAGGCAACCACGCGGTCTACGGCGCGGAGTAAGACCGATGCTCCGACGGCAGACAGGACTGGCATTTCTCCAACGTCTAGCAAACCGGTTTCTCCAAAGCCTGGCACGCCAGCTTCTGGAAAACCGGCCAATGTGGCTTCTCCAATGTCGGGCATGCCTCCGTTGTCCGACTGGCCGCCCAACGCCGCGCCGTACTATCGCCCCTCTCTGTTTGCCGCCATCGCTGCGAGCGTGGGCGTCATGCTGGGCAGCGTCGGTCCATGGATGAACGCGTTCATATTCACGTTGAACGGTCTCGATGCTGGAAACTGGGGCATAACCACTCTGACCCTCGGAGCAATTTCCTGCGTTGCACTACTCACCGAGTTGTTCTGGCTGCGTACTAGGTTCGATTCGCGCTGGGCAGTTCCGCTCGCGTGGGCGCCGTTCGTTGTGGGAGCGGCCTGCGGGGGCTGGGCGGTGTCGTTCTTAATTAGGCTCATGACAGTCCCGAAGGAAAGTCTCTTCGGCGTTCCCGTTGGTCCGTCAGTCGGGTGGGGGCTATGGCTGCTCGCCGTGTCGTCTGCCGTGTTATGCGTCGCCGCCTGGGTCGTGGCGAGGCAAATTGCAAAGGGTGTTGATGAGTCAACCGGACAAGTCTTAACGCGATGGACTTTCAATTGGCAAACAGCCGCAGTTATTGCGGCGTCCTTAGCTCTGGTCTTTGGGGCCGGCTACATTTGGACCCAAAGGGATAGTGGGCCAGGCGTCACGCATCCATCGCCTAACGACCTTCCTACATTCCCGACATTTCCAAATCTTACTTCGACGCCGACTGTCACAACGCCGCATTCGTGATGACGGTCTTTAGTTCTCAGATGGGCCTACGATGCAAGGTCGGGCGCTCAGATCGATAAGTGACGCGACTCTGAGGTGATCGAGGTGCACCTCTCACGTTGCTGCAGCCGTGGTACACGAAGACTAGAGACAAGAGATGGGGCCTTTCGGACAAACAACTAGCTATTCGTCCTCGGAGATCTCCGCTTCATTCACGACTACTATGCGGAGCGCGAGGGTCTTGGCTACCTCATCTAGAAACCGAGTGCTGGTGACAAACCACTCGCGTCCCGCTGTCCTGGCAACACTCCGATGATGATCTGCCGCTTCGAGGAGTCGGTGGAAGCGGTCTTCAGCGATAGCTGATGACTGTGGCTCCGTTCGGTAAATCCTGAGCAAGATCGGCTCTTCTGGCAGTGCAGTTGTGCGGGTTTGGTTCATAAATCGTTGGATCACGTCGCTGTCGCTACGCCCGACCTTCATTAGCGTTCGGCCGCTCTTCTCATACGGGTACCGCAAGTACTGAGGCAGCGCGTAGACATAGATCCCCGGCAAATTTTCGGACTCCGCGCGTTCCGTTTGCGCTTTCGCCTGCTCGACTTCAACTGTCCGGGCAGTCTCGTCACTGGCACGACGTTCCAGCTCGGCAAGGTTTCGTTCAAGATACCTATGAGCCTCAGACGACCAATCATGGTTCTTGAGGAACCGGCGGAAGATCCGCGCAGTTTGTAAGGCGAGAGTCGGTGCCGTTGCCAGGTCGCCGTCAGTAAGAGACAGGATTGCCCTCGTGTTGTTCGAAACGAACCCGGAGGTAGCAACACCAAGTTCGGCGGCGATGTCGTCAGCACTAAGTCCACGATCCCGCCCGCGAAAAACTTCACCTACGCGAGATTGGTCGTTGCGAAGGAACTCGACGATCTCCGCCTGTACCTCTGGACAGGGCCGAACTGCCCCAAGCTCATCGTCAACTTCACGCGGCGCTACCGATTCATCGCTGATGTTCATGTCTCCTCTTTTTAGTCAAGCGGCCATCACCATAGGTCGGGTATCTGTCACCTTCAGGGATCAGCCGGGCCATGTGGTGTCGGGCTAGAGCGGAGGGTCGTCTAGGGCGCATTGATCGCACTAGTTGAACGCAATTGGGCGTAGATCCCCATCAGATCGACGCACTTCTGCAGCCCCGCCCCGTCGGGAATTGAGTCACGGACGAACTTCTCCCACGGCGATGGCGGATTCATTCGGGCCGAGTGGCTTGCCGTCGTCTTGGATCAGTTCCAAGGCTTTCTCGGCGCAGGCGTGGATTGTTGGCTCGTTCGGCGTGTCGTTGCACCTGTTCATCAGTTGGTCCAGCAGCACCTGCTCCTGCGGGCTATAGCTGTCCGCGTGAGCGGCTGGCGATGCCAAGCCTGCGAACACGGTCATGACCGCAGCAGCGACGGCGAAGAAGTTCAATTCCTGCTCCGCTACCAAGTAGCCCGACTCAAGGAACCGCGTTACTTAGCGACAAAGAAGACGGGCTTACCGGCAAATCCGGTGGACACGGTCCACAGTCCGTTCGCACCGGCAGGGACAGCCACGCATTTGTTCCCTTTAGCCACCCCGCCTTTGTATAGGTCGCCGACATCGTTAACCGGGTCGGGGATGACTCCGCAGTAGCCATCATAGGTCCGGTTGTCTGAGCCCACGAATTTGACGGTGACGCCAAACGTGGGATTGCCGGTTTTGTCTCCGGTGTAGGTAGCTGTGACTGGCACGATCCAGTACTCCATGCCCGCCTTAGGCGGGTTGTTGAACTGGTTTGTCGCCGCAATCTCGGCCCCTGCCTCGCGGGGAGGTCCGAGCGCAATTTGCCAGTCCTGGTTACTGACAGTCTCGCCGATGGGAAGCGGGTTCTCCCTGCTGCCCTTACTGCTCGGCTGAGGGCCAGGGCCGCTCCCGCCCCCACTAGTTGCCGTCGGGGAAGACGGCGAGAAGTCTGATTTCTGGAAGGCGTTGCCGAACGCGTTCCCGACCACAGTGAAGAAAACGGTGACGCCAACCACGGTTCCGATAACTGAGACTATGACCGCAGCAATGGTTGCGCCCTTCGTCTTTCCGGACGGGAACAACCCCACAATGCCGAGGATGAACGCGATAGGTAGCAGCACCCATCCGACGATGAGTGCTCCTGGGATGCAGGCAAAAATGAATCCAATGATGCTGAGGATTAACGCGATTAACCCCAGCACGTTCCGTTGTTTCCTCACCGCTTGAGGGCGAGCTGACGGCAGATACGATGGTTCAGAGCCAGGAGCGCCGGCCTGCCAGCCCGGCGGCGGATTCGTCACCATGGCGCGCCTACCGTGACGTTGCGAGGTTCCAAGTAGCGCACGAGTTCGTTTTGAACCCAACGTCACTTGGCGCGATGGTCACGTATTGCTTGCCCGAAGCAGTGTTGTCGGACGCGATGATCTGCCCATCGCCGCTGAAACCCGACAAGCGATACCAACTGCAATACCCAGGATTCGATGAAACGTAGGAGCCAGGCTGGATATCGACACCAACGGCATAAACGCCGTCTCCTGGGATGGTTGTGCTTGGTTGGCTAGCCGGTGTCATAGACGCCAAGCTCCACGTGGAGCACGAGTTCGTTTTGAATCCAACGTCACTTGGCGCGATGGTCACGTATTGCTTGCCCGAAGCAGTGTTGTCGGACGCAATGATCTGCCCATCGCCGCTCAGGCTCGACAGCCGATACCAACTGCAATACCCAGGGTTCGATGAAACGTAGGTTCCAGGTTGGATATCGGTGCCGACGGCGTACGTCCCGTCTCCCGGGATTGTTGTCCCTGGTGCAGCATTGACTGATGGCGGGAGAAGTAACCCTGCCACATTCGCTATCGCGAACGTTGTGGCCGCCAAGGCTTGTGGGCAGATACCTAACAGCTTCATATTTCCTCCCTGGGGCGCGGGTTTGGCCATCATCTTTGGCAATGCAAGCTACTCAGCTCTGCAACGTAGCGTCCTGCGGCCAGTGGTGTACTGAAATTGCGGCGTCTCATACAATTGGAGATCCTGCTTCCCAGGGAAATCCGCAGTGTTGGAGTGGGCGTGTCTGTCACTGTGTCCGCAGCAGTTTCGATCACCATGCCCAACATGATGGGTGACCTCGCCGTGGATAGATGGCGCACAGCGGCGCGCCAAGCCCCCGGAGTGGCCCTTCGACTTCATCAAAATATGGAGGTGCTCCGACTTGTCTTGGCTCCATCCCTACCTGGACACGTATTGGACCATAGGTTCCGAGTCCACCTGGCCATCCGGCGAAATGATGTTCAGCACATTGGGCCGCACCTGATAGCGTGTGCCGTCGGCGGGATTGGTGACGTCGAAGCCGGTAGGTGTATGGACTGCGTTCGGGAGTTCGATACTGGCTCCGTCGCTGACGCGAACTCCGCGGTAGTAATAGTTTCCAGAGCCAGGCTGGCAGACAACGAGTAAGGATTTGGTGGTCTGGGCCATAAGGGCCGGCGGATTTCCGGGGTCGCAGCGGGCCTTGGACCCCAAAAAACCCAACGCATCAGTTCCTGGCAGGTTGGGCCGAGGAGTTGAGATGGCGGGCTGGGTCTTGGTGAGCGCCCATGGTGTGCAACCCGAGGTCCGGAACAGCGTTGTGTTGCGGTCGATTTCGGCTTGCGGCGACCCCTGGGAGTATGAGTTGAAGGTGCCGGTGTTGATGATGTTGCCCGCGGCGTTGTAGGTGGTGTAGATGCATGGATTGGCAGCGATGCCGTTGCTGAACTGGCCGGTTCCAAAATCGATGCTCGCGCCGTAGGTGCCGTAGGGCATCGTGGCCGGAATCGCGTAGGCGCCAGGCGGGTAGACCGGGCCAGCGGGGTTGATCCCTCCAGCGACGGCGACGGCTGACATGACGCACTGGGCTTGGGGAGATGACTTCAGGCAGGCGGCCCATCCTTGTTGTCCGACGAGGGCGGGTTCGGCTTGTTGACCGGTGTCAGGCTGCCACCAGTAGCCGTCGGGGCCCGATACGCATCGGACGGTCGTTCCGCTGTTGGAGATGGTGATGTTGTTGTGCTGCGCGTGGCTGCATGACGATCCTTCGGCTGGGCCGGTACTGGCCGGATCGACGGGTTGACCGTCGGGCTGCGGAACAGCGGGTGCGCGGTTGATGTTGGGGGCGGGTACGGGGGCTGGTGCAGTAGGCGGCGGCGAACTCGACGTGGCGGAGTCGGTGCGGCGCTGCTCCCATGGACGCCAAGTCAATGCAACGACCGCCGTCAGGACGACCGCGATCGCCGCGGCAGCGACTAGCGTCAACCGGCGTTTGTCACGAATCGTCTCTGCGGGTTTTGGCATAACGGATGGTGGCGGTTCATCTGTCGAAGGTTCGCCTGTGGAAGCTGTTGAGCGGCCGATGGGCGCCGCTATGGTGGCTCCAGCCGACGTCGGCAGCGCCGCATTCTGGGTCTGCTCGGCGAGGGCCCCCGCGAACTCGCTGCAGCGCGCGAATCGGTCGTGGGGATTCTTGGCCAATGCGGCGGCTAGCACGGCGTCCAGTGCCGCGAGTTCGGGTCGCGTGTCTGCCAGCGGAGGGGGAGCTGTATTGAGGTGTCGGCTGATCACGACCGCCGGGTTGGAGTGAGGAAATAACCGAGATCCAGTTAGCAGCTGATAGGCCGTAGCGGCTAGCGCGTACTGATCGGCACGGCCGTCGATCTCTTCGCCCATCAATTGTTCAGGTGCGGCGTAGGCGAGTGTGCCCACGGTGAAGTTGGTCGCGGTAAGTCCACTGATTTCTCC
Organism: Mycobacterium sp. IDUB_19; assembly: GCF_055419445.1. Taxonomy (NCBI): domain Bacteria; kingdom Bacillati; phylum Actinomycetota; class Actinomycetes; order Mycobacteriales; family Mycobacteriaceae; genus Mycobacterium; species Mycobacterium sp. IDUB_19. The sequence goes on along the minus strand of NZ_JBVAXR010000065.1, from coordinate 2,488 downwards.
GAGTGGTCGCGCAATACCAAAGTCCGCCAATAGGATCCGCCGCTTGCCGTCCTCAGGCTCAGCGAGCAAGATATTGGCAGGCTTCACATCGCGGTGCAACAGTCCACGTTTGTGAGCGTAGTCAAGTGCGTCAGCGATGGCGGTGACAATGGCGCACACGTCCTGCACTGGCATCCCCGCCGGGTAACGGTCCTTCATCAGCTGCCCGGCGTCGGTGCCCTCGACGTAGTCCATGGCGATCCACAGTTGGCCATCGAACTCGCCGCGATCATGTACCCCAACAATATTGGGATGCGACAAGGTGGCGGCCAAGTCAGCTTCGCGACTGAATCTCTTACGGAACTCGGTGTCCGCCGTCATCCCCTCAGAGAGGACCTTTAAAGCGTATTGCCGCGGCAACCTTGGATGCTGACCAAGATAGACCTCGGCCATGCCCCCCGACCCGAGTAGCCGAATGATTTCGTATCCGGCGAAAGTCGTACCGCTCCGCAACGGCATGGGCCGATGCTACATAGCCATCCCGTAGCTTTAGCGTGCAATCGCTTAGCTGGTATCAGCGCAGTTCCGTGGCTCCGGCTCAAGGCGTGGCATCCCTTCACTAGTTATACGCGGACTGGCTGGGGATGGGGTGGTCGAAATCCCTAAGCCGCGACCATCCGCGACCATTGATGGGATCGGGCCAGTAGTGGGATCGGGCCAGCCCCGTGGGTCTTGGCATATGGGTCCGCGCTGTGCCTACGCGGCGGATACTGCTAGTCGGCAGCGGAAGGGGTGTCGTGGTTGCAGCAAATGTCCGCGCCGGATCGATATTCGGCAAGTACAAGCTCAACCGGTTGCTCGGGCAGGGCGGCATGGGTGAGGTGTACGAGGCCTACGACACCAGTAAGGACCGCACCGTCGCGCTAAAGATCCTGCGCCAAGAGCTCTCCAATGATGAGCGCTTCCGCAACAGATTTCAGCGCGAATCCCATGCTGCGGCGATGCTCGAGGAGCCGCACGTCATCCCGATCTACGACTGGGGCGAAACCGACGGCAGTCTGTTCATCGACATGCGGCTCGTCCGCGGCCAAGACCTTCACGATTTACTCAAGCGAGGCCCGCTCGAGCCCGAACGTGCGGTCGCGATCATCCGTCAGATCGCGGCGGCCCTGGACGCCGCCCACGCCCAGGGCATGATTCACCGCGACGTCAAACCGCAGAACATTCTGATCACCTCGACCGAAGACTTCGCCTACCTCATCGACTTCGGGATCGCGCAAAACCTCGATGACACTCGGCTGACGGTTGCCGGCTCTGCGATCGGGTCATTCGCCTACATGGCACCGGAGCGGTTCGAAGACCGGCCGACGACTTCGGCGGTGGACGTCTACTCGTTGGCCGCTGTACTTTATGAGGCCCTAACCGGCCAGGCCCCATTTACCGCTGGCGGCGTCGAGCAATTGATCGCCGCCCACATGTCCGCGCCCCCGCCGCGGCCCAGCGTGGTCAATCCCCGCGTGCCGCCCGCCTTCGATGACGTGATTGCCCGCGGGATGGCCAAAGACCCCGACGACCGCTACGGCAGCGCGGGAGCGCTGGGCCGCGCCGCGCAACGTGCCCTGACCGGAGCATCCTCGTCCGGGCCCCACAGCGGACCCTTTGCGGCACAACCGGGTCCTGACATCGCCGCCGGACCCGGGCTTTACGACGGTGGGCCTACTCGCCCGGCATGGCAAGCTGGCCAACAGGCCCGCCAGGGCGGCCCGTGGCTGGTGCCGACGGTGATCATTGTCGCTGCCGCGCTCGTCTTGGGCGGTATCGGTGTCATCATCGGGTTGCTCGCCCAGCAGAACGATCGTCCGCCCACGACCCTTACGCGGACGGCCGGCCCAACAGCAGTGTCGCCGACCTCCGATCATCCCCAGGGCCCAACGTCGGTGCAGCTAGTCCCACCCCTATCGCCGCCGCCACCCCCCTCTCTTGCACGCCCGCCGCTGATCAGCGGCCCCGATAACAGCGCCAACCATGAGAGCTGCAACTATGGTTGGTCCCTCAACAACATCACGGGATGGGGCAGCCACGCCGGGCGTGGAACACCGGAGACATCGTGCTACTTCGCTGGCAGTGTGCTTACGTCGTACTGGAACAAGTACGGCAACGCCACGCGGCAACTACGCACCGTATCAGCGCCGGGCGCCGTCGATTGCAACACTGTTGACGGGGCCGCGTGCGACGGATCGAACTTCGTGATGCAGTGCGCGACGTATGGTTCCGACGACTGGATTACATGCAGTGGCGGCAACAACGCGCGGGTTTATCTCTACTGACGGTCGCATCGGCCCACGGGCAGTGCCCCCAGATGCTGAGTCAACCAGCTGCTTATTTCGGTGAGATCCGACGCAGGCTGATCGAACAGGTCGAACATTATTGGCGCTGGTCAAACGTGGAGCCGATGACGGGAATCGAACCCGCGTATTCAGCTTGGGAAGCTGATGTTCTGCCATTGAAC
>NZ_JBVAXR010000064.1:0-11054 GCF_055419445.1 Mycobacterium sp. IDUB_19 | reverse complement strand
GGCGCCGCACATACATTCGACCCTAACTGCGGCGAGCCGAAAAGGTGACCTCGGGACGGCAGCTTGTTCGCGACCAGGGCGTTCGCACTACGTGCGGTGCGCCGCGCGAGTGCCGAGATCCTCGCAATTAACGCCCGCCCACGGCTCTGTCTACATCTGTAGCGCGGGCGGGCAACGCGGATCCTCGGGTAGCGTCAACGGCCATGCACGCCGCGCAGCGTGACCTCGACATCGTGCTCTACGGCGCGACCGGTGCAGTCGGCAAACTCACCGCGCGATATCTGGCGAGCAGCGGACTGCGCGTCGGTTTGGCCGGCCGGTCGGCGCAGCGGCTGGACGATCTGCGGCAGGCACTGCCCGACGAGGCCCGCGACTGGCCGCTGATCGTCGCCGACATCGGAGACCCGCAAGCCCTGAACGAACTGGCCGCCCGAACGCGCGTAGCGATCAGCACGGTGGGACCCTATGCCTCCCAAGGGCTGCCGGTCGTTGCTGCGTGTGCTGCTGCCGGAACCGATTACGTCGACCTGGCGGCCGAGGTCCCCTTCGTCCGACATAGCATCGACGCCTACCAGGAGCAGTCGGTCGAAACCGGCGCCCGGATCGTGCACTCTTGCGGATTCGACTCCATCCCTTCGGATTTGACCGTGTATGCGCTGCACCGACGGGTGGTGACCGATCGTGCGGGCGAATTGGCCGACACCACATTCGTCCTGCGGACCGCGAACTACGCGATGGGCTTCTCTCGGGGGACCATCGACACGATGCTCGAGCTGATGCGCGCCGGGTTCGGCGATCCCGCGACACGACGGATGCTCGACGACCCGTACAGCCTGAGTCCCAATCGCGCCGCCGAGCCGGACCTGGGGCCTCAGCCGGACGTGTCGTTGCACAGAGGCGAAGAGCTCGCCCCCGAGATGACCGGTTTGTGGACGAGCGGGTACCTGATGGCGCTGTACAACACCCGATGTGTCCGGCGCACCAACGCGTTGCTCGGATGGGAATACGGCCGCGGGTTTCGCTATTCAGAGGCGGCAAGCATGGGTTCGTCTCCCGTTGCGCCCGCGATGGCGGCGATGACCAACGCGACCATCAGCGGCGCCTCCAGGCTCGGCGGTGCATACCTGCGGATGTTGCCTCCGGGGCTGCTGGAGAACCTGATCCCGCGGCCGAATGGCGATGGCGCGCCGCGCGGTCACTATCGGGTCGAGACTTACACGACGACGACTAGCGGCGCGCGGTATATGTCGTCGATGGCTCAGGACGGCGACCCCGGCTACGCCGCCACGGCGGTGTTGCTCGGCGAGAGCGCGCTCGCGCTGGCGTGTGATAGGGACCAGTTGCCCGACCGGCGCGGTGTGTTGACGCCGGCGTCGGCGATGGGTGACGTCTTGCTGAAAAGGCTTGCCGCTGCTGGGGTCACCGTGCGCACCGCGCGACTGGGTTAATGGTCAGGGCTGGTAGAACCCCCGAATGCGGTACCGGTGGCCGCGGCCAAGTAGAGCATTCGCGGCCTGCAGACCAGACATGACGGCGGCTTCGATGCATCCGGCGTTGAAGCCGGAATCGGTCCAGTCCCCCGCTAAAACCAAGTTCTCATAACCACTTTCGTCCGATCTCAGTCGGTACTTGTCGGATCCCGGAACCGACTGGACGTAACGGTCCGAGGGATCGATGTTGACGCTGACGTACTGGGTCTCTAGGGCGGACGCGCCGCGGTGACCGTTGGCGCCAACCAGGAGGTGCCACGCAAAGCCCTGCTCGTTGACCGCCCCGGGCAGGTAGAGCCCGACGTGGTTGTCGAGGTAGGCGACCGCTTGGTTGACCACTTTTTCGCGGCAGCTCGCCGCGTAGACGCCGGGTTCTTCAGCGTTGGGCCACAACGCATTCAGGGCTCCGCAGAAGTAGGCCACCGTACGCGGCTGATCGTCGACGGGCCACTGCTCGGCCCACAGCGTCTGCGGCATCGATGCCCAGGTGTCGAAAGGCGCGACGTAGCCGCTGGTGGTGACGCCGGGGCGGTGCCACCCCAGAGTCGGTTCGTCCGGGCTCAGCCACAGTTGAAAGGCCTGCGTAGCGACGGTGCGCAGATTCGACGTCATGTCACGCCATTGCTTACTGTCGGCAATCAGTTCAGCAGCAACCAGTTCCACCATGCCAAGTGACGCAGCCAGTACGACGTGATCGAAGTCGACTCCCCTGCGCAGCACCCGGGTCTCGACGTCCGCACGCTCGCCGAAGTGAGACTCCAGGCCACCACGAACCGGCCCGTCCAGCTGTTCGGCCAGCGGCAAGTCCGGGAAAATGGGAAGACCGCCGATCCGGATCAGCGGTTCGTATTCGTCTACCCCGGCGACGAGCCGGGCTTGACGTCCGATGGTGATCGCCTCGACTGCCTGACGATTGTCGTCGAGGTGCAGCGCGTCGACGCGGTGGAAGAACTCGAACTCGACGCCGCGTCTGCGCAACGCCTGGTACAGGGGCGCGATGACGACGTCGCCCATGCCGGCCGTCATCTTCCAGAAGAACGCGCCCTTGTACTGGAACAGTGCGATTCCGGTGAGCAGCAAGGCCACTCCCGCGCCCAACGCAGGTTTGTTGAAGTCCCCGTCCTCATACGCGAAGACCATGTCGTACAGCCCACGAACGAGCGGGAAGTCCACCACGTCGGGATGGGCGCCATGGCGAAGAATCCAGGCACAGAAGTCCTCGTCGTTGATAGCCCGAAAGCTGCGCGGATCGGTGACCAGTTTGTCCGCGATTATTCCGCGCGCGGTCGCGGTCTCCAGCGACAGAAACAACCAGAAACGCCGATGATCGGGGCGATGCTCATAGTCGAGTGCCTCACGGATCGCATCCAGCACGTGATTCAGCGCCCCGGACGGAATCTCCTCGGGGGCAAGTGGTTTAGCCAAGGTCGCCAACATCGCTAAGACGCCCCACCGCACCACTTGAAGCCACTCCCCCGTCGAGTCGGAAGAGTCGGGTAGCAGATGGGCTTCCCCGTCGAGCGGGGGCAGGGAGTCGGCGAAGTTAAGAATCAACTGCAAGGCGCGGCGGAGGAAGTCGACCGCGGTGAACTCTCGACCCGTCGCGTTCGGCTCGCCTGGTACCTCATCGTTGCGGGCGAGTCCGCCGGGCCACACCAGCCACTCATCATCGAAGCGGTCAGCGATCCCCATGTGGTCCGACGGGATGAAGGCCTGATCCCAGGTGTGGATCGGCGCCTCGGGATCGGTTGTAGCACGGTCGAGTTCGGCGTAGCACTCTCGAAGTAACGCGAACCCATTGTCGTAGCAGCCCAGCCACACGTGCAGGCCGTGTTCTTCGATGCGCCCGTTCGGCCCGCGGCTGGACGCGCCTTTGCCACCAAGGCGCCAGCCACGCTGGTAGATGGTGATGGAATCGAAGCGGTCCCGCCAACCGGGCTCACTCAGCCGCCACGCGGCACTTAGTCCGGCCATGCCTCCACCGAGAATGGCGACCCGGCTATGGTTTCTCGTCACCCCAGCAGTGCTCGCACGCGGGCCAAGTCCGGCCACGACTGATCGGTGGGCAGACGACCAGACGCCTCGAGCAGCGCCCCCCGCGCCGGCTCGCCTATCAGCTCGAAATCATCCGCGGCCGAACGTAATTCGAAGATATATGCGCCTTGCTTCTTTGCTAACTGGATCGCGTCGCGGAAGTGTTGATGTCGTTCGTCAACGTCATCGAGCGTGTGTGCACGCAACCGCAGCAGTTCGGCGTCGTAGAACTGAATCAAGGTGTCCTGGCCCATCTCCAGTGCGGCGTCGACACATTCACGCGCTGCCTGCCGATCGCCCGCGGCTGTCAGCACACGGGCCAGTACACCATCGTAGAACGCGAGGAATGTCTTCACCTCGAAGGCGCGCCAGGTCTGTGCGACGGTGGTCATGGTCTCGACATGCGGTGCCAGCGCGGCGGGATCGGTTTCCCCGGCGGCTAGCGCCTGTAGTGCCCGCCCGGCGCTCTTCTCGCTCCAGCCCACCATCAACCATTCATCGAAATCGTGTTGTTTCGCCAGCGAGATGAGCTCCGCGGCCAGGTCGACACAATGCTCGAGTTCGCCGGCTTCGGCGCGAATCAACGCATCGATCGATCGCCCATAGCACAGACTGAAGGCGCCCTGCGGGAATCCGGCGGCATGGCTCCTGGCTTCCATCTGCTGCAGGGCGGTGTTCGCTCCGGCCAGATCGCCTTGTACGAAACGGGTAAACGCGAGGAACGACAGCATTCCTCCGATCGGGTCGTTGGGCCCGTAGTAGGCGATTTCGTTCTTGGGCACCTCGCCAACGCCGGCGATGGCTTGTTCCAGTGTGTCTCGGGCGGTGTAGAAGTCGCCCTGAAAGCCGGCCAGGATCCCCATGATCGCGGCGCTGGCCAGATTGACCCCCGGCACCTGGGCGAGTTTTGCGCGCAGCGTCTCGCCCACCTGAATGCCTCTGCGTAGGTCACCGCGTGCGGTGTAGTAGGTCCACAATGCGTTCAGGGTGGCGTAGAGCTCCGGAGTCGGGTCGGGGCCGATCAGTTGCAGGCAGCGCTCAAACTCCGCGGCCGCTTCCGTGCTTGCATGACCGTGCGCCACCGACGCGAGGAGGCCAGCCTCGAGTCGCACTGCGACCTCGCGCTTGTCTCGTGCGGGATTCGACGCAGTGCGCACGATGTTGTCCAACGCCCGGCCCAGGGAGGCCCTCGCCTCGTTGAGTGCACCGCGGCGCCGCGCGTCCGCCGCGGCCTTTCGGTGGGCGTTTGCGGCTTCGTCGAATCGCTCCGCCGATTCGTAATGGCGTGCCACCAAGGACCATTCGGGGTTCGCATCGGCCGACCCTGCGACAAGAGCATCGGCGATCCGGCTGTGCAGCCGACGGCGGACGGTGGGAGGCGAGACTTCGGCCGCAACCTCGCGTAAGAGTTCGTGATGGAAGCGCCAGTTGCCCGCGTCGATTGGTTCGAGCACGCGGACACGCGCCAGTTCCTCAAGCAGCTCGTCGACGTCCCGCTCGTCCATGTCGATGACGGAGGCGAGCAGAGCACGGTCAAAGCGGCTGCCGATGAGCGCGGCGGCCTCGACGAGCGGAAGAGTGTTCTTCGCGGATCGCAGTCTCGCGAAAAGGGTTTCGTACAGGGTGTCGGGCACCTGCGCGGGGTGGCTGGCATCGAGTGGCTGCTCCTTGAGCTTTGCGACCACCTCCTCGATGTAGAGCGGGATGCCGTCGCACCGCTTTTGTACCTCGGTGCGCGCCTCGCTGTGGAGATCCGGGTGCAAGGCGCGGACAAGCTTGTCGGCATCCGCATCGCTGAGCGAAGCTAGCTTGAACACCGCGGTGGCGTCGGGCAAGGGCGGAAGCTTGCGCCCCGTCATCACCACCATCAGCCGGCCGCTGCCCTCGCGGAGCAGCGTCTGGACCACCTCGAGGGTGTCCTCGTCGAACCAGTGCACGTCGTCCACGAAGACCAGTGCCGGTTCGGAGCCCAGACACGCCAACAAGTACTCGTTGATGGTCTTCGCGATCCGGCCATATAGTTTCGGGCCTTCGGCCCGCACGGATTGGTAACCGCTTTCTGGGCCGATGCCCAGTACGGGGGCCAGCAGCGGAACCACGACTGTTGGGTCGAGCGCGCGCTGCACAACCTCGGCTTCCAGCATGCGAAGCCGCTCGGCTGGATCGGAGTCCCGTTTGATGCCGCACCGGCGTTCCAGCAAGCGCCGGATTGGTCGCAGGCCCACGTCCATGTGGAACGGTGATCCGAAAATGCTGAGCACTACGGCACCATCCTGCTGGGCCATCTCGACGGCGGCGTAGGCCAGGCGGGTCTTGCCGATCCCGCCCTCGCCCTCGAACGCGACCCCCGGCGCCACCAGCGTGCCCGCCTTGGCCTGGGCCCAACTTCGTTGCAGATAAGCCAGTTCGCTCTCACGCCCGACGAGCGGCCCACTCGCCCGGGTCGCGACGTCGCGTTCGCCGACGGCGCGGTAGGTAAGGATCGGATCGTCCACACCCTTGACCGCCTGCGGCGGGTTCGGCACGAGTTCGAACGAGTCGCGCACCACCCGTTCGATGGTCTGCGACACGGCGACTGTTCTCGGATCGGCGATGCTGCACACCCGGGCGGCGAAGTTGGCTCCCAGCCCGTAGACGTCGTCTTGGGCGACATCGAGATAGACGAGTCCCCGGTGAATGCCAACGCGGACACTGATTTCGAATCCGAAGCGCGCATTCACTCGCTCGCTGAGCGCGTCGATCGCCCTGACGATGTCGAGGCCGGCATAAACGGCGCGGTGCGCGTCGTTCTCGTGAGCCGTGGGATGGCCGAACACCGCCAGGAGGCCGTCGCCCTTGGTGAACCCGATGTGTCCCTCGTACTGGTTCACGATGCGGTTCACCTCATCGCGATACCGCCCGACAACGGTGCGATAGACCTCGAGCTCGATTCGAGTCGACAACGCCGTCGAATCGACGAGGTCCGCGAAAAATATTGTCAAACGCCGGATTTCACCGCTGCCTCCGGGCGCGGCCAGTAGCTCCTCAGCGTCCAGGTTGCCGCCGTCAACGGCAAGCACCTGTCCGGCGAGCGCATCGGCCGTCTTCCGGTCGCCCCGATTGATCGCTCGAACGGCGCCGTCAAGCAAGTCGTCGATCGAGGCGTGGGCTTCCTGTTCGCTCACAATCCGACGGTGACCACTCTCTCGTCGGGTACCAGGGACTCAGTGCTTACCTTGATCGTCCCGGTGTAGTTCGCGCCGGCGAAGTTGTAGTCCCTGAGCACGATCCGGAACTGCGTGAAACCCGCGGGCAGGAACGGAGGATCGAAGCCGATGGCTGACACGGGAAGTATCACCTTCGGCATCCCGACTCGCGAAAACGGCCCCTTGGCCTCCAGCTGCCGCGGGTAGGTGGTCGCGGGGACTTCGATGACCTCCGACGGGAACGGCTCGGCTGGTTCCGACGATCCGGGCAGTACGGGTGGACCCTTGATGGCGCACTCGACAAAGGTCGCCCAACCCTTCACCCAGAGGTCACAGAGGCCGTGCACCAAGGCAATCCGGCCGTCGATACCCAAGCCTTCTTTGCAGTCGCTCTGTTCACCCGCCTCCACCCAGAGCTGGGTGGCCTTGTCGATCAGCTGCTGAGCGGCCGCGCGATGGGCCTGAAGCGCGGGCGTCGGACTGCTCACTGGCCACCCCCCTTTGGTTGGCTGATGGCCTGGAGGAACTTCCAGGGGTCGCTCGCGACTCGGGCGCCGACCTCGGCGCTGAACTGAGCTAGGTCCGCGGCGGTCAACTGGCCCGACAGCCACTTGTCGGCGAGGTCGAACTGCTTGACCGTCAACTCCTGAACACACTGGGCGACCATCGAGATGGCCGTGGACGCAACCGAGTTGTCCGACGGAGGCGTCGTCGATGTTCCTCCTGTGCCCCCTTGCCCTTGACCGGGCTGCTCGTTCGGCGGGTCGTCCCAAGGGGCGTACGAGACATTCGGATCGGGATATTTGGCCGAGCCGAAGAGCATGTCCTCGACAACGTAGGCGTAGCCCATCAAGCAGACAAACCGCATCATCGTGTAAGGCCGCAACCCGTTAATGTGGCAGACCTTCTTGACGTGTACGAACACCGGCGGCTGGTTCGGGTCTCCGTTGTCCTCGGTCCACATGTTGATGAAGCCGTTGTCGACGGTGATCTTGCCGTCGCCCTCGGGGTCGGGCACGGGATCGTTGAGGTCGTAGTCCAGCAGGGCCTCGTGTCTGACCGGACCGTTGATGGTGGTCTTGTAAAACTTCAGCATGGTGACCAGTCGTGGACTGATGGTCGTGGGAAAGCTACAAAACCCAACGGTTTCCAGCACCTTGCGCCAGCCGTCGGTACGCAGACCTTTGTACACCATGCTGCAGAAAAAGCTCGGGCTGTCGTCGTGCCAGTTACGTGGATCTACAACAGCCTTCAGGGCGTTCAGCGAAACTTGGTAGGACGACACCTCCGCATCAATGACGACCGACTCGATGCCCTTGTAGTTGATCACCGCGGCGTTGCACAGTGGCACAGACGCCGCATCCGCCGTCAGAACCCCGAATATCACCAATTGCTGCGCGATTCCGTACCAGTCCTGCCAGCCGTTGAACCTATCAGCGAAGAGGAGTTCGACGGCGTCTAACTGATCTGGGGAGAAGATCTGAGCACGCTGCTCGAATTCTTGCCCGCCGGTGAGCGCAAATACCTCCCTGAGAAGCGGCCGCGCGTCTTCCTCAAACGGATCGGAGAACGGCATCGGGACGTCGGGCAGGGTCTTCATCAGATGGGTGACGGCGCCGAGCCCATAGATCAACCGCGATGACTCCCCAGCGGTCGGCCGCCGCTGCTCCCTGACCCAGTCCGACTGGATCTCGGCTAGGGCTTCGACCGGGTCGGCGGTGGTACGTGGCTCACTTTGGCCGTCGGTGCCACGAGGAAGCATGAAGGCTTCGATCTCTTGGTACCAGCGCGAGTTGGCGGACGTGCCGGTCAGGAACGCATCGGCGACTTCCATGACCCGTGGGTCCTGGGTGGCGACAACGGCGGTGTCAAGACACCCCTGCATTTCGAGTATTGCCCGGAGCGTCGACATTGCTGCCTCCTACTGCGTTTGCGCGGCTTATCATACCGTGGTGCGGGCGTAATAGCGCGTTAATGATGGGAGAGCGGCAATGGGGTCGATGCGCGCGGCCGGCGACGGCATGAGCAGCGGTCTTCCCTGGTCTTCGGTGTTCGATTCGGCGGCCAACATGCGCGCCCTGAGTGCCATTCAGGCCGATGGGTTCCGCGCTGCCAGCGAGCTCGTCGACCGCTTCGTGCGCATGGCGGCCGCGGGCCTCGAAAGAAGCGAATCAACCCCGCCGACGGCCCACGATGATCCAGCCGATTTGTACGGGGCTACCGGTTTGGAGCCGTTCGTCACCTCGTGGTGGGCGATAGTCGATCAGTTGCTGCGCGTCTCGTCACCGCGTCTCGACAGGACAACAGCCGAGGCGGATACCGCGATGCTCGACCTCGCGGCGGCGCAAGCCAGCGGCCGACTGCTGCTGAGCACTGTGGCCCCGGGTGCGGCGACGACCGAGGTTTGGTTGCACAACCGCGGACCCGTCGACATGGGGAAGGTCGCGCTGCGCTGCAGCGATCTGCTGTCCCACGATGGCACCATCATCGCGGCGCGACGGTTGCGCTTCGAGCCCGACATCGTCCCGTTACCCGCACGCAGCAGCAGAGGCGTGACCGTCGAAGTCGACGTCGAGGAACACGCTGCGCCGGGCAGTTACCGGGGAATGTTGGTCGCCGACGGGCATCCCGACGTCTGGCTGCCGATCGAACTGGCCGTCAAACCGCTGTTGCCATGAGCAGCACCGCCGACCAGACGGACCTGATATCCGAGGTCGAAGACCATTTGCGCGGCGTGGCCAAGCAAGTACGCCGTGCGATGCTCGACGCGATGCCCGACGGCGAGCCGGTTCAGTGGCTCTACGGGCCGATGCGCGAATATCCCTCGCGGCCCGGTAAGGCGCTGCGACCGGCGTTATGCCTGTCGGCGAGTCGTGTGTTCGGAGCGGAGCCCGACGCGGTCATGGGCATCGCGGTAGCAATTGAACTGTTGCACAACGCTTTTCTCGTCCACGACGATATCGCCGACGGCAGCGAAATGCGTCGTGGGCGTCCGACGCTCGCGGCGAAGCACGGTGTGGCCGCCGCGCTCAATGCCGGTGATGGACTGGCGATCGTCGCGGGGCAGGTGCTGCGAAAGGCGACAAGGCAATTGCCCGATGACCTCGCCGAGCTGGTGTGGCACGAGTTCGACACGATGGCTTTGCGCACACTGGAGGGGCAGGCCATCGAAGCCGGTTGGCAACTCGACAACGTCGAGGACCTGAAGCCTCAGGACTACCTCGAGCTGATCATGCACAAGACGTGCTGGTACACCACCATCCATCCGCTGCGGGTCGGCGCCCTGGTGGGCTCCGGGGGCAAGGCCGACTTGGCGCCTTTGGTGCGCTTCGGATTTCACTTCGGTGCCGCTTTCCAGATCCGCGATGACGTACTCAACCTCGTCGGCGATGAGCGTGCATACGGCAAGGAGATCCTCGGCGATCTGTACGAGGGAAAGCGCACACTGCCCCTCGTGCATCTGCAAGCCAACGCGACCGGCTCCGACCGCGCCCTGGTCCGTGACTATCTGCGTCGCAGCCGATCTGATCGCTCCGCCGAGTTGGTGCACTCCGTCCGCGCGTTGATGGACGACTACGGCAGCATCGCCTTCACGAGCGAATACGCCGAGGGCATCTTGCTGGTCGCTGAGGAATACTTTGAGCAGGCTTTCGCCGATGCCCGCCCCGGCCAGGACCTCGACTTTCTGCGCGCCCTGGTGCCCTATGTGTGGGCCCGCTGGCGTTGAGCGGGTCTCGAAACGTTGGCTTTAGACGACACAACGGACACCCGTTGTTAAACGGAATTCCCACCTCCGTTCACCTGTCAACGGGGACCGCTGTGTGCAGTGAATCGTATTGCCGCCACACCGGATTCGGCGATAGGCTATGGGCCATGATCAAGAACAGCATCGGGACAATGCTCATCCGTGGCGGCGGCGCTGGTGGCGGCCGTGGCGGTGGCGCCGGCGGCGGGCGCGGTGGTGGCGCTGGTGGTGGCCGTGGCGGCGGCGCCGGCGGCGGCCGCGGTGGTGGCGCCGGCGGCGGCCGGTAAAGCCAAAACCTTTCCTCTGCGCCCCTTTAGTTCTCGTTACGGAATCCGCGGGGCGCAAAGAGTTGTGCGGCGTTCCCCGGTCGAGGTATCTCCTCGTTCGCGGACTGCGCTGAGGGATGCAACTGTCCCGCTAAAAGTGCGGCCGCCCGGTGGCCTCGACTCCCCCGCCGCGCCCGTGCCCGCTTGGGCGCCATTCTCGCCGACTGGTGCGTGGATGGGATTTGCGTGATTGCAAGTCTTGTGCTGGCGATGAGGTTGCCCGGTCTGCACCCGCGATTCGCACCCCAACCAGGCGACTGGAAGACTGCTGGCA
>NZ_JBVAXR010000063.1:0-11809 GCF_055419445.1 Mycobacterium sp. IDUB_19 | reverse complement strand
TGGGTCAGGGCGCCGGACTGCCGAAGCATCGCGTCGACCAGGGTGGTTTTTCCGTGGTCGACGTGGGCGACGATGGCAACGTTGCGGAATGGCACGTCGGTGATTCTGGCAGTGGGGGGCTAAGAAGGCGAACTGGCTTGCGAACCGGCAGGTGGGCCGCCCGTCCAATGTAGTTCAGGAATCACCTCTGACGGATCGCACCGGCCGCAATGTGGGTGGAGCTCACCGAACGTGGAGCTCACCGAACACGGTATCGCGCGACCACGCAGGCCGGGCCGATAGTTCGTTGGACGGATGCGCCGACGTGAACCTGACCTTCACCTTTCACGACGAAGTGAAGTGCCCGGACGGCACCGGGGCCGATCCAACTTGCCAACCGCTGCATCAGGATACACTATGTATCGTGATACGCGATGTATCCGTCAAATGGGCATCACCCCCATGGAGGGCAGCGATGAGCACGTCTAGCGAGGCCCGAGCGGGGCATGCAATAGCTGGGGACGTGGAAACCGGCACTGGGCGAGTGAACCGTGAGATGGCCGAGACCCTCACGGGACGTGTGAACACGGATGTGATGATCGCGGGTCAGGCGAATATCACCCAGGACGCACGTGCGGTCGCGATGAGGAAGCTTGAGCCGGTTCCGGCTGACATTCCGGCGCATGATGAGCCGGCAAAAGAAGAAACGGGAACCCTGCCCGGCTCACACGGGGAGCACCACCTACAAGAGCGGTTCCAAAACGTCGCCCGGGCCCATGCGTTTTACAACAATCAAGTCCTCAACCACCTCAATCCGCTGATGAAAGAATATATTGCACGCCAACCAATGTTCTTCATTGCTACCGCGGATGCACGAGGCAACTGCGACTGTTCTCTGCGTGCCGGCGACGAAGGAGTCATGCGCATCATCGACGAAACCACCCTCTTGTACCCCGAATATCGGGGCAACGGCGTGATGGCAAGCCTGGGTAACATTACCGAAAACCCGCACGTCGGAATCTTTTTCGGCGATTTCTACCACTCGACCGTTGGGCTACACGTCAACGGCAACGCATACCTACTCTCCACTGAGGACGTTTCGGCCAGCCTGGCGACCCGCGGCGACCTGCTGCAATCGCTGGCGCCAGAATTTAGCCGACGACTGGACACATGGGTGCAAATCACCGTCGAAGAAGCCTATATGCACTGCTCGAAGCACATACCATTGCTCAAACCGCTTGAGAAAAAACTGCATTGGGGGACGGACAGTCTCAAGTTCAAGCGAGGAGACTACTTTCACGTACGATCTAAGCGTATCCAAGCGAATGCCCAGCCCAATGCAACACCCCATCCGCCTAATGAGCGCACCTTAGGTCAGGTCGCCATCGAGGCCAACATAACCGATTCGACATAGCACTAAGCACAATCGCGCTCTGGGTGCTGTCGACCGCGCTACGGGCCATAAACACCATTCGACGTGGACTGCGATGACTCCAGTGAGCGTTGCCAAGCGCTGAAAATGACGACGGCGCTGTCTCTTTCGGCGCAAAACAAAGGTGGTGCTGCCATCGGGTCACCCTGGCCGTTCCACCTGACCGCGATCGCGGACAAATCGCGCTGACCACACACCAGGTTCGCCTCGCGCTCGACCAGCGTCGACTTAAATCCGGACCGGACCCGTCCACCGCGTGTTTACGCGACACCGTAATATCTTGGATGCCAAGTCTTTCGCGACAGTCAACGGTCCCCCAGCGGGTGAGTTAGCGGGCTCGGCCCGCGAACGTGGCTGTTAACCCAAGGGTGGGTACGCGTCGTCGCCGGCAACGCTGGGTTCGTCGTCGCGCCGCCGCGGCCCCTCCGGCATGTTCTGTATTGGAAGGGTCATCGGACCGAGTTGGGGTATATCCGGCATCCGCGAACTCGGGCCGGACTGACCGCTCGCTGCGTGCCCCGAGAGCCACTCGGCTCCAGCTGCCGTTGCGCCGCCGGCCGCGAGACCGCTGGCCGCTAACGGCTGATTCCAGCCGATGGGCTTGGAGAAGGCGTTCGAAGCGGTTTTACCGGGCGGGTAATAGCCGGGGTCGTACCGCGCCTGACCGTTAGCTTTGGCTGCACCTGAAGCCCCGCCCTTGACCGCGCTGGCGATGCCACTGGTGAGGAGCGTGACCGGTTGGAATTCCCCGCCGCTGGCAAGCGTGCCCGCAGCGCTGGCCGCGGTGCCTCCGGCGTAACCGGTCAGAGCACCCTTGATGGCTCCCTCGAAGGGGTTGTCCACCTCGCGAAAGGCAAGTTTGCCCTCCGCGGTGACGACTCTTTGGGTCGTCGACTTCAGGACATCCTTGAGGAAATCCTTGGTGGCGTGGTTGGCCGCGCCACCGATGAATGCGATGCCCGTGGATTTCGCCAGTTTCGACCAATCGAACTGGTTGCGGTACCCGTCCCCCATCTGAATGCCCTGGACGGTCGCCTCCTTCAACACGGCCCACTCGACGTCCTCGATGCCCTCTCTGAGCAGCTCCTTGACCAGGGTCTTTTTGAGCGCATCGTCCAGCTGGCCGAAGATCTGCTTGAGCGAATTCATGATGGCCTCACGAATCGAATACCGTGTGAACGCCTCGGTTATCGGAATCGTGTGCAAGGACGCGCCCCATGTCTCGGCAGCCGTAGCGTAGGCATACGAGATTTCCGCAGCCGCTTTCCCTAAGCTGAAAAGGATCGAAATCTTCGCGGACTCGATGGCAGTGCCGGTTTGGTCGGCGAGCTTTCCGAGCGCCGCCATCGCCTGAGCGAGCTTGTCGACAGCATAGTCGCCGTCAAAAAGCATGTGGAACTGCTTATCGGCGGCCAACGCGGTTTCTCCGGCCAGCACTGCCATCGTCTGGGCGCGAACCGCTTTCAGGTTCGGGATCAGGGCCGTCAACTCGGTCGACGAGTGGTAACAGTGCTCCCCAATGCGCCGCATGCCGTCCTCGTCGCCCTGCGGCCACTCCGACCCGACCAGGTATGAAATCCATTGCAGGTGGGCAGGGATCTCAATGCTCACGTGAAACTCCCAATGCGCTAGACAAATTCGTCCGACTGGATAGCCGTGGTTAGCAACTCGTGGTCTTGCTGCTCAAGGGCGTCAGCGGCCGTTCGCAGCCCGCGCGAGTAGTCATTGAGCAGATCGACCTTGGCGTTGATCGAGTTGTCGACCCTGCCGAATTGGGCCAGGTATCCGTTGCCGCCGTCCGCGAATTGCTGGCCGGTCGAGTCGTCGCCCCACGGGGCACCTTCACCGCCCAGCTGCAAATGGAGGTTGTGCAGCACCGACCACATCCGTTGACTGACGTCTGCAAGATAGTCGGCGGTGGCTCGCAATTGAGCGGGACTCACACTGAGTTCCATCGGGTATCTCCTACGGCAGGAAAGGGATCGGAATCTTCCGAATCATCCTTGTTATCAGGAGGTTTGGTATCGGCGTGCTTCGCTTCGGCATCGGTTAAACGACCGAGACCCGGTATCAAACCGCTGAGCTCGGGCATCAAATCGTTGAGATCGGGTACATCGACCCCGAGGTCGGATAGCGATAGAAATCGCCCGCGCCGCTCGGAAAGCGGTGCCAGCAGCTCAGCCGAGCGCCGCGCGACCTCGCGGGCAGCGGACTGGGCCGCGGCAGTGACATGTGCACCGAGGCCCGCGAAGTCGAAATCGTCCATGTACGACTCGTCGATCACGGTCTCGATCACCATGCCGTGCTCGTTGACCGTTACCTCCACAGCGCCATCAGCGAGCGCCACCGTGGCCGTGAGGGCCGCCCGCTTCTTTTGCAGGTCGGCAAGATCCGCCATCTGCTCCTCTACCAGTGCCAGCACTTCTGCGAGCTCATGACGAGCGGCGTCGTTGGTCAATTGCCCAGTATCGCTAACCAGAACTTGCAAAATCGGGCGCGCCGACCGGTCGATGTCCACGTGCAACTTCGTCGAAAACCCCCGTGCGGCACGCGCTTCAAGTTAGTGCGCCAAATACACGTTCGGTCATCCGAGACCGCCTTGTTCGCAGAGAGTTCGGTTACCCGCCACCTCGAAGTCGATTCGAGGCCGATGCGTTGATAGCGAACTCCACCGAAAGGGTAGATGTTGATACATAATGTATCGCGCGATCCGCGATACGCTTTGTATCGACCTCTATCAGCATCGGCCTCAAGAAGGTGCCTCCGTGATAACAACGCCGCCCCCGCCCGATGCGGATCACGCCGCGCGGCGCGAGCAGATTCTCCAGGCCGCGCGCGCCGCCATCGAGGAACACGGTCCCGACGCATTGACCGGCCAAATAGCCGACCATGCCGGACTGGCCCGCCCCAATGTATACCGACACTTTTCCAGCAAGGACGAGCTAGACCTCGCGGTGGCGCGCGACGCCTATCAGGAGCTGCGGGCCGAAATTCGGAGCCGGTTAGACCTGTGCGGTACGTCGCTTGGCGTGATTCGCGCGCCCATCGCGGCCCAGGTCACCTGGGCCGATGGCCACCAGAACCTGTATCGATTCCTCGTCAGCCACGGCGACCAGCGCAGTTCCCGCCAGTGCAAGGCAGCGCGGAGCGACTTCGCCGCCGAGCTCGCCGCCGCCGGGACACGCTACTTCCCGCGCTTCGCCGAGAACCCCGATGCCGCCGAGGTGACCCTCATCGGCCTGATCGGGCTTGTCGATGCATCCGTACTCCGGTGGCTGAGCCAGCCAACCGAGACCCGCGAGCGACTCACCGACCGGCTCACCACCCACGCTTGGCTGATCATCGACCATCACCTCCGCGGGATCGGTGTCGACATCGACCCGGCCGTACCGCTACCGCGGCCCCCCGCAGGCCGATAGGCCGCGCTGACGCCGGGCACGAAGCCCATCAAAACTTTGGTTGCACGTGGTTGCCCATTGACGATACACCATGTATCGTCAATGTGATACACGATGTATCGAATTGCGGGGCGCAACGCCTCGCGCCTACGGAAGCGAAGGGCCCAACACCGTCGGGTGGCCGCTATGAACAACTACGAAGTCATCTCCGCTCGCCACGCCTGTGGTGGGCAAGCGGGTTCTGCCATTACTGATGCCCTGGTGTTCGGCGGGGTATGCGACCGATGTGGGCGACTGTATTTGCAGCGCTGTTTCCCGCACGGCTGCCTTTGCCCCGGCTGTTTCCTCGGCGGCCCGACAGCACCCGAGCTGGGACAGTTACTCGGGCGCACCCATCTCACCGGGGTCGGCCTGGCTGCGTCATGAGCACTGTGCCCGGACTCCTACACGCATGCCTCGCCGTTGCTCAGCACGACGTCATCTTCTGGCGGGTTGACCGAATCTTGTTCGCAAGGAGATGGATATGAGCCAACCAGCCGAGGACTGGACATCGGATTCATTCGCCCGAGTCGCGGCGTGGTACTTCGCAAACCCGCCGGCCACCTGGCGCATCGCACGTTATCCGTCGGGTTGGTGCGTCACCGCTTCCGACGGCACCTACATCAGCTCGCACCGCACGAAACGCGACGCGGCCGCCAACCTAACCGACGGATCATGCGCCCGAGCCCATTACGCCACCGTGGACTGGTACCTCGGCTACTCCGTTGACCCACGCTTGCGCCCACTCACCGGTACTGAACGCGAGGCTGTCGCCCAGGTTTTGCGTCACCGTTGCCGCACGATCCGAGGGCTTGAGCGCGCCGAGTGACTTATGCGAAAAAGCAAATACACTGACGATTGGCCATGATCCGTCATGGTCACACGGCCGACTTGTCGATACACTTAGTATCAACTGCTACCAGCCCGGCCTCGACGAGGTGAGTCAGTGACCGTGACGCCGTCCAAACCGCACGCGGATTGCGCCCCGCTCGTGCGCTACGAGCAAATTCTCGAAGCCGCCCGGACCGCGATCGAGGAGCACGGTCCCGACGCCCTGACCGGGCAGATAGCGCAACGTGCCGGGCTGGCCCGTCCCAACGTCTACCGCCACTTCTCAAGCAAAGAGGACCTCGACCAGGCTCTAGCCCGCAGCACATATCGCGAGCTGCGTTCTGAAATTCAGGTTCACCTGGATGTGCCTGGTACCGCCCTTGACGTCATCCACTCGCTCATCGCCGGCCAAGTCAGCTGGGCTGATGGCCACCCGAATCTGTATCGATTTTTGGTCAGTCGCGGCTACCAGCGCCGGTCGCGGCAGCGCACCGCGGAGCGCAGCGACCTCGCCGCCGAAATCACCGAGGTCGCAGCACGCCACTTTCCCAGTCTCGCCGATCACCCGGAAGCCGCAGAGACCACCCTCGTAGGGCTCATCGGACTGTTCGACGCGTCTGTTTTGAGGTGGCTCAGCCGTCCGTCCGGGACCCGTGAGCAACTCATCGACAGACTCACCGCCCAAGCGTGGCTGATCGTCGATCACCATCTGCGCGAGTTTGGCGTCGACGTCGACCCAACCGTGTCGTTACCGGGGTCCCAGCGGGTCAGTAACCGATATCGAGATCCCCTGGGACACCGTAGTTTTCAATCGTAATCGCCACGTAAAGTGATTGCCGATAGATGGGAAGGTGACGCGCATGGATGCGGCCCAAGCGATCGCTTTGGTATCGAATTTGATCCGGAAGCGTGGTTTGGATTACCCCAGTGAGGAGTTGGAGGCGGTCCGCTTCGAGGCGGGTTGGAGGGTGTACGCGCCGGTAGCGATCGACACGAGCGATCCCACGGCATTTTTGGACACGCCGGTGGGGCGGTCGGTGTTCTTGGTGGGCGACACCGGGCGTATCGAAGAAACGTCGACGTCGGTTTCGCCCCAGCAGGCTCACGAACAATTCATCAAGCAAGAATCTGCCGCCGAACGCGCGGAGGGTGCGTCCGACGAGAAAGAATTCATGGCCGAGTTCGAGCGGCAGTTCAGTCTCCTCACCGGCGAAGGCCCGCCGACGATCAGCGAGTTCACTATCGTCGACACCCCGCCACGGGACGACACCGAGGGACGACACACCGTGAATCCGAGTGATGAGGCGCCGATCGCCGCCGAAGCGTCGCGTTTGCTCGACCCGATCGTCCAACAGTTGGCGCAGCTTGGTCCACCGAGCTGGGAGAGGCTTTCGGCGGTCTTCGCGTTCACGGTCTCCGCCGAAGTTGCCCAATTACATTTCGGGTTCGGTGATCAGTGGGGCCCAATTCCGGTCCCGCTGTCGATCGCCCAGCTGGTGCGCCAGCAGCGGGAAGTCGCTGCGGCCATGCCGGCCGGGCCGTGGTGGCGGCTGGTTCTAACCGTCACAAACCGCGGTGAGATGAGCGCCGACTACGACTACGGCGACGACCCGTTCCCCGACGACCATCTGCTGGCCCCCGAGCACTACCGCAACGACCTCGATACCTATCCCCGCGCGCAGGTACCGGTGTGGCTGGCCGGGTACGTCGCCGGGCCGGCTGCACAAGGCCGCGACCCACACCGGGCAGCCGCTACGGCCGCCGCCGACTTCGAGGCCGGGCGCGCCGCCACCCCTACGCAAGACATCCCTCCCCTGCCCGTCCTGTGGTCGCGGTGGGCGGTAGTTTCGGCAGCATATGTCGGTATCAGATCTCAGTGGGGACCACGAATTTACCCAGGCTGCGCCTGGTACGAAAGTGACCACCGCAGCGGATCAACGCTGTACCTTTTGCCCGGCGACCGCGCCGTATTGTCCGGCGGGAAATGGAATTCCAGGCTGCTCGAAGCCGGCTACAACGGGAGTCAAGCCCTACCCGACCTCTACTGCGGCGCACCGGCGTGGGTCAACGACACCGTGCTTAATACCCGCAACCTCAATGGTCTGCTCAGCTTCTGCTTCTGGTGGGCGGACGGTCACTGGTACCGCGGCTTCACCGACACCGCCGACGAACTCGACGATGCCCTGCCACCGGTCCGCACCCATGACCAAACTGTCCAAGCGATGATCGGACAAACGGGTTTTGACACCCAGGATGCGTGCCGCGCCCTGCTGGCCGCGGCTAGCAATCACGGCGGTGCCAGCGACGACGTGACTGCGATGTTCACCAACCATCCCGACGCTGACGTCCCCGCCGCCATCAACCAGCTCATTCTGGCGGGACTCATGGCCCTTTAACCCCACCCGCGAGTTCGCCCCACCATCGTCCGGCCCGGTAACCGGAGCCGCGGAAGCAGGGGAACTTCTCCGCAACAGCGTCAGCTGGCTCAAGATGGGCCTGGGTTTTCAGATCGATGGAGGAATGTCCCTTGAAGGCACGCGGCGAACTCTAATTTGCGCCGGGGTGACGGACAGATCTGCGACCGCGAACGGTCGGCCGCCGATGCCGATGCGCTGCTGCCGCCTGTTGCGGCGGGCATCCGGCGTCCCGTCCTTTATCATCGGTGCGATCACGCACTGGGCTGTCGAGGCTTTGGACGCGGCGGCCTCTCGAGATGCCACCAGTCGAGCCCGCCTATTTCCACCGCGGTGACGGCTGGACTTGGTCTCGGGCACTCCGGTGGTTGCCGCTGATTGGCGGATCGCGGGGTCAGTGCCGTATTGCTAGGAGGAGACGGCGCGAACCCGCGTCATCCATCAGCTTGACAGCTACGCCCTTCTGGCTTAGGTCGGCGCTGACACAACGACTGTTGCCAGGAGTTGCGCGGCGGTAGGTATGACACCTATCGCTTACGGATGTGGCCGATATCGCACCAAACTGAAAATGGTGCTGTGCCCACGCCGACGAGCTGCCGAATACGGCCCTACATACAGCCCCAAGCGGCATCGCGCCACCAGGTGACCAACATCTCTGCTTTCCCTGCGCTGGAGGGTCTGGCAATCCCCCGCGTAGAGAGGCCTTACCGAAATCGCGGCCTACACGGGGTTCCTCACCGCGGACAAGGCATCGGTTAGTCACATCCCACCGCAGATCGATTCATTGGAGGTAGCACGATGCGCAAAGGTACTTCAATCCTCAACAAGCGCGGTTCGGATACTGCCGTCGCGCTGCACCAAGAAGTTGTGCGGATCTATGAGCAGGCGTGGAACGCTCACACATTCGACTTCGAAAACGATCTCGGGCGCTTTATGGCTCCCGACATCACCATCGTTTCGGGAGGCATGCTGGGCGGACGATCTCTGCTGAGCGAGATATCCGACGCGCGCGCCGACTATATCCGCGGCACGGGAGCGACCGTGGCCATAGAGCTGGAGATTACGTGTGTCGCGGACATAGACACCACAGTTGTGGTGGTGGCCGAAGGCGATCTCAGCTTTAACTATCCAGATCGGACAACATTCACGCAGCGGCTACTGATCTCGTCCACCCTACGACTCCGAGACGATAGGTGGATTTTCCAGCACATTCATTGCGGAAGAGGTTGTTCCTAATGGACCTGCGCGTCGTGGCGCGGCCTGGCAAGCGACACTAGAAGGCTAACCGTCAAGCCGCTTCAAACACGCTTGCTCCGACATCAGAAGCGTCGACCCACACCAACAACTATGCCGACCAATCGGCATTAGCCACAGCCGGTCCACACCGTCAGCAGGCAGTTGGAACGCCCAGGAACGGGCATATCCGCGGCAAGTCTTCCAGCCACCGAGCAAACGAGCGGCAACGAGAGCCCAGCAAGGTATCTTCCCGCCACGCGGCATGTCCGGATGCATCCCCGGATTCGGATTTTCCCGAAACAATGGTGATGCCAGGTACTTTCGTGTGACCGGAGAACAGTGATGCCGCAGCGGTGTCGGTTAGAGCCGTATCGCGGTCTGGACGAGGTCGGCCACTGCTTTGGATCTGCTGTGTGGTGGCCAGGCGATGACGGTTGTGACGGCCGGTGCGTCTGGCACGGGCACGATGGCATGATCGTCGCGTAGCTGGGTTCGCAGCGACTCGGGCACGATGGCGCAGGCCAGTCCGAGCGCGATCAGTTGGAATAGTTGGGTATGGTCGCGCACCCGCGGGCCGGGGCCGTCCGGATAGCTCCCGTCCGGTCGAGGCCAGCGCGGCAGGGCCACCTCCGTCAGCGCGTTGACCTCAGTTATCGATGTGTGGGATCGGTCAGCAAGGGGGTGCCCCGCGGGTAGGACGACGACTTGCTGTTCGGTGTGGAGGTCCTCGATGTCGAATCCGGCCATGGTGTCGTAGGGCCGGTGCAGCAAGGCAACGTCGGCACGCCCGTCGCGCAGCATGTTTTCCGGCTGACCGGGCCCGCACAGTATCACCTCGACGGCCACGGCGCCTGGTTCGGCGGCGTAGGCGTCCAATAGCTTCGACAACAGTTCGCTGGACGCTCCGGCTTTGGCGGCCAGCACCACACCGGGCTGGTCGAGGGCGGCGCGGCGGGTGCGGCGCTCGGCGGCTTCGACTGCGTCGAGCGCGGTCCGGGCCTCCCCCAACAGCACCGAACCGGCCTCGGTCAAAGAGACGGCGCGAGGGGTGCGGTGTAGCAGAACGACTCCGAGCCGCCGTTCGAGCTGCTGGATGGCTCGCGATAGTGGTGGTTGCGCCATCGCGAGCCGTTGCGCCGCCCGTCCGAAGTGCAACTCCTCGGCGACGGCGACGAAGTATCGCAACTCCCGCGTCTCCACCAGTTCATCGTATCCGGCGCTGAACACGACCGATATCCGTGCGGTATCGCCGCCCACCCGATCGGTCTTGGACGCCCGATTGTGAGTCGCAGCAGGATCGGCGGTGTGAGTGAACAGACGATCGCGCTGGTGACTGGCGCGAACAAGGGAATCGGATACGAGATCGCCGCGGGCCTGGGCGGGCTCGGCTGGCGAATCGGTGTGGGCGCGCGGGATCAGCAACGCCGCGACGCCGCGGTGGAGAAGCTGCGCGCGGCTGGCACCGATGCGTTCGGTGTGCCGCTCGACGTGACCGATGACGCGAGTGTGGCCGCCGCGGCCGAGTTGGTCGCCGGCCGTGTCGGAGGCCTCGACGTTCTGGTCAACAACGCCGCTATCACCGGGGGCGTGCCGCAGACACCCACCACGGTCGATCCCGCGACCGTGCGAGCTGTCCTGGAAACCAACGTGATCGGGGTCATCCGGGTGACTAACGCGATGCTGCCGATGCTGCGGGCCTCGGCCTCGCCGCGAATCGTAAACATGTCCAGCAGCGTCGGCTCACTAACCCTGCAAACCACGCCCGGCATCGACATGGGCCCAGTTCCCGCTGCGTACTTGGCCTCGAAGACCTTCCTTAACGCCCTCACGGTCCAATACGTCAAGGAACTGGGCGATACCAACATCCTGATCAACTCCGGCTGCCCCGGTTTCACCGCCACCGACCTCAACGGCTTCCGAGGCGTCCGCACACCGCAACAGGGCGCGGCCATCGCGATTCATCTCGCGACTCTGCCCAACGACGGACCGACCGGCGGATTCTTCGACGACGCCGGAACAGTGCCGTGGTGACAGGCAGGCCGGTGCCCACCATTCCCGTTCGAGACGTCGGCGACGGGTCGCGCGCAGGAGGAAAAGCACGACAATGACAAAGGCAGTCAGGTACGACGAGTTCGGTGGAATCGATGTGCTGCGGGTCGACGAGGTCGATCGCCCCGTGCCCGAGGACGGGCAGCTCCTTGTGCAGGTAAAAGCGGCAGGCATCAACCCCGGTGAGGCGGCCATCCGCACGGGCGCAATGGCGGACATCTTTCCCTCAACCTTTCCGTCGGGGCAAATTTTCAATCGTCGAAAATCAGTTAATTTTCGGGCGCCATTGGAAATTCGCCCGGTGCGGATTCGACGCTTGGTTATGGGATGGATCGTGGTTTGTCGCGGCCTTGGCGTGGAATGTGGGAACGTTCGGCCGAAACCCGGTCGCGCTGGTCGTGCGGAACGAAACCCACGATGTCCTCGCGTGA
>NZ_JBVAXR010000062.1:0-11816 GCF_055419445.1 Mycobacterium sp. IDUB_19 | reverse complement strand
AGATCCTGCGTGACCTGGTCGAGTTCGTCTGTCTCGTCAATGGCTTGGCGGATGTCCTCGATAACGCCGTTGTAGACCAGGTCCAGTGCCGCCAGGTGCGCCTGCACGGTGTCCCGGCCAACCGAATAGTCGTCCCAGGCGCGGTCGCGAATGATAGCGCCCGGGGTGCCTTCGGGCGAAGCACCAAGGGCTGCAATGCGTTCGGCGACGTCGTCGGCAAAGACCCGTACCGCCTCCACCTGCGGATCGATCATCTCGTGCACGCCAATGAAGTTGGGACCCACGACATTCCAGTGAATGTGCTTCAGTGTCAGGTGCAGATCGTTGTAGGTGCTCAATTGCTTCTGCAACAATTCAGCAAGCCGCGCGCCCTGCTTGTCGGTCAATCCCGGAATGGTGAACTGAGTCATCGATTGCTCCCTGCGTTTCGTATCCGTCGATTGACGACGGGTACCCGAAGGCCCCGCTCGAAAACACCGACTGGTCAGAGGGCGTGGATTTGCTGGACCGGCAGTCGTGCGCCGCGGCGCGGCTCGTAGGCCAGTCCGCTGACTTCGAGCAAGCGAACGACCCGGTGGCGATGCGGTCGCATCGGTTCCAGCAGCTCGAGCATGCCGTCGTCATCGACGGGGCGGCCCGCCAGGGTCCAGCCGATCATCTTCGGGATGTGGTAGTCGCCCACCGAAACGGCATCGGCATCGCCGAATGCCCGTTGCGCGGTCTCGGCGGCCGTCCATTCCCCGACTCCCGGCAGTGAGGTCAGCGCTTCACGTGCCTGCGCCGGCCGGGTCACCAGCCGTTCCAGCGAGTCGGCCCGGCGCGCACAGGTCACCACGGTCTGGGCTCGCCGCGGATCGACATTGGCGCGATGGAACTCCCACGACGGGATGTTCCGCCAGACTTCGGCCGCAGGCGGCACCCGCATGCGGGCCGGTGCCGGGCCCGGCGCCGGCGTGCCGTACTTGGACACCAGCACCCGCCACGACCTGAAGGCGTCAGCACCGGGCACCCGCTGCTCGATGATCGCCGGGATCAGGGCTTCCAGCACCTGCCCGGTGCGGCCCAGGCGCAGGTGTGGAACGCGGCCGTGCGCCGCGCCAACCGTCGGGTGCGTCGGCGTGAAGTCCGAGGCATCGTCGTCGGCGCCCAGCAGTGCGGGCAGCCGCTCAACGAATTCCTGCGCGCCGCCGCCCCATGCCTCGCAGTGCGCCGCGTCGACGGACGCGCGGCTGATGCGCGCGGTGACGGGCCCGCTGGGCAGCAGGCTGGTCCGCCAGATGGTCCCGTCGCCCGGGAGGCGAAAGCACGGGTCTGCGGGTCCCCGGCGAAGGGGCGCCAGCGTGTGCCCGAAGCTGACCGCCCCGGGGAACGTCACGATGCGCACGCTTTTCACCGAAGCCTCCGGCATCCGTTCTGATTGACCGTCCACTACCTGCCAAGACAGTATTGCGATGTGATGACGCCGTTCGACGCTCCCAATGCCGAGCTGGCCTGGATGTTCCTCCAGAGTCTGAGCGAGGACGGCGACCTGGACGAGGGTTTTGAACTGCTCAGCGACGACTTCACCTATTGGAGCCTGTTCACCCGCGAGTCCTACGACAAACAGGCCCTGCGGCGCGCGACCGACAAACGCAAACAGTCCGTCGAGCTCACCATCGATCTGCTCCGCTGCATCAACGAGGGCGACACCGTGGTGGTCGAGGCAGACGCCACCGGCACCAACTCCGATGGCGAGCAGTACGACACCCCGTTCGTGTGCATCTTCGAGACCCGCGACGGTCTCATCGTCTCGATGCGCGAATACGGCGACACCCGCGCCTACGCCAAATTTCTTGGCGAATAGTTCCTGCGCCCAGGCCTAGTCGGCGACGACGCTGATGTCGGCCTTGTTGGGGTAAAACGCGACGTGCCCGGCGATCTCGGCCACCGCGGGATACGGCTGCTCGTAGGTCCAGATGACGTCCTCGACGGTGTCACCGGCCGAAGTTGTCACGGCGTAGTAGCTCGCGTCGCCTTTGAACGGGCAGTAGCTGACGGTTTCGGTACGGGTCAGCCGTTCCTGCGCCACATCGCTCAACGGAATGTATTGCACCGCAGGGATAGTGGCTTCCCGCAATTCGAGTGCCGCGGTGGTGTCCGCGACCAGCTCGCCGTTGACGCGAACCTGGACCCGCCCTTCGGCCGGCGTGATGGTTATCGGGTGCCCGGCGCTCGGTTCCAAAACTTCCTTATGGGTCATGCTGTTCCTCCTCAGACGTACGAGTGCAACACCGGCAGGTGCTCAGGACTTCCCGGGCTGCGCCGGCCCGAATGCGTAGCGATGGTATTGCGCCATCGTTCGTAATGCCGGCACCGCCGCCATCGCCCTGCCTACCCAGCGTACGAACGGTGGGACCATCTCGAATGTGTCGCTGTCGAAGACCGATTCCCACGCCAGTACCCGCACCCCGGGAACAGCGTCGACGATGTCGCTCGGCCCGTCGATACCCCAGCGCAGCTTCGAACCGGAGCGACGGACTACGGCATTGATCACCTGCGTCCGAATGCCGAACGTGTTGAACGCGTCGAACTGCAATTCGCCCGACGGAAAACGATCGACGACACGACGAAGCAGAGCCAGCCCGTCGTCTTTCGTCAGGTACATGGTCAGGCCCTCGCCGAGGAACAGCACGGGACGATCGGCCGGTATCTCGGTCACCCAGGACGGGTCGGTCACCGAGGCCGGGAGCATCCGGTAATTGGCGCGGCCGGGATAAACCCGTTCGCGCAGACTGATCACTTCGGGGTAGTCGACGTCGTACCATCGCACGCCCGGACCCGGATCCAGCCGGTACACCCGGGAGTCCAGGCCGCACCCCACGTGCAGCACGACGGCTTCGTCGTGCACGGCCAGAAACTGGCGTGCCCAATTGTCGAAATGCGCACTGCGGACAGCGACCGACGGGGCGGTCCGCGCATCGATAGTCGTTGCAGCCCAGTCGTAGTCGATGCGTGCCACGGCGGCCTTGGCATAGTGATCGCTCAGGATCGAGTTGGGAGCGTCGGCGTCCAGCGCTTTGGCGTACAGCGTCGCCAGCATCGTCTGCGGCGGCCCGTTCAGATCGACGCTTATCCGGTCCATGCGACCGAGCCTATTCGGGTTGCGCAGCCGTTCGCGGGGTCCGCATCGCGGCCCAGAACCGGGCGGCCTCGCGGATCGACTCCTCGATCGGGCGTGGCTGCCAGCCCAGCTCTCGCTTGGCCTTGCTGCTGTCCACGTGGGCTTCGGCGCGCATCATCCGCACCGACGCGAGGCTGAGTTGGGCGTCGGTGCCGGTGAGCTTGGCCTTCACGGTCCCCGCCGCGGCCAGGGCGTAGAGCATCGGGACTGAAATCGCGCGTTGCGGCGGCGGGACGCCGGCCTCGTCGGCCGCGATCCGGATCGAATCGTTCAACGCCATCATCCGTTCGGAGACGAGGTATCGCTCACCGATGCGGCCGTGCTCGGCGGCCAGGATCATGGCCCGGGCGGCATCGTCGACGCCGACGACTTCTAGCTGAATGCCGTTCATCAGGAACGGCAGCTTGCCGAATACCGCACCCGCGATAAAGGCACCGTGCGGAGTGCCGCCCCAATCCCCGTCGCCATAAGTCGTGGAGACACACATCGCGACGGCGGGCAACCCGGCGTCGGCGACGTAGCGCATGACCAGGTTTTCGGCCTGGACCCGGGATTGCACGTAGGGAGTCAGCCCGCGGGAGGCGATCACATCGTCTTCGGTCGCCACGTGACCATGCCGACGGCCCACCGTCGCGTAAGTGCTGGTGAAGATGAACCTGCGCAGGGGTTGGTTGACGGCGACATCGAGAACGTTGCGCAGTCCCTCCACGTTGGTGCGAAACAGCGGCGCCGTATCACGCAGCCACGCGCGGGTGTCGACGACGCAGTAGTACACGTCGTCGACTCCGTCCATCGCTTCGCACACCGTGGCGGTGTCGAACACGTCGCCATAAAAGCGGGTGAGCTCGAGGTCGTCGATGGAGCGGGTGTTTGCGCCTTCGCGCACCATCGCCCGCACTTGAGCACCGTCGGCGACGAGCTGGCGGGTCACGTGTGAGCCGAGAAAACCGTTGGCGCCGATGACAAGTTTGGGTTTTGCGCTCACTGGGCGCCGCCGTACTGCTCCATGAAACGCGCGGCGTCCTCGTCAAGGGTGCCGAGTTTCTGTGCCTTGTGGCACCACTTCAACGAGGCCTGCACGAACCGCAGCGGGTTGTAGATGTCTTCCTGCTGACGCCACAGGCCGTCGCCGGCGTAAGTGATGATCGAGATGTTGGTCGCGGTGATGACGCTGCCGTCACCGGGATCGCGCATCGGGTTGTCGAGTTCCATGATGATGCGCCCGGTCGGCTCGTCGATGACCGACCACAGCGACGGGAAGGCGACCATGTGGCTACCGGGATAGGTGCTCATGGTCCGCTTGATCCACTCGCGGACTTCGTCGCGGCCATGCATGGTGCCCGCGGCATGTTCGATGTACAACACATCGGGCGTGTAGTGCTCGACCCAGGCGTCCCAGTCTTGGGTCGCGGCCGCCCGGGCAACCGTCTGCTCGAATTTCTCGAAGGCGGCGGCGAGTTCGCTACGCGAGAACGAAGGGGCGCTCATAGCGCGGCCTGGGATTTCGGATTTGCGGCCCCGTTGCTGCTCATCGGCGGAGTGTAGCCTGGGCATCGTTGTGCCCTAGTTGTGGCCGGTTGGGAGGACAAGAAATGGCAGATACCCAAAAAGCGATCCTCGCCGGCGGCTGTTTCTGGGGAATGCAGGACCTGATCCGCAAACTGCCGGGTGTGGTCTCGACGCGCGTCGGTTACACCGGCGGCGACGTGCCCAACGCGACCTACCGCAACCACGGCAGGCACGCCGAGGCCATCGAGATCGGCTACGACCCCACTGCCACCGACTACCGCGCGCTGCTGGAGTTTTTCTTCCAAATCCACGATCCGACAACGAAAGACCGGCAGGGCAACGACCGCGGCGCCAGCTATCGGTCGGCGATCTTCTACGTCGACGACGAGCAGAAGCGAATCGCGCTGGACACCATCGCCGACGTCGAGGCCTCGGGACTATGGCCCGGGAAAGTGGTGACCGAGGTCAGTCCCGCCGGCGACTTCTGGGAGGCCGAGCCCGAGCACCAGGATTACCTGGAGCGCTTCCCCAGCGGATACACCTGCCACTACATCCGCCCCGGCTGGAAGCTGCCGCGGCGCGCTTCAACCAGCCAGTAGCCAGCGTTCAGCGCCGCCGCACCACAACCCGGTTTAGCGGCGCCGCACCACAACCCGGCCGCCGTCCTTCGGGGTGAACGCGACCCCACGGGAATGCCAGCGCTCGTCCGGTGCGTCCGTGGTTTCAATAGTGAAGTGGCGCAACACTGTTCGCAACACCACGTCCATCTCCATGTTGGCGAATGCCGCACCTACACACCGGCGGGTCCCTCCGCCGAACGGAATCCAGGAGAGCGCTGACGGTTTCGTTCCTATGAAGCGCTGCGGGTCGAAGCGCCCGGGATCGGGGAATACGTCTGGATTGTCGTGGAGCTGCGCGATGCCGACGATGATCGAATACCCGCGCGGAATCACCCACTCACCGAGTTGATACGTCTCCGGGTAGACGTGGCGGCCGGCGAAATCGATGACGGTCCTTGCCCGTTGGACTTCCAGGATCGTCGCTTGGCGCAGCTCATTGCCGTCGTTATCGGCCTCCTCGACGAGCGCCGCCAGCAGCTCCGGATGCCGGCTGATTCGCTCGAATGCCCAAGCCAGCGTCGACGCGGTGGTTTCGTGTCCGGCAGCCAGCAGGGCGAGGAGCTCGTCACCAATTTCCTTGTGCGACATGGTTGAACCATCCTCATAGCTGCTGTGCAGCAGCAGCGCGAGGATGTCGGTCCGATCGGCGAAGTTCGCGTCCGCCTGCTCCGCCGCGATCAACTTGCCGATGACGATGTCGTACTGGCGACGCCACTCGTCCAGCCGGTACCAGGGGCTGAGCCGCCCGTAATTCCGCTTCGGCTTCGGCAGCGACGCCAGGCGTGAGCCGAGGGTGACCCAGGGCGGGATGAGCCGGCGCAGCTCGTCGAGTTCGGCGCCGTCGGCCCCGAAGACCGCGCGCAGTATGGCGTTCAGCGTGATCCGCATCATCGGCGACAGCGTGGCGAACGACCTACCCTCCGGCCAGTCGGCGGTCTCGCGCAGCGTCTCTTCTTCGATGATGGTCTCGTAATTCTTGATGCTCTTGCCGTGGAATGGCGGCGCCAGCAGCCGTCGCCGGCGGCGGTGGTCGTCGCCCTCGAGCGCGAATACCGAACCGGAGCCGAACAGCCTGCTCAGATTGGGCTGGATGTTGCCGAGTTCGTCTGGGCCGGTGGTGAATATCTGCTTGGCCAGCTGCGGGTCACTGACCGCAACGACACGGCCCCACATCGGCAGCTTCAGCGCGACGACACTGCCATGGCGGCGCGACAGTCGTCGCATCATCGAGCGCCGCGACATCGCAAAGCCAAGGCCCTGCAACATCTTTGGGAGTCGGGCCGCCGGGGGCAACCGGACTGCGGGGGCCGGCGGTGCGGCGGTGACTACTTCGCTCATGGCGTCATTGCTCCCAACATCTGCCCCCGGCTACGGGTTGGTACCGCGGTGTACCACAGACCTTTCTGGGTACGGTACTCTGTAGTACCGAGCCTGACAAGGGTGTATCCGTTCGAAAGGGCCGCCGACAATGCCATCAGCGACAACGGCGATAGCAGCGGTTGTCGACGCGGGTGTCGACGATCCTTTTCGGCTCAGGCTGCTCGAGGGCCTCGCCGCCTCGATCGGCGAACGCGGCTATCCCGCTAGCACGGTCGCTCATATCGTCCGCCACGCGCGCACGTCCAAGCGCACGTTCTATGACCAATTCGCCAGCAAGGAAGAGTGTTTCCTCGAGCTGCTGGCCACCGACATCGAAAAGCTCGGCGAGAGCATCGCCGCCGCCGTCGATCCCGAGGCCGACTGGCACCAGCAGATCCGTCACGCCGTCGAGGCCTACGTCGGCTATATCGAAGCCCGCCCGGCCATTACCTTGAGCTGGATTCGCCAGCTCCCCTCACTCGGAGCCGTTGCGCGCCCTGTCCAGCGCCGCGGCTTGCAGCTGTTGTCCGACCTGTTGATCGACCTCAGCGCCAGCCCGGGGTTCCGGCGAGCCGACCTGCCGCCGTTGACCGCGCCGCTGGCCGTGATCCTGCTCGGCGGGCTGCGGGAGTTGACCGCACTCGCCGTCGAGGACGGACAGCCGGTCCGTGAGATCGTCGAACCGGCCGTGGATGCGTCCATCGCGCTGCTCGGACCGCGCCACTAGCCGCGGTCTTCCGTCTAGGCTCATCGCAGACCCCTACCCGCGGAGGACTGTGATGCGGCTATCCACCCGAAACCAGCTCAAAGGGACCATCACCGAGGTCGATCTCGGGACCGTGATGGCAGTTGTCAAGGTTCGGCTCGACGGCGGCGATCAGGTCGTGACGTCCTCGGTCACCAAGGATGCGGCGCTCGACCTCGGCCTGGCGGTCGGTCAACCCGCGACGGTGTTCATCAAGTCGACCGAAGTCACGATCGGCGTCGAGTAACTCACAGTTTCAGAAACGCTCGCAATCGATCCAGTACCAGGTCGGGTCGCTGCGCAACGATCCAGTGGCCGACTCCGTCGACCAGCTCTACGTCGAAATCGCTTATGTGATCGGCGTATCCGTCCAATAATCGCGGAGTGATTACCGGGTCTTCGGTACCGCTCAGCCAACGGACCGGTACCTCGACGCGAAGATCGTCGTACTCGCCGCCCAGCCAACTGCGCATCTCGGTGGTCTGGAAGCTGCGATACCACCGCGAACCGGCCTCCGCGTGTCCGGGCTGGCGCATGCATTCGCCGTACAACCGGACGCTTTCCTCGGGCATCGAGAATCCGCCGCCGACCCATGAACCCAGCATTCGGAGAAACCGCGAGTTGGGAGCGCTGATCACGCGGGGCCCGATGACGGGCAACAACATCGGAACCTGATACCAGAACCGCCAGAGGTCGCGGACCGCCGCCAGATCGAACTTCGCCCAGGGCGCCACCGTGTTCAGTCCGAAAAAGCCGGTCACCTTCTCCGGATGGCGCAGCATCATGATGAACGCGGCAGGTCCGCCCCAGTCGTGGGCGACCAGCTTCACC
The DNA here is from genome assembly GCF_055419445.1 of Mycobacterium sp. IDUB_19. Classification (NCBI taxonomy): domain Bacteria; kingdom Bacillati; phylum Actinomycetota; class Actinomycetes; order Mycobacteriales; family Mycobacteriaceae; genus Mycobacterium; species Mycobacterium sp. IDUB_19. The sequence continues at coordinate 3,592 of NZ_JBVAXR010000062.1, read as the reverse complement.
TTCTCGATGCCCAAGTTGTCCAGCACGCCCGCGAGATCCTCGGCCATTTCGGCCTTCAGATACCGCGAGCGGGGTGCCGAACTCCAGCCCGCGCCACGCAGATCCGGACACAACACCCGGTAGCCGTCGGCGGCCAGCGGCCCGATCAGCTCGTGCCACTCCCACCAGTTCTCCGGAAAGCCGTGTACCAGCATGACGGCCGATCCGTCGGCCGGACCGGCGTCCGCGACGTGGATTGTCACGCCTTCGCCGAGTTCCACGTACCGGTGTTCCAAAGCTACAGAGCCGTCCAACGCGGGCATAGTGACCATGCTTGAAAAGCTAGCGCACGGGGCCTATTTCAGGAACCGCTCCACGTAGGGCGCGAACCGCTCCCGCAGCGCGTTCTCCTCTAGCCCGAACATTTCGAACGACGTCTCAACGTTTCCCAATCGCCCGCGCTGGTGGCCCGCCAGGTAGTCGGCGATCGCCTTGCGTGCTTCGTCGGTGAACGGTTCGCCGGCCAGGGCGTAGACCTGCTCGGCGACACCGAGTTCGTCGGCCATGAAGTCGTCGAACCGGACGTCGAGAGAGCGTTCCGGACCGATGGCGTCACGGTCGCGCACGAGTGCGGTGAGCATTTGATCGAGCCGGTCGATCCAGGAGTTCGCGATCTGTTCCACCGGCACCGGCGAGCGGTGCATGCGCGCGGAGTAGGCGATCATCGCGATCATCGACAGCGCCACCGGCACCGGGTCGCGGTGGGTGAACACGACGATGCTGTCGGGGAAAACCCGGTCCAGCACCCGCACCTGCTCGAGATGCTGGGGCGACTTGAGCAGCCAGCGCTGTCCTCCGCGCAGGAACTGCATCGCCTTGAGTTGAGTGGCCAGATATTCGTAGTGCGGTGTCTGGTCGTGCGCCCGGTAATAGTCACGCCAGCGCGGCACCTCGGCGAGCGTCTCGAACAACATCGTAGAAATGTCGTTGGCCAGCAGCTGGATTTCTTCATGGACGTGATCGGTGGTCATCTCGTGCATCAGCGGGAAATGCGGCATCACCATGTTGACCACCCCGACCGCGACGTCCATCCGCGCCCGGCGCGGATCCGGTTGGACACCAACCTCATTCGGCAACGGGAACGGTTCCACGCTTTCCCAGTACGGCATGGTGCGGAAGGTAGGCGGCGCGGCCAGCAGGTTGTGCAGGTGCGTAGTGCCGGTGCGGGGCAGCCCGGCGATCACCACCGGCGATCGCAGTTCGATGTCGTCGATCTCGGGGTGCCGATTCAGTAGGTCGGTCAACAGCAGCCGGTTCTTGAGCAGCTGCAGCAACTGGCCGTAAAAGTTCACCACTCCGGCGTCGTGCAGGCCGTCGATCTCGCGCAGCGCGGCGAGGTAGACGTCGAGGCGTTCGCGGTAGTCGTCGGGCCCGAAGTCGTGCAGGCCGGTGTCGGCGCTCGCCTGGGCGTGCAGCGCGTCGGCATCCAGCGGGCATTGCGGGGCCATCATGGCCATCAGGTCGAGGATCTGCAGGCCCTCGGCGCTGAATTGGGGCTGGGCTAGGTCATCAAGGCGAACGTTCACGGCGACTTATGTTACTCTGAGTTTCGTAATGGTAGTGGATTTTGGCCGGCCCCGTGACCCGCGTATCGACGCTGCGGTGCTGCGCGCCACCGTCGAACTGCTCGCCGACACGGGTTATCCCGGGCTGTTGGTCTCCGCCATCGCCGAGCGGGCCGGCACCAGCAAACCCGCGATCTACCGGCGTTGGCCCAGCAAAGCGCACCTGGTGCACGAGGCGGTATTCCCGATCGGGCCCGCGACGGCGATTCCCGCCGCCGGCTCACTGCCCGAGGATCTGCGCGAAATGGTCCGCCGGGCAATGTCTTTCCTGACGACGCCGGCCGCCAGGGCGGCACTGCCCGGCCTGGTCGGCGAGATGGCGTCCGATCCCACGCTGCATTCGGCGCTGCTGGAGCGGTTCGCCGGGATCATCGGCGGCGGCCTGGCCGAATGGCTCGACGCCGCCGCGGCCCGCAGTGAGGTCCGGCCCGACCTGACCGCCGCCGAACTGGCCGAGGCGATGGCCGGCATCACCCTGGTCGGCCTGCTCACCCGTCCCGACGACCTCAACGACGCCTGGGTCGACCGCACCACCACGTTGCTCCTGAAAGGAATCAGCGCATGACGCACGAATCGACGGCCGCGTGGAAAGAGCTGCTGGCCACCATCGGCGAGCTCGACAGCTCCTTCACCGTCGGCGACCGGGCGGTCACCGACGACCGCCACATCGCCGACGGTTACCGCATGCTGGCCGCCACCCTGGGCGTGGCGTTCGACACCTACCTGTTTCCCGAACCGGGCCGTCCTCAGTTCGTCGCGGTCAACACCCCGTTCCGTCGCGACCGCCGGTGGGGCGGTGACAACACCGACGCGTACTACTTCATCTGCCCGGTCGATCCGAGGCGGCGCTATCGCATCAGTGGCAACAAGGGCGACAGCGTGTACTTCTCGGTGACCGCCTACAACGAACCGTCGCCGGGCGCGTGGTCGGATCGGATCGTCGCGATCGTCCGCGACACCGATCTCGACATCGACGCCGACGGCAACTTCGCCTTCGACTTCCCCGCGACGCCAGATGCGGCCGTGCTGATGACCCGCGACTACCAAGCCCACCCGCTCACCGGTCGCCCGGTGACGTGGCATATCGAGGCGCTCGACGAGCCCGACCCGATCCGGCATGGCGACGCCGAGACCGCAGCCAGCCTGCGTGCGGCCGCGGCCTGGATGCGCACCATGTTTGCCATAGTGCCGCTGGCGGTCGGTACACGCGCCGACGACGAACACGGGCTGGGCCACGAAACTGTCCATGCCGCAAACGAATTCGCCGACCCCTATCAGGTGCCCGACGCCAACTTCGGGTGGTCCGCCCGCGACGCTTGCTACGCCTACGGCAGCTTCGTGCTCGACGACGACGAGGCGCTGGTGATCACGCATCGGCCGCCGTCGTGCCGATTCTGGAACCTGGTGGTGTGGAACCAATTCATGGCCACTTACGGCGACGAGGATGCTCGCTCTTCCCTGAACGGCCACAGCGCCGTCCTTAACAGCGACGGCTCCGTGACGATCGTGTTGTCCCGCGACATAACCGCGCACCCGAATTCACTGACGACGCTGGGCTATCCGCTTGGCAACCTGGCGTTCCGGTGGTTCTTGTCCGACGGCGTGCCGCAGCGGCCCGAGGCGAAAGTGGTCAAGGCAGCCGACGCACCGACAGTGGTGTCCTAAGAACTAGAGGCCAGGCAAGCAGATCGGGGCTCCATAGCACGGGGGCGGCCCTAAAGGCCGTCGCGGAGCGTTACCCTCCCAGACGAATTGGCCAACATTACCCGTGCCGCCGACGGCTACCCAGTACCAGTGGTGGCAGACGCTCATGTCCCAACGGACGTCGGGCATCGGCAACGCTTGGCCCGGGCACCAGTCGTGCGGGACCGTGAAGTTGTCTGTGGCGAATGGGCCTGGCGACTGAGGCACGAGGTTTGGCTCTGCCTGAGCGGTGGCCGCGGCCAAGCCCACTGAACTAAGCGCGAAGGTAGCTGCTACGACTCCCT
>NZ_JBVAXR010000061.1:0-11861 GCF_055419445.1 Mycobacterium sp. IDUB_19 | reverse complement strand
GTCACCGGCGGGACGCTTTCCAGGACCGTGCGCATCGCCGCGGCCTGGTCGTCGGGCCAGGCCGGTTGCTGCGCGGCGGGCTTGGCCAGCGCAGCGTCCAGCCGGGTCCGTAGATCGGCGGGCAGCGGCGGCAGCGAGGGCAGCTGGTCGATCGGTGGCCGGGAGGCGACTGATTGATGCCTTGGCTGCAGCGAGGAACGCCATGTAGGCCGCGATGTCGCTGACGCCAGGCCACTCATGGGGTCGCCAGGGAAGCGGCCCATGTTCGTCATCTGAGGCGGAGTGCCGCGTGCGGCTGCAGAGCTGTCCTCGTTTGTCGGTTCGTCGGCATTGGTCATCTGAATTCCCTTCATCGACAAACCAACTACCCTCGGCCGGTCTGTCGGCGACACGCGCGGCGCTGGCGCTGCGAGGCCGGGATACCGTGAAGGACGAGGCTGGCCCGCGCACGTTCTCCGGGCCCACGCCCTATGGCACCGACGGTCCGCAGCGGACCGCCAACCCGACCGACGCCCATCAAGGGACATAGCAACCAATCTCAATCGGGTGCGATCTCGGCCACATCCGTAGGCGATAGGTGTCCTACCTATCACCGTGTGTATAGGGGTTGTGCCCCTGAGCCAAATCCGCGAATGCTGCCTCAGTTCCGCGGCGGCGTCGGCTATCTCGCGGCCCTAGCCGACCATAGCGTCGACGCCGAAGCTCTCATCGCCGAAGTTAGCGCGGGGGCAAGGCCGACGGGGACAAGCGGGTATGCAGGATCCACGCTCGTCTCGAGACCCTCACCGCCACGATCTAAACCGATGAGCGACAGCACGCGATTGGGGCACTAAGTGCGGGCCTGCAAGGTGGGGCGATGGCGGTACACCTGCCGCGCGAGCTGTACCGGGGCGACGAGATGCTCATGTTCGACAACGCTGCCGGCGGGGATGAGGCGCTTCGGAGACCGGCCTGATCCGAATATCGTCTCGGACACTGAACCTTCGATTACCGATATTGTCCAAGCCTTTTGGGGTGGAAATCCGCGCTCGATCAACGTGAACCATCATCGCGCCGCGACCGTGGTCGTGCATGCGTCGGAACATCCGGGCACTCGCCAATGGTTAGGGCAATCAGCGAAACGGCGGATTTGAACGCGCACCTTCTTTGGCAGCCCGTTGGGGACCGTATCGTGACCGAGTTGATCGAGGGGACAAACAGTTTCGAGCCAGTGGGCAAAACCACCTATAGCTCCAGGTCGTACCGTCAGCGGGTCACTGATCTGGCACACCATCGCACCGCTGAGGATATGAGTCAGTTCCAGGGCGGATTCGTCGTAGTCGGTGGTACCACCGCAGCTAATCACCAACGCCGGGTGGATTGCCAGATGTGCGGTGATCCTCTCGGCCAGCACCCCAATGGTCTCCCCACTCGCACTCGGAACAGCAATAGTGATCATCGCCATGGCGCGTTCCTTTCCTCGATAGGGCTTTTCGGTGTGGGTACGCGGCTGGTCATCATGCCGGTACCGCTTGCCGGCTCGGAACGGACCCATGGCCCTTACCCGAGTCATCCCGGCAGTGCTCAATGGCCATCGCCCGGCAGATGGCGTCGTTAACTACGTACGGCGCCTCCTGCGGCAGCATGTGCCCGGCTCGCGGCAGGTGCACGTGCTGGGCACCACGGATTCCCGCCGCCAGAACCCGCCCATGTACGGGCGGTATCAACGGGTCCATCCCGCCGCTGATCACAATCGTCTGCGCCCGAATCCCGGCCAGCGCCGCGAACTGGTCATGAGCACGCAGACTGGGCAGGAATCCCACCGCGGTCGACAGCGGGGTGGTGGTCAAGGCCGTCACGGCGATCGCTGCCGCTGTGGCTGTGCGCGGCCCGTGTCGCAAACGTCCCAGCGTCGCGCGCACAGGCCTCGCCATCGCCGGAACCATGTAATCGGGTGCGTGCTTCGCAAGCTCCGGCAGCGCGGCGGCGACCGGTGTGGCCAACAACCGACCCAGCCCGCGTTCGGCGATCTTGCCGGCGGTGGTGGCGACCAAGACCAGCCCGTGCGGTTCGACGGGCCGATCACGCCGCCCGAGGTAAGCCAGTGCCGTCATCCCACCCATAGAATGCCCCACCAGGGTCACCCGCCCACTGACCTGTGCTGCGATCAGCACCTCAGCCAGGTCCTCGGCGAGCCTTTCAATCCGATAGGTGCTCATTGGCGCTAACCCAGAGTGACCGTGGCCACGGTGGTCATAGCTGATCATCCGCACTGAAGACCCGTATCTCTGTGACAAATAGGCGATTTGGTCTGCCCAAGACGCGCGTGTTAGGCAGAGGCCATGCAGAAACACCACCGTGCGCTGCGCTGATTTTGAACCGCAGTCGTGCACGGCCAGCAGCACCCCGTCATCGGTCGTGACGCTCAAATCGGCACCTTGCGCTGCGGCACATTCGTCGATCATCTTCTTCAGCCTCCTTGCCAGGCATTTACCCGTAGCGGAGATCCCGAATGCCAGCGCCTCACTGGCGACACCCCGGATAACAACGCCCGCCGTAGTTGACGCAGTGCGCCAACGGAAGTCATTGTGATTCGGCCGAGATATTCGATGCATCCGTAGGTGGTAAGTGCCTACCTACCCGTCGCGCATTTGATCGGTTTTATGTCGCGATGCTGACGAAACCACCGGTGCGGCGACCCACCCGGTACCGCAACGACTCAATTGCGCTATCGAGCCCGGTCAGGCTCCGACCACGCCGGACGTGTCACGGACGCTCAACCGGCACGCCCATCCGAGGAAAGTTCTCCGCCACAGCGCCGGCCAACTCAAGGTACGCCTGCCGTGTGGCTGATTTCAGCATCCCGAAATCGAGGTCGGCGCCCTCGGCCAGATGTCGATCGAACGGAATGAAGTGAATGGACCGACAACGTGCCTCGAAGTATTCGTGGACTTTGTCCAGCTTTAGTGTGGCTGCCCTTGGCCCTGCGACACTCAGCACCACGTGTCCTTCCCGCACGAGGTCCGAATAACCGTGCTGCATCAGCCAATCCAGTGTCGCCGATGCACTTCTGAGAGCATCGATCGCCGGCGCGCTAACCAGAACGATCGAATGGGCCAAGTCGAGCACACCGGCCATTGCCGAATGCATGATGCCGGTGCCGCAATCGGTCAGGATGACGTTGTAGTAGCCGCCCAGAATCGCAATGGTGCGCCGATAATCGGTCTCGTCAAACACCTCGGCAGCGGCGGGGTCTTGCTCACTCGCAAGCACCTCTAGTCTGCTAACCGCCATCCGAGTGTGGCCGCGGACGTCAGCGTAGCGGTTGATGTTGGAGTCCGTCAGCAGATCTCGCACGGTCGAGTTGGTGGAGACATCCCGGACGCGCTCGGCCAGTGTTCCGCGGTCGGGATTAGCGTCCACGGCGATTACCCGGTCGCGGCGCACCATTGCGAGTGCCGAACCCAACCCTAGTGTCGTGGTGGTCTTTCCAACCCCACCCTTGATTGAAAGCACAGCGACGCGAAAATCGCCCGCTAAGGGCGTACGGATCTGAGCGAGCAGATCTTGGTGTACCCGCTCCTTGCGCGAATCACCGGGGTTCATATGCCCACGTGTTGCACGATGGACGGCGCGGCGCCACCCCGATCGCGGCGCGTACTTTCGAGGATTGACGACCGTCACCTCGTCGAGCGTTGGTGGCATCCGGAATATCTGCGTTCGGTGGACTTCCGTTGACGCAGGCATAAGAGACTGAGTGGGCGGAGATTCCTCGTTGTCTTCCCGTGGAAGGTGCCAGCCGCGCAGCGGCGCACCTGGAGGAAGGGGCCGCCCGAGCCAGCCCGGTGGGGGCCACCAGGGAGGCGGCAAAGGTACGCCTAGCGGCCAGCCGGGGGGCGGTGGTAGCGGTGCTCCCAGCGGCGGAAATGGAGACCCTTGCGGACGCGGTGGCGATTCTCCCGCCGCATCAAATGCCGGTGCCGCGACGGGTCGCTTATTGAGAGCTTCACTTGCGTCGGAGGTCACGTGATTAAACTCCGCGGGCACCATAGACATGGCAAGGTTTCGCGGGGACTGAGACATCTCGCCGGTAGACGACGCTTGGAATCTCTGACTATCAGGCGAAACCCGTTCCGTTTGAGGAATCTCGTCTGCCGCAGAATCGCGTTCGTAGGCAAGGCTTGGCTGCGAGCCGCCATCCGCCGATTCAACATATGCGTTCTCCAGGACGTCCTGGGCGGGTTCGATGGCCGGTGCAGCGACGGAGCGGTAACCGGCGCCGAGCTGGCCAACGTCATCCGTATCGATGCCGTCGGTGAGCGGGTTCTGGTGCGTGAAATAGCCCGTCTCATAACCAGGTTCGCGGTCGTGCAACCGACGCTCATTCTCGTCGGAGACCGAGTACGATTCGACGTTTACATTGAGATCGACTGATATGTCACCCGGTTTCCGGACACGAAGTGCCGCCGGGTCGATCTCGAGGCCTTCCTGCGTAGGCCTGTGCCTACCCGACCGCGTCGGCACATCCTGCAGTTCGCAGGCCTGCCCTGCGGCGCTCCTTGGCGCGGCTGGCCCTTGGATGGGAGTGTCCACGGGTTGCCGCCGCAGCAGCTCTGATCTCGGAACCGGACCTCCGATCCGCTCGTCAGCCCGCGGCGGAATAGCATCCCCCGGCGTTCCGTCTCCGATCCCGTGCGAACGACCTTGATCATCCGAGCCGCCCTGGCGCTGCGGCGGCCAGAACCCTGCACCTCGGTATGCGTCCTGGGCCGAAAGCCAAGGCGGCCGCGGCAATCCGCGGCGATCGTCCTCGGGCGACTCTTGTCTGGACAATCTTATCCCTTAATGTAGCCGAACTGACCAGCCTCGATAATGCTGTGAGTGCGACCGCACACATCGACCGACGTCGCATGGTGCTGATGCTGCCTGGCACCCATATCATTTCCGAGTCTTCATATCCATGGTGTCACCACCGAGACATCTTGTATCTTTGTCGATACATCATGTATCGTACGGGCCTGCCGTGGGATACGGAAGCCCCGGCGCTCGGGCCGTGGCTTTCGCGGGCGTTAACCCCACGTGGGCTCACCATGTGGACAACTCGGGTCCGTAATGCACGGAACTCATCGAAACCGGCTGGGCAGCACTGCAACCCGCGTAAACCAACACTCGCTATACCCACGACCACACTGAGGCCACGAACCCCGATCACGACATCATTCACGAACGATCGAGGCTAGTGGCACCTAATGACGTACTGATGTCGAGGGGCTACCTAATGGGTAAGGCTCGCTAACGGGTAAGGATCGCCAGGTGTGTCGGTGCCGTCGGCAGAGCGCTGATGACACCGAGGACCTAGGAGGAAATCGTCGATGACGACATCTAGCAACGCTATCAACACAGCCGAGGCCGCTACCGGACAGCCGTATCCAGTGACGCTGTGCCCCGCGCCGGTCACGCACCACCGCGTAAGCCGAAACCAGGCGACCGCGTGTGCCATCAGCACCGAGTTGGTCATCGAGCGCGCACTGCTCAACGAACTTTTCGACGGCAGCATCACCCTTGCGCATTTGCAACAAGCTGTATCGCCTGCCTACTGCGCTGGTCTCGTCCGTGCCGCCGCGACCGTGCCCTTCCAGCCTTACGCCAAGACGGAGAACTCCGACGACTACTCCCCTATCCTGAAGTTCGGGCCAACGGCGTTCGACTATATCGGCCAACCCGACAAGTCAGGATACTTCGCCAGCGGCAGTGACGCGGCCGTGGCAGGCGCAGCGGCTTTCGCCGCGGCCGGGATCATCGACCCGCTGACGTTGGTGCTGAACGCCTTGCGGCGCGCATGGCCCGCCCCCGTCGATGTCGCCCTCGAGGGCTACTCGGCATACTTTGCCGGAGTGATGCGCGACATCCGCGACGGGACGCTGCCTCATGTCGACCACGCGAATGTCGAGACCCCGGAATTGGTAATCGGCGACACGATCGCGCAAGTAAGTCTTCTGATCTACGCGTCTGTCCCGACCACGGGGGGCGCGCTGCGCGTCTACGACAAGACACCGACCGCGGCGGACTATCGCGACCACGCCCTGGGCTATGGATTTTGCCCCGAAGCGCTGCGCGGCACAACGTTCCGTGGCGTCACCCCTGACGTAGGCAGCGTTGTGCTGTTCCCAACTACCCAAATCCACTCGGTAGATGCAGTGACCGGTGACGGGCACCGCATCACCTGGTCGACCTTTATCGGGCTCCGTCCCGGCGGGTCCCTGGTGCTGTGGAGCTGAAATGCTAAACACCTCTATGGCCCGGCCGGCGGGCGCCCGCCGGCCGCATTCCCCACCCCGAAGGGACAATCCATGGCACCCAAACCACCGGTCGATTCCTGCTATACGTCTGCTGTCGTGCCAGGCACGTCCGCCCGCGCCCTTGATCTAGGCGACCCGGTCGCCGACGCTCTTGACACCATTGAGCACCACAGCTTCCTGATCGACCCGCAACTTGCCGACACCGAGCCGTTCACCACTGCTTACGGCTGGCCACCCGACCACTCTGCCAACACCATCGTGGTGACGGGCCGACGCGGCGAGCGCACCGTGACCGCCATGTGCGTGGCACTCGCCTCGACCAAAATCGACATCAACAACACGGTCCGCAGAACCCTTGACATGCGCAAGGTGTCATTTACACCCATGGACGAAGCCGTCTTGGCCACCGGCATGGAACCCGGCAGCATTACCCCGTTCGGCGCGCCCACTGATTGGCCTATCCTCATCGATGCACAGGTAGCCGCCGCTGGCCTGGTCGTGCTAGGCGGAGGACGCCGCGACGCCAAGATCGTCGTGGACGGCTCGTCGCTAGTGCTCCTACGAAACGCCCAGATCATCAACAACCTCGCCCTACCTCGATAACCGTGCGCGTCAGCTCTTCACCAACCCGGACCCGGCCTCCGCAGAGTTGTGCGCAACTCACGGAACTCTTGGGCCGAGGCGCCGTCATGAATCAGAGCTGGATCACCCTGGGTTGCTTCACCCGCCGCATTCGAAGCCCGCTACCACACCGCCACCCTCCATTCGACTCACGCTTCAACTAGCACCTGGTCTTAATGAGACTAGATGTATCAATTTGGTGATACACACTGTATCATCACGTTGAGAACTCCCTCTCGGTTGCGGGTGAGATTCCAGCCACTGTGGTGTGGAGCACGTTGGAATCCGCGAACTCAACTTGCGGGTGTTGAACACGGCGGAGGTGAGGGACCATGTGTGGAGTCACCGGATATGTGACCTGGGGCGGTCTACCGGGCGATGACCAGGGCACCATCACGCGGATGACTGCCGAGCTGACCCATCGCGGGCCGGACGGCGCGGGACAGTGGATCGGCCCGTATGCGGCATTCGGGCATACGCGACTGTCAATCATCGATCTCGCGCACGGCGGACAACCCATGACCATGCGTGGGCGGACCGGTGCAGCGCTGGTCATCAGCTACAACGGCGAACTCTACAACTACAAAAAACTCCGCTCGGAACTGCAGGCACGTGGCCGGGACTTCGTGACGGCTTCGGACACCGAGGTCGTGCTCCAGGCGTTCGACGAGTGGGGGCCGGCGTGTGTCGACCGGTTCACCGGCATGTTCGCCTACGCAATCTGGGACGAAGCTGCACGCGAGCTGACGCTGGCTCGTGACCCCCTCGGCGTGAAGCCGCTATTTTATGTCCAGCAGGGGTCATCAGTGCTGTTCGGCAGCGAAGAGAAGGCAATCCTGGCCCACCCCGACATCGAGCCTGCCATCGACGGCTACGGACTTGCGGAGTTGTTCTGCATGGTTCCGATGGCCAATCGGGATCGTTCGGTGCTGCAAGGGTTCCAGCAAGTACGACCCGGCCACATCATGACGTTCACCGCGAACGGCGTAGTCTCCCGCTGCTATTGGAAGCTAGAGGCGCTGCCGCACAACGATGATCCAGCAACGACCGTGGCGCAAGTGCGCGAACTACTCCGGGGCTCCGTGCAGGGCCAACTGGTCTCCGACGTACCGCTGGGCACATTGCTTTCCGGCGGAGTCGATTCCAGCGCCGTCGCCGCCTTGGCCGCGAAGATGCGCACCGACGGTCAACTGGCAACATTCGACGTCGACTACGACGCCATTGAAACCAACTACGTGTCGTCGTCCCTTCACGTCAACCAGGATTCCCCGTGGGCAAGAAAGGTTTCCGAGCACATCGGATCGAATCACTCAACCAAGATCGCAACGACCGACGAACTGCTTGCGGCACAGGATCATACGCTGCGCATCTGGGGGCGTCCGATCCAGCGAACCGTCAACGTGTCGCTGTACGTGCTGTTCCAACATATCCGCGACAGCGGGATCACCGTCGTCGTCGGTGGCGAGGGTGCCGACGAGGCATTCGCAGGCTATCAATGGTGGCGAGAGGACCCGGTCGATACCTTCCCCTGGCACCAGACGTATCGCGCGGCGGGCCCACTGCTGCGACCCGACGTGGTTCGCCGCTGGGAAATCCGCGATTATGCCCAAGACAGCTACACCACGGCGCTGGCGCACGTTCCAAGACTGGATGGGGAGAGCATTCATGAACGGCGCATGCGGGAGACGTCCTGGCTCACTTATACCTACTATCTGGATTATCTGCTCCACCGAGTCGATCGCATGAGCATGGCCGCGAGTGTTGAGGCACGGGTCCCGTTCTGCGATCACGAGCTCGTGCAGTACGCCTGGAACATCCCCTGGGATCTGAAGAATCGCGGCGGAATCGAGAAGGGTGTACTGCGCGACGCGGTGCGTGACCTGCTCCCGAACGATGTCGTCATACGACGCAAGAGCGGCTACCAGCCCGCTCAGACCGAGAGCTACCAGCGAGCGTTATACGGAGCCGCCCGAGAACTTCTCGGCGACCAACAGGCACCAGTCTGGGAAGTCGTCGATCGCTCGACGGTCGCAGAGCTGGTTGCTCGTGGCGCACGCGACAACAACGAGTGGACACCGCTCAACCGAGTTGCGTATGTGCTCGAAACAAACACCTGGCTGAACAACCTTGGTGTCAGAATCGTCTGACCCACCTGATGCGTGGATTCGATTGTGGTGCAACGTGGTCAGCTATCCGCACCAGTAACGCGTTCTCCAATGAGCGCTTGCAGCAGGTCTCCGAGCGGTAGAACGTGCACCGCGCCCAGGTGATCGGCCGCGGCCGGACCGCCGCCGCACGACTGCGAGGTGCCTTTCCCTATGCGAGGATGATTCACCTGCCGGTATACACACCCTGGCTCAACCAGATCGAGACTTACTTCACTGCCGCACAGCGAAAACTGTTGACACCCGACGACTTCCCCCGACCCGGAAGTCCCTCCCCAAACGACTCGCCACATTTGAATGCGCGCTACAACACCGCCGCCCGAACATTCGACTGACGCTTCAACATCAATAACCTCAACAACTCCTGACCCGAATTCATCGCATGTCCTTCGACGGACCAACCGGTGGGCCCCCGCGTCTCGTCGGCTCGCTACCAGCCCCTGCGGCGCGGTGCCGAGGCGACCATTTGGTCCTTATCCGTGGCCTCGCGGCTGCGATAGACGATGTAGGGCCGGAACAGGTAGGCGATCGGGGCGCTGAACATGTGCACCAGCCGGGTGAACGGCAGGAGCGTGAACAGCACCATCCCGATCAGGGCGTGCAGCTGGTAGTCCAGCGGGGCATTGATCATCACCTCGCCGTGCGGCTGGAATATCCAGATCCGGCGGAACCACATGCCGACGGTGTAGCGGTAGTGGAACTCCCCGCCGTGCGGTCCGGTGCCGATCAGGTCGCAGTACAGACCGACCACGATGGCCAGCACCAGCACCACATACATCACCTTGTCGCTGCGGGTGGTGGCCATCGATACCGCCGGGCGGGTGAACCGCCGGTAGATCAGCAACCCGATTCCGATCAGGGTCGCGATGCCGGCCATCGACCCGGCGATGACGGCTTGCAGGTGGTAGGCGTGGTCGCTCACTTTCAGCATGTGCGTCACCCGCGGCGGGATGAACAGCCCCATCACGTGACCGGCGAAGACCGCCAGGATGCCGAAGTGGAACATCGGGCTGGCGATGCTGAGCAACCGCGACTCGTAGATCTGCGACGAACGCGACGTCCAACCGAATTTGTCGTAGCGGTAGCGCCACCAGGTGCCGACGATCAGGACCGTCAGGGTGACGTACGGCGCGATGTCCCAGAACAGGACGTTGCTAAACATCTGACGCTCCTTTTTCGCGCCTGGGCGGTACGGTTAGCTGAAAGGGTTGCAGCCCAACGGATTCCGCCGGAGGCCCGGCCTTCGCCAGCCGCTGGGCGCGACGCACCTCCTGATCGGTGGCCACGGGCAGGGTCGCGCAGACCGCTGCCACGGTGGGCTCGTACGGCGAGTTGGCGTCGGCCAGCGCGCCACGCAACACGTCGATGGGGACCCGGTGCTCGGTCAACAGCCGCCGCCCGGCGTCGGGGTCGACGGTGGCGGCGAATTCCAGCACGACGGGCAAGTGATCCGGCGCCTCGGTACGCGGGGGCTGCGCACCGGCCTCGCGGTAGGCGGTGGCGAACGCCAGCATTTCCCTGCCGCGGTTGCGGGTGTCTCCGGCGGTCCAGTACGTCAGGTACATCGTGGCGCGCCGGCGCATGTCGAACGTCGCGACGTAGTCCATCGCGGCGGCCATCGGCTCCCGGCCCCGCAAGGCGAGGACCGTCTGTTCGAGCAATTCCGCTGTGGGCCCGTCGATGTGGCCCAGCAATTCGTCGACGGTGTCCAGCCGCCCCGGCAGCTGCTCATCCGGGTAGGCCAGCAGCAGCGATGCCGCCTGCCACACCAGCCGGTCCTGCATCGTCCGGGTGCCGGCGCGATCCCGGAATCCGGCCAGCAGCTTCATGGCCGGTGCTCCTCGGGGAACATTCCGGCGGGCACCTTGCCGCCATCCCAGTTGAGCAGGTTCACCCGGGACCGTTGCTGAGCGTGGAACGTCTCCACGGACACGGGTGCCGGTTCCGCCTCGTACATGCCCGGCCCGCCGTCTTCGTCCAACGAGCAACCCATCTGCTCGAGATCGCGAGCCTGCGGGTTGAAGGCGGTCGGAATGACGTAGCGGTCTTCATATTTCGCGATGGCGAGCAGCCGGTACATCTCGTAGATCTGTTCTTCGGTCATCCCCACCGAGTGCGGGATGTGGGGCTGGGTTTCGCGCCCCAGGTTGATGTCGCGCATGTACGAGCGCATCGCCGCGAGTCGCTGCAACACACCCTCGACCACGGCGGTGTCGCCGGCGGTGAACAGTTCGGCCAGGTACTGCATCGGGATGCGCAGCGCGTCCAGCGCGCCGAACAGGTTGCCCAGGTCTTCCCCGTCGTGGCCGTCGCGACTGACCGCGTCGACCACCGGCGACAGCGGCGGGATGTACCAAACCATCGGCATGGTGCGGTATTCCGGGTGCAGCGGCAGCGCCACCTTGTATTTGTGGATCAGCGCGTAGACCGGGGAGCGCTGCGCGGCCTCGATCCACTCCTCGGAGATGCCACCCTCGCGGGCGGCAGCGATCACCTCGGGGTCGTTCGGGTCCAACAGGATCCGGCACTGCGCCTCGTAGAGGTCGGTGTCGTTTTCCACCGACGCCGCCTCGAGCACCCGGTCGACGTCGTAGAGGACCAGGCCCAGGTAGCGCAGCCGTCCCACGCAGGTCTCCGAGCAGATGGTCGGCAGGCCGACCTCCATCCGCGGGTAGCACAGGGTGCACTTCTCGGCTTTGCCGGTCTTGTGGTTGAAATAGACCTTCTTGTAAGGACATCCGGACACGCACATCCGCCAGCCGCGGCAGCGGTCCTGGTCGACCAGCACGATGCCGTC
>NZ_JBVAXR010000060.1:0-13546 GCF_055419445.1 Mycobacterium sp. IDUB_19 | reverse complement strand
CGTTCCGTAAGACGGTGGCGACACTGATTGACGACGAGCTCTTGTCGGCGCGGATCGGCGCGGCTCTGACGTGGGGCGGGCGGGGCTCGAACCCGCGACCAACGGATTATGAGTCCGACGGTCTACGCCTGTAGCAAACCCGATTAGATCCGCCAGCGATCCAATTTCGCCTCTAAAGCCCTAGTCTTTGAACCTTTCCGGTTCGAAATCGGGGCCTATCTCGCAAGCTTCGCAACCGCCGCAGGCAGGGCAGTACGCGAAAGTTTGCTGTCAGGCTGCTGTCACAGCACCCGGCACGATGCCATAGTGTTCGGCGGGAGGTTGGATGCTCGGAAAGTGGGTTAATTGGGCCGGACAGTCGCTGGCTTATGGGCTAGTGGCGTTCTTGGCCTGGGAAAAAGTAGCGGGTGGTCACCCGCTTCCGCAGTGGTCGATGTGGGCAGTTCTTGGCGCAGTCGCGTTCGTGTCCATACTTCAGTTTCCGTACACCAAGAATGAGGACCGCTCGCCACGTCGCGTTTACAAGTTGCTCATGCGCGGTTGGCGCAACGCGAACCTCGCGTCCGGAGGCGACAACTCGCCGAACGTCGGCAACGTCGTCACCTCAGGCATGGGAAACATAGTGCTGGCGGTTACCGTCGCTGACGCTAGGCAAATCTCGAACGACACCGGCCGATCTGAGTTGCTGCCGGAAACCAGGCCGATCACGATGCCGGACGCCAAGGCGGTGGTCGAAGACACGCTCAATAGACGAGTCGGCGAGCTGACCGACATGCTGATCGACCGGATCAACCAGATAGACACCGGGTTGTTCACGCGCTTTACCGACCCAAGGTTTCTCGGCCCAGTAGGGAGCGCGCACCGTACGTACGCCGAAACCGGTAGCGAGCAACTGGGTGCGACGCTTTCGCGGATGCTTGCCAACCTTGCAGCGCAGCCCGTCGGTTCGCGGCGGGAGATTTTCCTCCGGCAGGCAATCGAGGTGACTCGAACACTCACTATTGAGCACATCAATTCGCTTGCCGTAAAGGTATTCATATCGGTTTTGACGTTCAACGAGCCGTACGACACCGACATGCTCATTCGCTCGCTGGACACCCTCCTCAGCCCGTATTACGGCGGCCTTCCCACTAGCCGCTTCGACTACCAATACATGAGCTCGACCGGAGTCTGCGAGAGCGGCCAGCTCAGCACCTTCGCTAGCGGACCGTATGAGGTGCTCTACGAAAAGTACAGAAACTCAATGTATCCGGCTTTGACACATGCTGATCTCAAGGACAATCTTCTGAGCGAAAGCAACCCAGAACTTGCCTCGAATCAACAGCTGCTCTTGTTTTACGCCGAGAGCGAAGACGGTATTGAGGTATCGGACCAGGTGGCTCACGTCCCACTCGACGCAGCGCGGTTCAGGGTGGCAGAAGATCGCGTCGCAACGATCCTCAGCACCCGGCCCGGTGCGGAGCAGCAACTTACAGAGGCCGAGAAAGAGTTGCGCGCAATGATTCTGGCGCGGACTTTGAGCGTCGACCAATTCAAGAATAGAATCGCCGAGCTGAGGCCAGAACTTGCTGCGCTACTCGACACCGTGGAAAGAACCGGTGCCCTGGGATTTCCGATGCAACCCGTCGGCTTCGTCTTGGCCCAACACGAGATTCAATTGCGGACACCACAGCTGGCGGCACAAATTGATGCCCTGTATGAAGATGCCTAGCGACGCATGCACATCGACGAGGATTAATCATGTCCTGGCTTGATTTCATCGTCCAAATGTCGAACGCGTGGGCCTGGCCTGCCGTGACGGCTAGTGCACTCGTGTTCCTGAGGAAACCCATCAAGTCGGCCGCTGCGAGATTCGTTGGGCGCGTGGGCGATATCCGACGGCTAAAGGCTCCGGGTGTCGACGTCGAGTTTGAAAAGGAAGTCAGAGAGTTGGCTGAGGCGACGGATGAGCAGAAATCCGTGCCCGCATCGACAGCGCGCGAATTGCCACTACCACCCGAATCTACTCTCGAGAAGTTCGCCAAGTATCAAGAGCTCGTAAAACTGGACCCAGCTGCTGCGATCCTGGCATCCTTTGCTGATCTAGAGTCATTGATGAGACAGGAATTTGAGCTCTATTTTCCGAACCAAGGTCGCTTTACAACCTTCGGCAAGATGCTCAGGCTGTTCGCGAACGAGGGTTTCATTTTGGGCGACGCCGTTAAGACGCTTGGGGAACTAGGAGAATTGCGAAATCGTGTGGCTCACGGAGGTACACATGTTGACGTGGAATCTGCCGATTACTACACACGAGCCGTACTCAACGTGATTGACAATCTCCAAGCCCAGAACTTTTTTAAAAGGCCTGCTGACCCGTCCGCAGAATAGGCAGAACCGTGCCTGTCGTAGGAACCGGCCTGCCAAACTTCGGTGCCGCCACTCGATTTGTCGACGGGCGCTACAACAGTGACCGCGCCGCTCTTGTCTTCCGCTCGGTTTACCTTCATTCTCTTCAGTTATGACTCACGCGTGGACAACGTGGCTTGCGGCTGATCCCTGCCCTGCCGTCGCCGACCCCGGCGGATTCACCCAACCGTGGGCGACTGTGGCAGCGGCAGCCATCGCGATCGTAGGTGCTGTGGTCGCCTACCTCGGTGTGACAAAGCAGACCCGCACCACCCAGCGGGAGAGCCGCAGAGCGGAAAAACTTGCCGTGCTTACTGATGCTTGGGCTGCGGCCGTTAAGTTGTCCGTAGCGCTCGAGCGAGTAAACGCAATAAAGGACCCAGCGGTACGCACCGAACGAGTCAAAGCAATGTCTCGCGGACCAATGGGGAATCTCGGGGATCAATACACGATGGCAGCTAGCAAGCTGGATCTCTATAGCTTCGGCACTGCCATGGCCGCGATCACCAAACTCAACGTCGCACTCGTGGCGATGTGGGAAAAACTTCGCGCGGAGCCCATAAGCATTGCCGATGAGACCAGGTCGACACAGCTTTACAAGGAGACCCTGAGGGCAATCAAGCAGACCATTGAGGGCCTGGGATAACTACCCAGCGTTGCTGGCTTTTCGGGCGAGGGGCACCACATTCGCAGACTCAACTACTCCACGGCCTACCTTTGGTGCGGCCAGCTCATCCTCGCGTATGTAGTCGGCGTATGTGGATAGCGTCAGTACGAAGCTGCTGTGGCCCAGCCACTTGGACACCTGCATGTAGTGCTCGCCCGCCGACAGGTTCATTGTTGCAAAGCTGTGGCGCAAATCGTGGAAACGGACGTTGCCGAGTCCCAACGCCTTGCAGGCGGGCTGGAAATAGTTGTGGTACACGTTGTCCATCACAATCGGCTTGGCCCAATCGAAGTCCGCGACCTCCACGGCTGCCCGCGTGGCGCGGGTGCGCTTGCCGGGAAACAGCGGTGCGTTCGGTATGTGCTTGGGGTACTGGCTGTTGCTCGCCGAGAACGGATGAACGTTGGCCAGGTAGTCCCGAAGATCATCGGCCAGCCACGGCGCTAGCGGCACTACGCGGTTGGTGCTTGCATCAGATTTGGGTGTGCCGTAGGTCCATTGCCCTTGTTGCTTAGCGGCAGTGCGAGTTATGCGTACAGCGCCAGCTGTGCCCAGTATGTCGGACACCGTGACGTCTTGCACCTGTATGCCCTGTAGCTCAGCGGCGCGCACTCCTGTGTGCGCTGCGAACGTGACAGCCAGCGCGTAGATTTCGTTACCGCGCTGCCTGGCGATCCAATCTGCGATAGCGGCAACCTGATTGGCCGTGAGCGGTCGGTGCTTAAACGGCTCGCGGTTAGCACTCGCTGCGCTGGCTGGATGCTTAGTTGTGTGGCGACGACCCGCCACCACCGGGTTAGCGGCAATAGCCTGATCATCCACAGCGGTGTCCAGAATCCGCTTCAGCGTTCCGACAATCTGCTTCACCGTCTTAGGGCTGCGCTGGCGTAACTGTTGGGTCTTCGCAGAAGACGCAACTTGACGAGCCTTCGCAGAAGACGAGTCATTACCCTTAGTGGCCCTAGGCTTGCCGCGCGTAACGAAACTGCGCTGGTACGGCGCTAACAGATCGGCGCGAAACCTAGCCACGTCGGCCGTGGTGATGGCGGCAACTGGCTTAGACCCGAACACCGGCCCAATGTGCAGGCGGTACAGCTTCTCGTAGCCTTCGATGGTGCTTGGATCAACCGTGCCGGCAAGGCTGTCTAGATAAGCTCGGGCGTAGGTGCCCAACGCCGTATTGGCCTTAGCCTTTTGGGAGCTCGGGTCAATGCCTTTGGCGCTATCTAAAGCGTTTTCAACATGCCGAAGATGGGTTTTGGCCCTCTTCTCTGTTGCAAAGGTCTCCGTACGCTGGATTGTCTTGTTCGGCACGATGGCGCCGAAGTCGTCCCGTACCGGCTCCCGCCAGCACACAGCGTAGGTAGTGACTGGATCACCGTGCTTGTCCAGCTTTCCGCTTTGACGCTTGCGTATGTAACCCATCACGCCACGCCCTGGCGCTCGAGAACGCGGCGTACTGTGCTGTAACTCCATGTGTTGCTGCGTGGTGCAGGAACTTTCGACTCGTCAAGAGTCTTAGCAATTGCCTTGGTTCCCATACCGCTGCTACGCAATTCGACGATACGAGAAACCACGTCAGCCTTAATCTCGCTAGGCTTGCCGAGCTTCTTGCCGTCGCGCTTGGCACGTCGCAAACCTGCTTTGGTGCGTTCGCTGATCTTGGCGCGTTCCTCTTCCGCAAACGCGAGTTTGATAGTCAATTCTAGCTTTCCGATAGCTTCGGAGTCCTCGCCTTTGACCGTTTGGATGCGCCACCCCTCAGTCTTGGCTTCTTGCAACAGGTTCAAGCCGTCCAGGGTATCGCGGGTTGCTCTATCCAGGGCAACTAGCAACAGGACGTCGGCAACGCCTGCATTGATCGCAGCCACAGCAGCGGCACGCCCGTAAAGCCTGTCTGTCTTGGCTCCACTCATCACATCTGGAATTAAGCCAACTAACTCGTATCCGTTTGTCTGGCAGTATGCTTCGAGAGTATCCTTCTGCCCACGCAGGCCATACCCGTTCTCTCCCTGCGCCTTTGTACTCACGCGAAAGTACGCAATTGCCTTGGTTTTGAGCACTTCTGGCATCACTTCACCTCGTCTCAGGTATTCGTTGTATTCAGCGTTCGAGGTCACCGACCACCTGAATACTTATAGCCGACCTGCACAAAGGCGACGAACCCTAAGGTAGGAGGTACTTTCTGTGCCCACCCTCCAGGTCTTGCGCCGCCCGGTACTCGGCCGCCACCTCGATGGCCAGATCGCCCGTGATGTGCCGACTGGCTGGCCCCTTGCCCCTCTCGCGGTCGCCATCACCAGCGCCAGTGCCGTCCTGCCCACCATCCGCCGCAGAAACCGTTGCAAGACTATCGTTTTGATAGCCGGCCTTACCTGGGTTGTCCAAAGGCGGTAAGCCTCTAGCCTTCCGGCTTTCGCCCCTCGTGCCTCCGGCAATGTCCTCGAACACTTCCTCCCAGGGTGCCTGTTCTCCTTGGCTTAGTAGAACTTCCGTCGGCTTCGAGATGCCCGCTCTGTCCAATGCGCTATTGGTTGCGGCCAGGTTGACCTGTTCGCTTTCCGCACCTAAGGCCAGCTGTAAAAGGTTGCGAGCCATCAAGTCTGCTGCATTATCAATACGAGCCTTCGCTGCAGCTCTGACATGCCGGGCAGCACCGCCGTGATAGCGGCAAACCGTAGCTCCTTGTAACGCAGCGTTCTTGCAACGCTCGCCAGTTTTCTTGTGCGCACGACACCTTCGGGACGGCAGAGGCCCTTGAGGCCAGTCTCGCTCTGAAACAGCATCCGCCTCGATAGGTTCGTCACTTCGATTGGTCTTCTTGTGCTCTATTACTGCAGGCAGATTACGACCTTCTGCAATAGGCGAGTCCTTGTTAGCGAGCTCGCCTGTCGACTCCTTCTCGCTTTCAACGGTTTCCACGTCAATAATCTCGCCGTCGTTGTCACTCATCACCTTTCGCCTTTCGAAAATACCTGCGTCTTTTGTATCTGTCGAGGTCAGGGGCCTGCAGGCCGGTCATTGGCAGGATAGGCAGGCCAGGCAGGGGTCATTTCCTTTTCCTTCTCTATTGTGTTGTCCCCGAGAGGGAGAGAGTGAGGTAGCAATATATGGGAGCGTGCCCTGCCTACCCTGCCTACCCTGCCTAGCACCATCAGAATTCAACCCCTTCACCACTTCTGGTCGGCTTGTCGGTTGGCGGCGTAATCGTCCATTTCGTCACGCACTCCTTGTTCCGTCCGTTGTCGTTGGTGATCTTCCAGTCCAACGTTCGCATCGCAGGCGCGTGCTTGTGCAGCAACGTGGTGACATCCCTAGCCTTCTTAGGCCAATCGGCCGGTGTACTACCCAAGAAGTCGAAGGACTGGGCAACCCTCGCCAGGATTTCACCGGCAGGCTGCCCGACACCATCTGTGCTGTAACGGATATCCAGAAGTCTGGCAACAAAGGGATTGCTTCGCGCACTATCGGCCATCATGCGCTTACCGCTTTCGTAGTAGCGTTTCACGCCCGTACTGCCGTAGATCGCGTCGACGCTCATCAGCACCCGACCAAAGTCGGCCATACGGGGAAGCGACGTGTGTTCTAACGTGGGAAGTTTGTGGTGGACCTTTGCAGCCAAACCAAGCAGTGCTCCAAGGAGTTCGGCGCGGTCAGCCTCCCACATTTTCTCGAGCTCTGACTCCGGCAAGCGGGTTTCGATGGCCTGCAGCTCAATTGGAACCAATCTGTCGGTGAGGTCACCGTTGAGCCCGCCCACGTCGATTCCGGTGATGATGACACTCCGGCGGAATTTGGCCACTGACAAGTTGTCGTCTGTATACAGTGCGCGCTTGACGTTGCCATCAAACGTCGACGCCCGGCAGATAAAGTCCGACAGCCATTGGGGGATGCTGCTCAGATTGTCCAGCGCCACAACCCAACTGCCTGAAGCTGCCGTAATCCATTGCTCGGCATCGCGGGGTGGGCTGCGCAGCTCCGCAGGAGATGGGTCGATAAGTTGGACTATCCGTTTGGCGGAGGTTGTTTTGGCACTGCCTTGTTCGGCCATCATTCCCGCAACGGGCTTAGCGGTGTTGGGTTGAATCAAGGAATCAGCGATGAACGCTAGGCACAGCGGTTTATCCTCGCGGGCAACGTTGACGTGCCGCCAGAGCTGTTTGAGTTTCCCGCCTCGAACTGGCTCAATCATTGGAGCGGTGAGCTCAGTCCGGCGAAACACGTACGGTACCTGGCACCCTGCAGCATCAATGATTTTCCATGTACCGTCTGCGATTTCAACCAGACGGTTCTTGGTGTCCGCCATATCGATATAGATTGCATCCTCGTCGCCGGCAACGCGAAGGTGCACGAGTGTAGGTGGTCGGTCCATGGCCATACCCTCTAAAACGTTGAGGGCACTCACCAAAGCTGATTGAGAGGGCGCAGCACTGTGTTGTACGAAATAATCGCGAGCAAGCCTTTGCCGCAGACCTAACTTGTTGCCACGCAGATCAAGTGCAACGTGCGGGGCCAAATCGGTATAGCCAAAAGGCTTTCCGTCGGTCGTTACGCCCAAATAATACTTGTGCAGAGCCATATCAACCAACTGAGTCGCCTGCGACCGCTTAGGGGTGCCGTTCTGCGCTCCCTGTGCTATAACCATTTTCATCTCCCAGCGAAGGGTCACCGCAACTCGGAAAGGTTTGGTGGCCCTTTGCTGTTCTATTGTGTTGTAGGTGCGTTCATCTTCTCCACCCTTTCAACGGGTTGTTGGCTAGAGCCGCTTAGTCTTCGCGTTCGCCTGCAAGCCAAGCTTCAACGTCACTGCGCCTGTAGTAAATACGGCCATTGAGCTTAGTTCGCTTCAGTGGCGTGTTGCCTCGATATGACGCGTTGATAACTGAGTTCTCCGTAATATGTTTGGCTCCGGCCCTCTGAGCCTCAGCGACAACTTCTGCACGGTCTAGAAGCTGATCAACTGGTGAAGTCATGTTGTCTCCGTTCACTTTCACCTCATCGGGGTGCAAAGGCCGCTGACCTGCGACAACATCGATCATAGGGGACCAACCGCGCCATGTCCCCTGCTCCGGTACCTAATCACGTTGCAGGCCAACATAATTGGACCTCCTGCGCTTGCCGGCAACTTAGACCCGTTCTTTTCCAACCACTTTCGTTACCCGCGAGCTAAACCGGAGTTCCACCTCACCTGCCCCGAGGGCGGAATTCTCTTAATCTTGTTGCAGCGGTTGGGCCTCAGCTCTAAGGGCAGTCTCGATACGGCGTTGAACAGATAGGTACCACTCCAGCCATTCTCGCGGGTGCTGTTTGAAAAAGTGGTGTTCGGCCGCATCTAAGTCGGGGCTGCGATGCCCCCTGCACAGGTAGCAGTGCCACCATACCGAGTTAGTGATCTGGCCGTATTGGTCGTCCTTGTCGGGTGAAAACACGCCGTGTGCCGTAACCATTACCCAACCGCCTCTCTCCCTTGCTAATCAATCCGTCCGACTTGTTGTTCGGCTTGACCGCACCGTAACCCTGTGCAGCCCTTGTCGTCAAGCCATCGGTGACTGAACGGCGTTGTGCCACAACTAAACTCGGCGGATTACAGGCTGGACGTCAATACGGGCCAGAATAGGGACCTGTTTGAACTTGGGCTCTAACGCCGGTACCGCTCTAGCTGGCGAGAAACGGGGTCTGTTTGAACTTGGGCAGTTTGAACGGGGCGGACAAGAAAGAAGCCGGGAACCGATGCCGCCGTCAGCTGCGTCTTACCCGGTATGGACGACATCGAACGCGGAGCAATCCGCTCTGAAGGATTCGACCCTGACGACCCCGCCGTGCTGGAAGCCCTACAGCTGGTACGGGTGGAACTGGCCTTGCTTGGCCCCTGACCCCACGATTTTCCCAGTTCACGGTGTGATCAACCCGCCATCGGCATACGCTGCCAGTTGAGTTCAGTGCGTCATCCAACAAGGGGGTTGGGGTCCATGATTATCCGTACAGCTCTCATTGCAGCGGCAGCGGTGGCGGTCGCATCGGTCGGGCTATCCGCACCATCTCATGCGGACGATGACCCCGCCTCCGACGAAACGTTCAGTCGATTGTTGGACAACGAGGGTCTCTTGTATAACTTCCGTCTGGAGAGGCATCAGGGACAGCGGTATTGCGAGGACATCATCGACGGAGAGACACCCCTCGACGCTGTCCATGACCTCATGCGTAACGGTGCGTATTCGTTTGACGTTGCGAACGGACTCACTTCGGCGGCCTCTACGGCTTATTGCCCCTGCGCATTTGATGCGCGAGAGGCTATACCCGTACACCCAGAATTGTGCAGGCCGTTCGAGCTCAACTACCGGCGCGGGGGGAACTAAGGGGCTTACCGACCATAGTTGAGCCTGCTGATCTACAAGGAGGTTGAGAACATGTTTCGCCGTGCAATTCTGGTCGCTGCGGCAGCAATCGCGGTGGCACCGACGGGCCTAGCTACACCCGCGAGGGCCCAAACGGACTGCCCACCGGGCACTTACCAAGCCGCGTCCGGTGACTGCGTGCCGTACCCCCAAAAGGGCTCAGCACCATGCCCGAACCCAACCGCGATATGCGGTGACGGCTCCTACTCCTGCAGTGAACACCCCCACTCCGGTGGCACGTGCCACGGCCATGGCGGCGTTGCGCAGTACTTGTAAAGGGCGACTTCTTAGGCCAGCACTTCGATAGCCCCGAGATGGATACCAGGCAAATCCACCTATGGGCTAGTCTGGCTACTCCGCTGCCTTGTGTTCCTTGTGCGCTGTATGTGCCTTAGGCTCATCGGGATACTTCTTACGGTTCTCGCGGATCTCGTCAATCCGGTTGCGGGCCTGAAGCCAATCGATTTCGTCTGGCGAGAACTTGTGGTCTTGCGGCATAACGTCCAAGCTCATAGCGTTCCTTTCTAACTCAGGTTTCGGCTCACGCTGATCTTCTCGGGGCACGGAGGCGTTGTGCCTCTATATCTTCCGCCCTGGCTGGGAGGCAGGTTCTCGTAACCGGAAGGGACCGTGCCGGCAAACCCAAACTCACTGTCTGGCAGGTTATCTATTGCATTAGGGTCTAGCGGTTGTTCGATGCCGCTGTGGCCGTTCGTCATCTCGCGAGCCTTACACCGGAATGGTTGGGATAACGTAACTTCCGAGCGCGCTGCACTGCAGAACGCAACCTGCGCCACGGTGCCTAATCCCGGTACCGATAGCTCTGGTGTAGAAGCTATCTTGGATCGGGAACGCCGGAACCGCGCCTGGAATCTGGCGCAAGCCCGGGTATTGCGGATGGGACCGCACGCCAACAGGATTGAACGGACTGTCCGGCCCGTTGCACGCCACAACCACCACGTAGTGCGCAGGAATGTAGTAGCTCTTGATGATCAAACCCGGACCGTACGAACCCTGCACCTTCAGGCCGTTGAACGTTCCTGGAGCGGGCGTACCTTGGATGGTTTCGCCAGCCTGCAGCAGATACGGCGGCGCAGCGGCGCTGGGAATAAAGTCGTAGCTAGCCTTTTGGCTGTTGTTGTTCTCTACGCCACCACGGAACCCGGCTATCACCTTTTCGTCGTCAGGGTGGCAGAACACAAGCAACTGAGATGGCAGATCTAGCGCGTAACCGTGTTCGATCACGTGGTCAAAGGCGTCTTCGAGGTCCTTGGAGTCCAGGCTGGCCGACCCGGTCACAATGTAGTGATCGTGGCTGCCACTAAAGGTCTTGCCGGCAAACGGTGGGGGCACCACGCCGTCGTTGCTCCATAGCCCGTAACAGGTATGGCCCCATTCGTTTTCGTGCGGCGTGTTGTCGAACAACCGGCGCATCACCAGCCCGGTCGTTAGCTTGTTGTCTGCGCTCAGGACACCGTCAACAGCTGCGCGCACCTGCTCGGCTGTCATGCGCCGCAGGGCTTTCCACGTAAACCGCGTAGCCCTGTCATAGTCCTTCAGGTCATATCCCAGCAATAAGTACTGTGACGGAACACGCAAGCTTGTAGGCTCACCGAACTCACTAGCCTCTTCGAAACTTTCGTCGAGGATGCTCTGCGGTACGGCCTGAGCGGTATCGGTGGTGGGGTAGCTAAGCAGACGGGCCACCGCACTTCGGTCGCTGTTCCAGGTGGCCAAAACCGTACGAAGCTCGGCCCACATCTGATTCAGGTCAGTGCCGTCCGCGAGCACCTGTACGAGCGCATCGCCTTCGGTGCCGATACCGGCAACGTCAGAGCCAAAGGGCATACCCCGAGGAAAGAATTTCCGAGGGCTATTTTTGCCGTACTTGTCTAGAAGCGGCTTTGTTGGGTAATCAAGTATTGCGGTCATTGTGTGCCGCCTTTCCAGTAGACAATTAATACTCTTGGAAAGGCCCGCGTAGCCTCTAAACTGACGCCTCTTCGCTCCGGTGCCCTCCGCTGCCTACCTTTCGCTGTACCGAAGGGCGGTTCACACGGACCGCAATCGCAGTCGCGTAGACCTTATGAGTATCATAGCCCCTAAATGGCGCGGCGGGGTTTATAATTCGGCCATGCCTGCCGCGCCTGCCTCGGATGATGCAGCCACCGCCTGCAACCATAGGAAATACGCCGATTTTGACTCAATAGGGTCGTATCCATTACGCAAGTATCAGCCTTGCCGTCTTATTGTTGACACTAGCACCGACAATGCTTTCGACGTGCCGAGCAAACAATTATATTGAGTAGCAACACTTTTCGAGGAAGGTCTCCGATGACCGCTGCTGTGGCAACCCGTAAACGCACACACACCATACCTGCCGTTGTAACCCCGGAAACCATGAGCGCCTTGCGTAAAGCACGAAAGGCGTTGGCCGCCTGTTGCGAGAAAGATACGGACGCCTTAGTTTGTCGCTGCGATAACTTGATCACAGGCATACAGCTCGGTAAATACAAACGGTGCCAGGTCAATAGAGAAATTAGAGCCGTACTTGTGGAGCTGCAAATTATGGAATACGCCGAACGCAGAAAAGAAAGGTTAGCACGATGACCACTTATGACTACTCCCAGGAAACATGGAGCCGTATCAAACAGGCGAATCACGCCGTTGGCTGGCCTGACGACTGGACTGTGGCCGAACGCGACCAAACAGACGCCCTGGCTGAAAATCTTGATCGGGAGCAACAGCTGTACCCAATTATTCACGCCTGGAGCGCCAATAACGGCTCACAGCTAACGTTTTGGTGCAGGTACTGCAAAACCCATCACGTTCACGGACGGCACATTAGCTTCGAGAACCTGCAGACTCGGTTTGGTACACACCCTTGCAGTCCCGGTCTGACAGCGCGGGCCTTTGCCTGCCGGTACAACCCCAATGTTCCCGGTGGGCGTGGAGTCTGTACGTGCCCTGTTGGCAGCGGCGACGGCCACCGCGCACCACACTGCTGGAAAACCGACTCGGCTTATCAGCGGCACGGCTACATACTGCATGAAGTTGAGCCCAACGATGGCCGGGCACTACGAAAGCCTGCGGCCAAAAGACACACTAACCCTTAGCGTCAACCCTTAATGCAGGGGCAAGCGTGTTCAGGACCGAGTACGAGTTTTCTCGCGAGACATGGCTGCGCTAAGGGTTAGTGCCCCGAAAGTTGCTACGCCGCGTGTTCGCTGTCAGCTTTGATGCTGGCGCCGTGCGGGCTCTCCCCGAAGGGGCCGCTACGTGAAGGCGCACAGTTTCCTGCGCCTAGGTGCCGTCGCTAGCGGCACCCGCCCGCGGTATCACCGGTGCGGCAAATCTGGGAGTTTGCGTTCGCCAAAAAGCAACGCACCGATACGCACACAGCAGTAGCCTGTGCGGGGCAATGAGGAGGATCGAGTGAGAAGAGTTGTGACGGCCACCGCGATGGCGGTGGGTATTTGTGTCGCGGGAACGGCATGTCAGATCCCGACGAAGAGCGCCGGTCCGGCACCCACCAATGCGCTGACGGCACCAAGCGCGTCATTTGGCACCCCCGCCAGCTCCTCCGTGCGTGTTCCAGCTGTGCCAGTGACGGTCAGCGGTTCCGGAGAAGAGGTCAAGACCGTCAATCTTGAACCAGGCGGTTACACCCTTAAGTACACCGACACCACCGGCTACCTGATCGTGGAACCCGTGAAGCGTGACGGATCGACGGGCAGCTCACTAGTCAACGCCTCCTCGACGTCCGGTGTTACCACCTACGCCTCCACCGGGCCTGTCACCATCCATGTCAAGAACGGCGGTGATTGGTCGCTGCAGTTCGTTCCGCTGTCGTGACTTTGCGACCTCTCCGTTAAGAGTGGCAGCCGGGCTGCGATTTAAAGCAACTTACTGACGACAAGCCACCGCGTTCGCTGTCACGCCGCTGTCAGGCGCGCCGTAGCTGCCCGCTCACAGGATGATCCAGCAACCCCAAAATGGCCTTCTACCTGCGCAGAAGGGTTGTGGGGCGGGCGGGGCTCGAACCCGCGACCAACGGATTATGAGTCCGCGGCTCTAACCAACTGAGCTACCGCCCCTT
>NZ_JBVAXR010000059.1:0-14153 GCF_055419445.1 Mycobacterium sp. IDUB_19 | reverse complement strand
GAGCTGGATGAGACCGAAGATGTCTCCGACCTGCTCGCCAAGCTGGAGGCCAGCGTGAAAGCGCGCTCCGGCGACGGGAAGGCTCCTGCGAAGAAGACGGCCGCCAAGAAGGCACCCGCGAAGAAGACGGCCGCCAAGAAGGCACCGGCCAAGAAGTCTGCCGCGAAAGCGCGGTCACGCTCCTGACCGTGGGCTATTAGTGGCGTCAGCCCCGGCGGGCTGCCAGGAAGCGAAAGCCGCCGGCGAGGAGATTGATGACGGCCACAATGATGATCAGGGTCAGCGCCGCGCCCCAGATCCGCAAGAATCCCGCATGCTCCGGGTTGGTGAGTTCGGTGTAGATCAGCAGCGGCAGCGATGCCATATTGCCGTGGAAGATGTCGGGGTTGATGGAGCGGCTGTAGCCGACCAGAACCAGCACCGGCGCGGTTTCACCCATCACGCGCGCGACGGACAACAGGACACCGGATATGATGCCCGGCATCGCGATCGGGAAGACGATCCGCACAATGGTTTTCCATTTGGGAATGCCCAATGCGTAACTGGCTTCCCGCAGTTCGTCGGGGACCAATCGCAGCATCTCCTCGGTGGAACGCACCACCACCGGCAACATCAGCAGGACCAGCGCCAGCGACACGGCGAAAGCACTCTGCTGAAATCCCAGGGTGACGATCCACAGACTGAAAATGAACAGCGCCGCCACGATCGACGGAACCCCGGCGAGCACATCGACCAAAAAGGTGGTCACCCGCGCCAGCCGCCCGGAACCGTATTCCACCAGAAGCACTGCCGTCATCAAGCCCAGCGGCACAGCCAGCACGGTGGACACTCCGGCCTGCACCAACGTCCCGAACAGCGCATGATAGACACCGCCGCTGAACTCCTCCGGCAAAACTCCGTGCAGCGAGTGCGTCCACCAACCCAGCCGGGTGACGGCATACCCGCCCCGTGCGATCACCACCCATAACACCCAGACCAGCGGCACCAGCGCGACAGCGAACGAGGCAAGGAAAAATGTTGTCGCGACGTTATTTTTGATCCGCCGTCGAATGCTGACGGGCCGCAAAACCGTGGTCTTGACCGGCTCCTGGAACGTCTCGGCACTCATAGGTTGACCTTGCCGCCGGCGATTGCGCGGGCGGCGGCGTTGACCACGAACGTCACGACGAACAGCGCAAATCCCGCGGAAATATAGGCTCCGGTCGGCAGCGGTTCGCTGAATTCCGAAGCCGCGGAAGCGATCTTCGAGGCAAATGTGTAACCACCGTCAAACAGCGACCAATTACCCGGGCGGGCTGCCGCGCGCAAGATGATCAGCACCGCAACGGTTTCGCCAAGCGCGCGGCCCAAACCAAGCATCGACGCCGCGACGACTCCGCTACGGCCGTAGGGCAGCACGGTCATCCGCACCACCTCCCAACGCGTGGCACCCAGAGCTTGCGCTGCTTCCATTTGGATACGCGGGGTCTGCCGGAACACTTCTCGCGAGACCGAGGTGATGATCGGCAGGATCATCACTGCCAGCACGATGCTGGCGGTGAAAATGGTGCCGCCGCCAGCCAGGGAAACGTTGCCCTGCCTGAACAGAAAGATCCATCCCAAGTTGCGATTGAGAAACACCGCGAACGGCTCAAGCTGGGGCGCCAGCACGAAGATTCCCCACAGCCCGAAGATGATCGACGGCACCGCGGCCAGTAGATCGACCACTGCGGCGAACGGTCGCGCCAGCCGCGCCGGCGCGTATTGGGTGAGGAACACCGCGATCCCGACCGCGATCGGCACGGCCAACACCAGCGCGCTGATAGAACTCAGCACGGTGACCATCAATAAGTCGCGAATACCGAAAGCCAGCGTCTCGGCGGTGCTGGTATTGAATTCGGCGCTGGTGAAAAAATTCGCGTGGTTCGCCAGCAACGCCGGGACGGCACGGATCAGCAGGAATACCGCAATCAGCACGATCGCGATCAGGATCGTCGATCCAGCAGCACTGGCGAGCCACTTGAACAGTCGGTCACCCCGCCGCACGACGCGTGGGTTAGTTGCAGTCAGCGCGGGCTTTGTCCCGGGAGGAGAAGCGAGCGCTTCGCGGATCATGGCTATATCAGATCACGTGATGGCGTTGACGGCAGCCGACAACCTCGTTCCGAACGCGTCCGGAATGGGGATGTATCCGTTGTCAGCCAAGCCATTCTGGCCGGCGCCGATGGCGGCCTGCAGGAATGCCTTCACGGCCGCGCCGACCTGGGAGTCGGGATACTTCGAGCACACAATCTCATACGTCGCCAGCACGATTGGGTACGCGCCGGCCTGGCTCGGCCGGTAGAACGAAATCGTGTCGAGGACCAGATCGTTGCCCTGTCCGGTGATCGAGGCGCCCGCGATCGTCTTACCCACCGAGTCTGTGCTGATCGCCACCGGGTCCGGGCCCGCCGACGTGACGATCTTGGCCATGTTCAGGTGCTGCCCCTGGGCGAACGACCATTCGTTGTAGGTGATCGAACCCTCGGTGGCCTTGACGGCGGCGCTGGTGCCGTCGTTGCCCTTGGCGCCCTCCCCGATACCACCGTTGAACTTCTTGCCGGAGCCCTTACCCCACCCGCCGTTGGACGCGGTGTCGAGATACTTCTGAAAGTTATCGGTGGTCCCCGACTCATCGCTGCGGAATACGACGTGGATCGGCTCGCCCGGCAAATTGACGCCGGCATTGAGCGCTTGGATCGCGGGATCGTTCCACGTGGTGATGCCGCCGTTGAAGATCTTCGCCAGGGTGGGGCCGTCGAGGTTCAGCGAAGAGATCGCGTTGATGTTGAAGGTGACCGCGATCGGGCCGAACACGGTGGGCAGGTTCCACGCCGGGGAGCCGCAGCGCTGTTGTGCGGCCGCATACTCGTCGTGGCCCAGCGGCGAGTCCGAACCACCGAAATCCGTTTGTTTGCCGTTGAATTCGTGGATTCCAGCGCCCGACCCGTTGGGTGTGTAGTTCAACGTCTGCCCCGGGCAAGCCTGTTCGAATGCCTTGACAAAGCGCGTCATCGCGTTGGCCTGGGCGGTCGACCCGCTTGCCTTCAGTGTCTTGGTGCCACCGCAAGTCACCTTCCCCGATGGCGCGCCGGTCGTCGTGCTTCCTCCAGTCGCGTTGTTGTCACTGCCACATCCCGAGATGACGAATGTTCCAGCAGCCAGCACTGTGACCAAGCCACCAAAGCGGTTGAGTTTCAATTCAGTTCCTCACCTTTACGATTGAACGCCGCGGTTCTTGCCGCAGCTTACAAAACCAACCGTGTGCCTCGCGAAGGTGAAGCTACAGTAAGAACAGGTTAACGTTCGGCAAAATTTGTACTGGCCGTCTCCCCGACGACGTCGCGACCTCCGACAATCACAGAATTCAGACGGTCCTAGAATCACGAAATTGCGTTGACAGCGGCCGACAAGCGCGACATCAATGCATCCGGAACCGGAATATATCCGTTGTCCGCCAAGCCATTCTGGCCGGGACCGATTATGCTCTGCAAAAACGTCTGCACGGCCGCGCCGACCTGGGGATCGGGATACGTCGAGCACACAATCTCGTACGTCGTCAACACGATTGGGTAGGCGCCGGCCTGGCCGGGCCGGTAGAACGAAGCCGTGTCGAGGGCCAGGTCGTTGCCCTGCCCGACGATAGCGGCCCCGGCGATCGCCTTGCCCACCGAGCCGGCGCTGATCGTCACCGGGTCCGGACCGGCCGACGTGATGATCTTGGCCATGTCCAGGTGTTGCGCCAGGGCGAACGACCACTCGCCATAGGTGATGGACCCGTCGTTCGATTTGACGGCCGCAGCGCTACCGTCGTTGCCCTTGGCGCCCTCGCCGACTCCGCCGTTGAATTTCTTACCGGCGCCCCTCCCCCACGCACCTTTGGAGGCGGCGTCGAGATACTTCTGGAAGTTGTCCGTTGTCCCCGACTCGTCGCTGCGGAACACGACCTGAATCGGCTCCGCGGGCAGGCTGGCACCCGGGTTGAGCGCCTGGATCGCAAGATCGTTCCACTTGGTGATGCCGCCGTTGAAAATCTTGGCCGCGGTCTGGCCGTCGAGAGTCAGCGAGGTCAGGCCGCTGACGTTGTAGGTGATCGCGATCGGGCCGAACACCACCGGTAGTTGCCACGCCGGCGAGCCGCAGCGATGCTGCGCGGCGGCGGACTCGCTGGGCGCCAGGGTCGAGTCCGAGCCCGCGAAATCAGTTTGATTGCCTGTGAATTCGCTGATTCCCGCGCCCGATCCGTTGGGGGTGTAGTTGACCCGGTGGCCGGGGCACGCCTGCTCGAACGCCTTGACGAAGCGCGTCATCGCGTTGGCCTGGGCGGTCGACCCGCTTGCCTTCAGTGCCTTTACGCCGGGGCAGGTTGTCTTCACCGAAGATGTCGCAGTTGTCGCTTTTCCTCCACTTGCGTTGTTGTCCTCGCCGCACGCCGACAACATCAGTGCACCGGTAGCCAAAACGGACAGGACTGCGCCAAATCGGCCGATTCTCAATTCGATCACCAAGTGGCCATCTTGCTCCCAGCCGTAAAGCAAACCGTAACTGGGTGAACGTCGGCGAATTTGCCAGCTGTCGTCGCAGGCCATCACCGGGTTCGCATATTTCGACCGCAATTGCTCAGCGGTTACCCGGTCGCGGTATCTGGGCGCCGTAACGCCACGGCCGTATGCCAAACTAGAACCTGTTCCAGAAATGCCGAGATCCGAGACGGCTAGTCTTGCTTCCGTTTCGGCCGACAACTCAACGAAGAGAGGCCGTAATGATCCTTGACAGGTTCCGTCTCGACGATAAAGTCGCCGTCATCACTGGTGGCGGCCGTGGTCTTGGGGCGGCAATCGCGGTGGCGTTCGCCGAAGCCGGTGCCGATGTCCTGATCGCCTCGCGCACAGAATCCCAACTAGAGGCCGTCGCCGAAGAAGTCCGCGCAGCGGGTCGCAAGGCACACATCGTGACCGCCGACCTGGCCCATCCCGAGGCCACCGCGAAGTTGGCCGAGCAGGCCGTCGAGGCCTTCGGGAAACTCGACATCGTCGTCAACAACGTCGGTGGGACCATGCCCAACACGCTGCTCACCACAACGACGAAGGACCTCAAGGACGCATTCACCTTCAACGTCGCCACCGCTCACGCGCTCACCATCGCGGCGGTGCCGCTGATGCTGGAGCACTCCGGTGGCGGCAGCATCATCAACATCACTTCGACCATGGGCCGGCTGGCCGGGCGTGGTTTCGCCGCCTATGCCACCGCCAAAGCCGCGCTGTCGCACTACACCCGGTCGGCCGCGTTGGACCTGTGTCCACGCATCCGGGTCAATGCAATCGCGCCCGGCTCGATCCTGACCTCGGCGCTGGACGTGGTGGCCTCCAACGACGAATTGCGCGAGCCGATGGAGAAGGTGACGCCCATGCGCCGCCTCGGCGACCCGGTCGACATTGCCGCTGCTGCAGTGTATTTGGCGTCGCCGGCCGGCAGCTTCCTGACCGGCAAGACGCTGGAGGTCGACGGCGGCCTCACCTACCCGAATCTCGACATCCCCGTCCCGGACCTGTGACCAACGACCACTGAGGAGCCACGTCATGCCCATCCCCGTCGTCCAACTGGGCACCGGCAATGTCGGTATTCACGCCCTGCGAGCGCTTATCACCAACCCCGAATTCGAGCTCACCGGCGTCTGGGTGTCCTCGGATTCCAAAGCCGGTAAGGACGCGGCAGAGCTTGCCGGACTTCCGGATTCGACCGGCGTGCTGGCCAGTACCGACCTGGATGCCGTGCTAGCCACCGGGCCACAGTGCGCGGTGTACAACGCGCTGGCCGACAACCGGCTGCCCGAGGCGCTGGAGGACTACCGGCGCGTGCTGGCGGCCGGGATCAACATCGTCGGCAGCGGTCCGGTCTTTTTGCAGTATCCGTGGGAGGTCATCCCGGAGGAGCTCATCAAGCCACTGGAAGATGCTGCACGCGAGGGTAATTCGAGCCTGTTCGTCAACGGCATCGATCCCGGCTTCGCCAACGACCTGCTGCCCATGGCCCTGGCCGGCACCTGTCAGAGCATCCAGCAGATTCGGTGCATGGAGATCGTCGACTACGCGACCTACGACAGCGCCGCGGTGATGTTCGACGTCATGGGATTCGGCAAGCCGATGGACGACATCCCGATGCTGCTGCAGCCCGGTGTGCTGAGCTTGGCGTGGGGATCGGTGATCCGGCAAATCGCGGCAGGCCTGGGTCTTTCGCTCGGCTCGGTCACTCAGGAGTTCATCCGCGTGCCGGCGCCCGAGGACTTCGACATCGCCTCGGGGCACATCGCCAAGGGCACCGCCGCGGCCCTGCGGTTCGAGGTGTTCGGCATGGTCAACGGCGAGCCCGTCGTCGTCCTGGAACATGTCACCCGGCTGCGCGAGGACCTGTGCCCCGAGTGGCCGCAGCCCGCACAGGAGGGCGGGTCCTATCGCATCGAGATCACCGGCGAACCGTCCTACGCCATGGACGTCTGCCTGAGCAGCCGCAAGGGCGATCACAACCACGCGGGCCTGGTCGCCACCGCGATGCGGGTCGTCAACGCGATCCCGGCGGTGGTGGCCGCCCCGTCGGGGATCGTGACTACCCTCGACCTGCCCCTGGTCACCGGCAAGGGGCTCTACCTGCCCGGGTGAGCGAGCGCACGGCATGAACGCACGCGTTTCGGCGTTGCCCCGCGTGAGCCCTTTGTTTCTCTATCGGGCATGTGTCGACTACCCTCACTTTTTTATTCGGTAATACGCACTCGAAGGTCGGTCAGTTGGCGCAGGACACCCGGGCCTCGCTCAAGACAAGCTGGTATCTGCTCGGGCCGGCGTTCGTCGCCGCGATCGCCTATGTCGATCCCGGAAACGTCGCGGCCAACGTCAGCTCCGGCACGCAATTCGGCTACCTGCTGCTGTGGGTGATCGTCGCGGCCAACGTGATGGCCGGCTTGGTGCAGTACCTCTCGGCCAAACTCGGGCTGGTGACCGGCCGCTCGCTACCCGCGGCAATCGGCAAGGAGATGAACCGCCCGCTCCGGCTGACCTTCTGGGCGCAAGCCGAAATCGTCGCAATAGCAACGGATGTGGCCGAAGTCATCGGTGGGGCAATCGCGCTGCGGATCCTGTTCGGTCTGCCGTTGCCGCTCGGCGGGGTCATCACCGGGGTCATCTCGATGCTGCTGCTGACCATCAAAGACCGACGCGGACAGCTTCTTTTCGAACGGGTCATCACGGGCTTGCTGCTGATCATCGCGGTCGGCTTCGCGGCCAGTTTCTTCGTCGCGACGCCGCCGCCCGAATCCGTGGTTGGCGGATTGGTGCCGCGGTTCCACGGCGCCGAAAGCGTGCTGCTGGCCGCCGCCATCCTGGGCGCCACCGTGATGCCGCACGCGGTGTACATGCACTCGGGTCTGGTCCTGGATCGGCACGGGCATCCCGCGCAGGGCCCGGAGCGACGCTGGCTACTGCGGGTCACTCGTGTCGACGTGGTGCTCGCGATGGCCGTCGCCGGGACGGTGAACGCGGCGATGCTGCTCGTCGCCGCGATCAACCTGCAGGGCCACGAAGACGTCGCGTCAATCGACGGCGCCTACACCGCGATCCACAACACGTTGGGCCCGACGATCGCCGTGCTGTTCGCGATCGGACTGCTCGCGTCCGGCTTGGCGTCATCGTCGGTGGGCGCCTACGCCGGTGCGATGATCATGCAGGGCCTGCTGCACCGATCGATCCCAATGATGTTGCGCCGCTTGATCACGCTGTGCCCGGCCATCGCGATCCTGGCGATTGGTTTCGACCCGACCCGCTCCCTGGTGCTATCCCAAGTCGTGCTGTCCTTCGGAATTCCGTTCGCCGTGCTGCCGCTGGTCCGACTCACCAGCAATCGCAAGCTGATGGGCACCGACACCAACCACCCCATCACGACGGTGATCGGCTGGGGGGTCGCATTACTGGTGAGTGTGCTGAACGTAATGCTGATCTATCTGACCTTGAAAGGTCACTAAGAAATCCCCACGGTCGTGCGTCAGCATCAGGGTGCATGAGTGAACTGGTCTACCAAGAGTTCGATTCGAGCGGATCGTTGCCCCGCTCGTAACCGGCCACCGCGGTTGAGCACAACCAGTCCGTGCAGCGCTGCCCACAGCACCTCCGCGAGGGTGTCGGCATCCTGCCGATCCGCAATGTCTGCGACTGCTTGACGTAGCTCGGCGAACGCGTTTGACAATTCGGGCGGGGTATCCGCGTCGGCGAATCGCAATGTGGTTGCGCGGGTGAACATTGCGTCGTAGAGGGCCGGGTTCTTTTCGGCGAATTCGATGTAGGCATGCGCGACTCGTTTCAGCGTCGCATCGGGTGTACGTCGCCCGCGACGGGCACCGGAAAGCACCTCGGCCAGTTCACCGAACCCGTCGATGGCCACGGCCGCAGCGAGGTTATCCATGCCCGAGAAGTGCTTGTACAACACCGGCTGGCTGTATTCGATCTCATCGGAGAGCCGACGCGTGGTAACAGCCTCCCAGCCTTCGGCTTCCGCCAATTGGCGCGCCGTGCTGATGATCATTTGACGACGGGCGGCGTGCTCGCGAGCTCGACGCTCGTTGATGGCCATGCCTGATAATAGCATTGCTAGCAGTCCTAGCGCTGCTATTGACACGCTTACCCCCGAACCGCTAGCGTTGCTAGCACTATG
This sequence comes from Mycobacterium sp. IDUB_19, assembly GCF_055419445.1. Lineage (NCBI taxonomy): Bacteria > Bacillati > Actinomycetota > Actinomycetes > Mycobacteriales > Mycobacteriaceae > Mycobacterium > Mycobacterium sp. IDUB_19. Next base: position 5,438 of record NZ_JBVAXR010000059.1, on the reverse strand, counting down.
CCCGGATAGGAGGCACTGCCGTGATGGAGCTCGCCAAGATGTTGGTAGTGATCTCGGTGCTGGGTACTGCGGTTGTGTATGGCACCGACGTGTTCTGCGCGCTTGTTCAGCGACCAGCATTGGTCGCCGTGGACGATCGTGCCCTAGTGGCGGTGATGGGCAATGTCCATCGTTTCGGCGACCGGCGGATGCCCGTGCCCGGCGTTCTCGGCGTCGTGGCTGCCATCGCTAGTGCCGTACTGTTCGCAGTCGCCGGCCAATGGGCCCAAAGCATTACGGTGGCCTGTGCCGTGGTGATACTGCTGGCCTGGATTGCGCTCTACGTGCGGATCAGCGCGCCGATCAACCGTCAGCTCACGGCCGCCGCTATCAGCCGCCAGGTCCCCACGAATGCACGTGTGCTGCAGTCCAACTGGGATCACGTCATCAACACTCGCGCCATTCTGCAGGGTCTGGCGCTGGTAGCGTTGTGCCTCACGCTGATCGTCTGACTCACCAGCCCCGCGATGTACACCCGCACCGTTCCACAACTGAAGGGAAGATAGTGATCATGACCGCAATACCCAAAACGCTTGGACGACTTCTCATGCGCGCCGCGCCTCTTTTCAACGCGCCGGTGGCCGCGGTGAGCACTTCGCCACGCTTCGGCGGACTGGTGAACCGCAACATCGTCATGCTCAGCTATGTCGGACGGCGTTCCGGACGCAGGTTCAGCATCCCGGTGGCATACCGCCGCGCTGGTGACGAGTTCATCATCAGCGTCAACATGCCCGAGGCGAAGACGTGGTGGCGGAACTTTCTCGGTGACGGGGGCCCACTCACGTTGCGGCTCGACGGGACCGAGCACGCCGGGCATGGGGTCGCTCAGCGCGACGAGAAGGGACGCGTCACCCTCACCGTACAAATGACCACCTGACCGCTGACCGTGATCTGCCCGGCCTTCAGCCCGCACGGCTAATCGTCTGCTCTCCAACGGTTTTCAGTAATCCGCGGGCGGGGCCGATAAAGCGGCGATCAAGAGCCGATCCACGACGCCGTCATGCGTTGTTGTCTTGGACGTTGTCCGGGCAGGGGCGCGGGCCACACCTCCCCACGCCTGCGCGCGTAGCTACATCAAGCGGCGGTAAAATTCGCCGCTGTCCATTTCGCTTCGCGTAAAGCCTTCCGCCATCAAGTATTCGGCCCGGCTGAAACCGGGGCTACCGTGCGCCGACGGGCCGCTTCGTTCTATGCTGCGGAGACGGGCCGCAAGGACAACGGCGGTGACGATGACGGCCCAAAAAGCCACCACCGTAATAACATTCATGCTGCACCAACCCCAGCCATCTCCGGCGTGCGCCATCATCAGTGGTTGCACGTGCATTCGGGGTTACTGCACTTGCAGCCTTGCGCCTGGGTGCAGGCGGAGTCGCCGCAGCTGCAGCCCGTGGATTTGCAATTGCAGGTTTCAGTTTGGCTCATGCCTTTACAGTACCCCGGTAGGGTATATGAATCAAGAATTGATCCACACTGGCCCGCGGTAGAGCCTTGCGGCTAGCCCAAACGCGGCAAAATAACTTGGCACCCAAAAGCAACGGTGTAACGCGCCCTCTTCGATGCCGACGAGCGACCTCGCTGCAGCGATCATGGAGTGACGTCGGTTAATTTTGCGATGGCGTGGCTGACGTCAATAGCAGGATCGAGACGGGCTGCGCCGTGCAACGAGGTGATGAGAAGGTCGATGACCACTTCGACCATCGCATCGGTATCGAACGGGCGGTCGTTCTTCAGCCAGTAGATGGTCGCTTCATCGAGAGCGCCCGCACAGGAGCGAAGCATCAATCGCATTGCCGGGCGGGCGAGGTCCAGTTCAAGCACCTGACAAGTCCATTCGATCGTGTGCCAGCGGGACTGGTCGAAGATCTCCCACGCTTCGGGGTCGCCGCCGCTCCCGCCAAGGACTAGTCGCAGAGCCAAGTCGTCGTGCTCGCCTAGGTAGGCCAGATGTGAGCGCAACATCTCTCGGTACCGCCGACCCGGTGAGTCGTCGCGGGGCGGTGGCGTGTTGGCGGCACTGAGTCGGTCGGCGGCGTCGCGTAGCGCCTCGAGGTATATGCCGCGTTTGTTACGGAAATAGTGGAAGAGCAGACCCTGGGCGACGCCTGCGGTCTCGGTGATGTCACTGGTTGCGACGTCATCGAAGTGTCGGGCCGAGAAGTGCTCGACCGCGGCGTCGAGAAGCTTGCGCCGAGTCAGTTCGGCTTGTTCCTGTCGTTGCGTCGCAGGTCGCGACGGTCGAGCCGGTTTCGCCTTGCTGGCACTCACCGATGGATCGTGCACTTGAGGAACCGACGGGCGCAACTCGGCGAGTATGACTCGTTGAGTTTTACTCATTGACATGTACTCAATTGAATCATACGGTGTCCGCAACACGTTTCGTCCATCTGAGGAGACAGTTCATGCCCGATGCAAAGGCGTTCGTCATCGTGCAAATCTCGATCAACGATCGGGGCGGCTACGAGCAGTACGGTCTTGCCGGCCACCAGGAGATCTTTGACAAGTTCAGCGCGAAGTTGGTCGGCCTCGACGAAGACGTGGAAGTCGTTGAGGGTAGCTGGCCCTTCACGCGGACAGTGGTTCTGGAGTTTCCGAGCAAGGAACTCGCGCGAGCTTGGTATGACTCCGACGAATATCAAGCAGTGGTGGGGCTACGTCACGGGTCCGCTACGTCGAACTTGGTAATCGTCTCCGGTTACCCCGGTTAAGAAACCGCGTCGGGGTGCGCCATTCCGCGCTCAGTCCCGTCGATATGTTTCTTCAGGCTTTCGCTATTCTTCATTTCTGCGCCGCGTTGGACTCGCACACTGACGCGACTTCAACGCGAAGACGGAAGGGAAACGCGTCACATGCCTTCACCCCGCTGGCTGGCCCGACTTGCCGCCCCCCTGATGGTCGGCGCCGCCCTGGTGGCTACCGCTTCGGTTGCGGCGGCCGACACGGTTGACGCCGCATTCCTGGCGAAGATGCACACCCTTGGGTTCACCTGGCCGCCGAACGAGGACAGTGACATCGTCCTGATGGCGCACCACATTTGCGCCGATCGCTGGAATGGCTGGTCGTCGCAACAGATCGCCGACGACGTCCACAACACCTTGGGCCCGCGCGGCATCAACTTCGGCGACACCACCTCCATGGTGAACCTCGCCGTTGCTACCTACTGCCCATAGTTAACCGGTGGTCGGTCATTTCGGGAGCGTTCGTAGCGGACCACATTTTGCATAGCTATACGAAGCACATAGGCTCACCTAGTGCCAATTTGTCTGACGGTGAGCCGCTGAATGCGGGCGCGCCGGCACTCCTACTTCGCATATGGGTCGAACCTGTGCGTCAGGCAGATGGCGCGGCGCTGTCCCGATGCCGCTGATCCGCGGCCGGCGGTACTGTCCGATCACGATTGGCTGATCAACCAGCGCGGCGTAGCGACTGTCGAGCCGTTCACCGGCAATGAGGTGCACGGGGTCCTCTGGCAACTCTCCGACCACGACTTGGCCACGCTGGACAGCGCCGAGGGCGTTCCGGTGCGCTACCGGCGTGACGAGTTGACCGTGCAAACCCACGACGGCCCGGCACCGGCCTGGGTCTACATCGACCACCGGGTGACCCCGGGTCCGCCGCGCCCCGGCTACCTGCCAAAGATCATCGACGGTGCCGTTCATCACGGGCTTCCGCAACGCTGGATCGACTTCTTGCGGCGCTGGGACCCCACGCACTGGCCTCGCCCGGCGTTCGCGAGATTCGCGTTCGGGCCTGGGCCACAGTCACTTTCGGAGCTACTGAACGAGCCGGGGGTGGTCGAAGCCAGTCAGCTGCGGTCCCGGTTCGGCTTTTTGGCCATCCATGGCGGTGGACTGGAGGGGATGACAGACGTCATCGCCGAGCGCGCGGCCGAGGCCGCCGACGCGTCGGTGTACCTGTTGCGCCATCCCGACCACTACCCGCATCACATGCCGTCGGCGCGGTTCGACCCCGCCGAGTCTCCGCGGCTCGCCGAGTTCCTCGACCATGTCGACGTCGCGGTCTCGCTGCACGGATATGGACGCATCGGGCGCAGCACTCAATTACTGGCAGGGGGCCGCAACCGCACGCTGGCCGCCCACCTCGCCCAGCACATCCAGTTGAGCGGCTATCAGGTCGTCACCGACCTCGAAGACATCCCGCACGAACTGCGGGGGTTACATCCTGACAACCCGGTCAACCGGGTACGCGACGGCGGCACACAGCTCGAATTGTCGGTTCGTGTCAGGGGTTTGAGCCCGCGCAGCCCGCTGCCGGGTGCTGATGGCTTGTCGTCGGTCACCTCTGCCCTGGTTCAGGGTTTGGCGGCCGCGGCTCGCTCCTGGTAATTATTCGAGCTCGTTGAACGGAGGTTGTTGGTGGCCAAGGATTTTCGATTTGGGATGAGCATGCGTTTCTTCAAGTCACGCGAGGCACTGCTCGACAAGGCCAAGCGCGCTGAAGATGCTGGCTTCGACATTCTATGTGTGCCCGACCATTTGGGTGCCGCGGCGCCCTTTCCAACCCTGACCGCGGTCGCGATGGTAACCACGACGCTGCGGCTGAGCATGTATGTGCTCAACTCCGCGTTCTACAAGCCGGCCCTGCTCAGCCGGGACATGCAAGCCCTGGACCTGCTCAGTGACGGCCGCCTCGAAATCGGGCTCGGTACCGGCTACGTCCGGGAAGAGTTCGAGGCCGCGGAGATCCCGTATCCCAGCGCCGGTGCCCGGGTCGACTACCTCGAACACATGACGAAGTATCTGAAGGAGCACCACCCGTCGACGCCGCTGATCATCGCCGGCAATGGTGACCGCGTGCTGACCATCGCGGCCGGCAACGCCGACATCATCGGGTTGACCGGCTCCAAGGTCCGCGATGTCGAGGACCCGTTCGCCGAACGTGTCGACTTCGTTCGCAACGCCGCCGGGGATCGATTCGACTCACTCGAGCTGAATCTGGCGATCACGGCGATGCCGCGGGCCGGCGAGACCGAGCCCGACTTGAAGCTGACCCGCAGCTACGCGCCGGATCTGTCCGATGAAGAGATCCTGTCCCAGCCGTCGGTGCTCAGCGGTTCCCCACGCGAGATCGCCGACACGTTGACCGCGTACCGGGAAAAGTACGGCGTGTCGTCCTTCACCGTGCAGGACAACAACATCGAGAACTTCTCGAAGGTGATCGCGGAACTGCGCTGACGCGGACGTCCGGCCTGAGCCTGCCGTCACGGTAAGCTCAGGCCCGTCCGCCCTCGTAGCTCAGGGGATAGAGCACGGCTCTCCTAAAGCCGGTGTCGCAGGTTCGAATCCTGCCGGGGGCACCACCTGACTGTGTGACGTCGGTTGATGCTTGACATTTCGTCTTCGGGTGATGCGTGACGGTGTGTCGGCTGATGGTTGACAGTT
>NZ_JBVAXR010000058.1:0-14618 GCF_055419445.1 Mycobacterium sp. IDUB_19 | reverse complement strand
GGCCGGGATCAGGTCGACAGCGCTAAGCCGGTGTGAGGGTGCCAAGTCGATCCTTCAACGATGCCAACGCATTCCATAGGGCGATGCGCACCTTCATCGCCACCAGGCTGGGGGTGGCGCTTTTCCGCCCGACGGCACATCACCTCGACCGACTCGCCAGCGCGCTCACCGGCGGTCGACGTAGCGCCTCGCTGATCGTGACCGGCGTTCCCGCCGTCATGCTCACCACCACTGGGGCTAAGTCGGGGGAGCCTCGTACCGTCGCGGTGTTCCCGATCCCGCACCCCGAAGGTGTGGCCGTCATCGCGTCGAATTTTGGCGGCACCAAGCACCCGGCCTGGTACCACAATCTGAAGGCCAACCCACAAGCGACTGTCTGTATCGAGGGCGATACCTGGGACGCCGTCGCCCGCGTTGCCCCGCCCGGCGAGCGCGACGAGATCTGGACAAAGGGCGTCGCAATCTATCCCGGCTGGCGGAAGTACGAAGTAACGGCCGGCGATCGCCACATCGAGGCGCTGGTCCTCGTACGGTCGGCCTAGAACGCGAAGGGGCCAACAGCTACCCGGTGAAGGTGACGACGTTCCCCGCGAACAACTGCCCGCCCGGTTGCGGCGGGCGTGGTCCACAGGATCGGTCCGCGCTCGCCCAACAGTTCACTGAGCTGGACCACACGTCATTGCCGCCCGCGTCGAACTGAATGTCCATGGTGGCCATGCCGGCCGGGATATCGGTGCCTGCGGCGTTGAAGGTGTGGAAGTTGGCTTTGATTGTGGTGCGCCCGTTGTACCGCTTGTCCTGCCGGCTGCCCTCCATCTGGCGAAGGGCGAAGGTGAACTTCTGCCCGGGCTTGGCGCGGTCGTTGTGATTGGGACCTGACTGCGGGTACTTGTCAGTGGTGCTGTAGTCCCAGAACACAAGGTCATAGTTGGTGTTGTTCACGATGTCGAAGGGGCTGGTGTTGTAAACCGGGTCGGCGGCGGCGGTTCCGGAACTGCCTGCGGTGAAAGCGATACCGACGATCGTTGCGACAACCCCCACTCGCATCAGCTGATTCGCCGACGATGTCATCGTCGTCCTCCTTGAAGCGTGTAGTCGCCGTGCGGTATTACCGTGAGACAGTACGGCTTCGCCAGGTGTATCGCTGCGAGATGAACTAGGGCGCTACCGAACACCGTGGCGAGGGCCCAAGGGAGTCGGCGAGCAGGCGGGCGACAGCCGAGAGCGGCTGGGGTCCCGCGACCAGGTCCGCCCAGGGAACCCGATCGCGAGTTCGCGGAGAGATCCCAGGGCCGCACCGAGGTGCCGCGGCTCATAGTTGTGCACGCCGAAGATCGACAACGGCCGCCGGACGACAGGTAGACCGGCAACTGCGAACGCGCGTCGGCCAGTGGTGCGCGCTGGGCACGTGTAATGCCCAGCGGTACACCCCAACCGCGACAAGGGCTTTGACTATGAGGACGGCGCCACCTCAACCAGAGTTCCGCTGGTGATGAGATCGGTGACTCTGGCGTTTCCGAGCACGTACTGAATTCCGCCGCCAGGCTGCCCAAAAGCACCTGCAATCTTCCCGCTCCGTATCGCCAGCGGCTTCAAGAAGCAGTAGACGTGGTAACTGGCCTGTGAATCGCCTTGCTGGGTAATGAGGGATGCCGGCGGCAATGCCCGAGCCGCGAACGGAGTATCCCTTTCGTTGGCGAGGAACGATCCGTAAATGCTCCCGAACCGGTCGACCACGTCCCCGGGGTTTAGCGTCCACGGCTTGTCTTGTCCGTCAAACCCCCAGTTCGTCGGATAAATCCAGCCGCCCGACCCGTCTGGGTTAAGCCTGTAGAACTGGGTGAGAAAAGCCTTGTCGTCCGTAGGCGGATTGCCTAATCGGTTATAAGCCACTAGCAGTTTCGACACCGGTCCACTGGGCAATGTGTTGGGTCCCAGCACGCCCGCGGGATACCCATCTGGGACTTTGTAGGGCGTGGAATCCGCGGTTGCGAGGGCCGGACTGACTTGGTGCGGACAAGTAGCTGCCTTCGCGCTGACCGGCAATAGCAGGGACATCGTCAGCGCTGTCAGCACACCGATGGTGAAAGATCGGCACCGCATACGAGGGCTCCTTGGGGTTTGCTGATAAGACTGACAGGGACCCTAGCGGATTCCACCGCTGCCGTCGCGTTATTCCGCGCCAAGCTCTCTCACTGCTCAATCAGCAAGTCGCCCAACGGCAAAGGGGGGCGTGCGGGTCCGACGTTCGGCACGAACGGAGCGACCGGCAAGTGGGACAGGCCGGCCAAGGTTTTCGCTGCAAAGAACCGGGCGCACCATGGGGCGACCGGGAGGTGCGAGGAGTGCAGCCTACACAGTTCGGCGTAAACGTCTACGCGGACGTTCGACAAGCTCGCCGATCTTGGTTGAACGTATCTGATCCGATCGCTCGATAGTCTCGAATAGTGTTCGGGCGGAACTCGAATCGTCGATGTTAGCTCGCCGATTCGCCCGAAGGGCACCCGCGCAATCCTTGGAAAGCCAGCGGCGACAACGCGGGGCACGTATGTTGTGGGTTCTGCTCGTGATCGCAGCGGGTGTCCACGGCCCTGCGGGCGGGCCACGTACGGACACTGCCAGCACACGGATCAGCGCACGACGAGCAAGGAGTAGCAATGGAGTCGCCGAGACTGCATCGACGTTTTCTTTTACCAGCCTTGGCCTTTGTATCGGCCGTTGCGGTGTTTGCCGCGATGACATGCTTCGGACCGCCTAGTCGCTCGCTGGCAGACCCGGACCCAGGCCAGAGCACAACAGCGTTTGCCATCCCGTTTCCGGCCGCCCTTCAGGGAGAGATCGCACGCCTCGAGAAGGACGCGCTGACGGACACATCGAAGGAGCAAAGACCCGCCAAGAAGGCCTGGATCCTTAAGACTGCCTTGGCTGATTTATTGCCGCAGCCTTTCACGAGCAATGCATCGCTGTACGGCCTGAAAAATCTAGGAGACTATCGGTTCGACTTCTCAAAAACCTCCGGCGACCCAGCTTTTTACCCGAGATATTTCGCTAGTCCGTTCAAGAACAACGTCGTTACCGTAACGCCTGAGGCTAGGGGCCACTATGACTACCTCAACGACGAGGTCTGGGTCGATTTCGCCAATCATGATCTCGGCGGCGGTGTCTTTGGTAATGGGATGGTGCAAGAAGAGACCATGGCCCTGACCATGCCCCAACTCGCGGACGCGTCCGCCCTCGCCTATCACACCCGGTCCCAAGGCCACCCGGGCGTCTTGGGGAGCAATCCAGAACCGCTAGTGCTGACGAATGTCCAGCGCTCGATCAAGCTCGGTGGCGGGCTTTACAAGGACGGGTGGTTGACGATGACGCTGGACCAGATCAAGGAAGTCAGCAACACCACGCCCCAAAAACCTAACCAGCGTTTGAACGTGCTGGCCGTTGCGGTGGAAAAGGTCGACAAGTCGTGGGCGCAGCAATCCGACATAAAGACGCTCGACGACCTGTTCAACACGTTCGTCGCCGGCTTCACGTTGGCTAAAAATATCAAGCCCAACGTGATCATTAACACCGGCCCCATCGGTACCGGAGACTTCCAGAACGATCCCAAAGTCATCTTTGTCATGCAGAACTTGGCTGCACAGCAGGTCGGCGGAATCACGTTGCGGTACTGGGGTTACGACCCAACAGACCCAAACAATAAGCAGCAGGGCTACGCCCCAATGGTCGCCCAGATTGTTGACAAATGGAAAAAAGACCCAGACAAGAAGGTAGCTAACCTGCTACTGATCGCATACGGGTGCCTCACCGGGAAGCCCTCGGGATAAGTGCCACTGCGCCAAACGAATTAAGAACATTCAGCAGAATTACGCCCCGGGACCGGTGGCCGTTGAGAGAGGTGCGTCGTGGGATGAGCAGGGCGCTCTGGAGGCGGGGCATGACCGTTTTGGCCGCCGCAACGATCGTGACTGCCGTCGCCGTGGTCGGCGGGCGGGTTTTGATGAGTCCCGCTGTGGGGCGAGCACCCGCAGTGGTTGCGGTAGCTACATCTGAGCCGGGGCCTCTGTCTCCGCCGCCGCCCGGATTTCCGGACTTAACTGGGTTCACCGACGTGTCGCACAGTCACGAAGTAACCCGCTCCTACGTCTTGGCAACCTTTACCAGCCCGACGGGATTGCAGTGCGCGATGTGGAGCAGCCTGGGAGATACAGCGGCGTTCTGTTTCGGAGCGATTCCTGGACTCGATCATCCAGCAAACCAGGTCTATGCGGGGGACCACAGGTCAGCTTTCGACCAGGGCGCGCCCCCGGACTCCGACAAGCTCAATGGGAAGCCCCTGGCATCGGGCGAGAAGGGGATACTGGGTGCCGGTGGGACCCTGATGGGCGGCGATCAGATCACCTGCGGTGTTCAAAATGCTCTCGTCGCGTGCATATTGATTGAAGGATTCAGCCAAAACCACGGCGACGACACTGCCCAACGGCACGGCTTCGTCCTCAATTCCCAACGCAGTTGGACGTTTTGAGCTAGCCACTACGGTCACGGTCGCCGCGACGAGGCCGGGCCTGAGCACAGAGGTGAGCAGAGGTGAGATGAGCGACATATCGGCAAGCCTGCCCGGCCGCAAATCTTCAGTGAGTCGGGCACCATGGGCTGCCGCACTTGATTGACTCGCTCACCAAACAGGGTTTCAGCTGACCCTCGAGAATCGAGATAACCGCTAGATGGCCACGGGCGTGCGACCGGGGCCAAAAACATCTTCTGACCTGCAAGAACCTTGGTGCCCCCGGCAGGATTCGAAAATGCCGATATGCTACTCTAGCAAAGTGCCGATGACCTGCAGTGAGGCGTCTGACCAGCGGTGACACAGGATCGCAGCTATTGCCAGCAAGTGCCAGCAAGTGCCAGACTCGGCATCGAGAATGCACGGAGAATGCACGGCAGCGCGAAAGGGCAGGTAGATGGCTGGCAAAAAAGGAATGCGACAGCGCGCCTGGGGCTCACTCCGCAAGCTGTCTTCGGGCAAGTGGCAGGCAAGCTACATCGGACCGGACCTGGCGCGGCACAACGCGCCCATCACCTACAGCACCCGCATGGACGCAGAACATTGGCTAGCCGACGAGCGCAGACGGATCGAACGCGACGAATGGGTAGCACCCAAGCTCCGCGCAGAAGCCCAGCGTGCCAAGTCCAAGACGCTGGGGGAGTACGCCACCGACTGGCTGGCCACTCGTCCGCTGAAGCCGCGCACCAAGATCGGGTACGAGGCCACGTACAACCAGCGCATCAAACCCAAGCTGGGCAGTGTGCCGCTGTCAGCGTTGAACGCTCAGACAGTGCGGCGCTGGCACGCAGGCCTGGGAAGCACACACGCCACGCGCAACGCCCACGCCTACGGACTGCTGCACGCCATCTGCGCCACTGCCGTCACCGATGGCCTGCTGACCACTCAGCCATGCCAGATTGCCCGCGCAATGAACGTGCCCACCAAGCGTGCGGCGGTGATTCTCGACGTGGACGACATCGCCAAGCTGGCCAACGCGATACAGCCGGAACGTCTGAAAGCGCTCGTGCTCATCTCAGCGTGGTGCGGTCTGCGTTACGGAGAGGTCAGTGAGTTGCGCCGTAAGGACTTCGCGGCGGACTGTTCGACCATCACCGTGAGCCGTGCCGTCACCCACCGGCAGAGGACGTGCAACATTGATACACCCAAGAGTGGCAAGGGGCGAACGGTTGTGGTGCCGCCGCACATCCGTGATGACCTGAAACATCACCTTGAGTATCACGTCAAGAAAGATACTGAGGCGCAACTGTTTCCGGCATCCAAGGGTGGGTGCCACCTGAATGACCGCGTGTTTCTTGACTATTTCACCGACGCGCTGAAAGCCATTGGCCGCGAGGGCGTTCGGGTGCACGACCTACGGCACTTCGCCGGTACTCAGACCGCCCGTGTCGGCAACCTAGTCGAGACGATGGCGCGCCTGGGGCACTCGACCGTGAAAGCCAGCCTGATCTATCAGCAGATCGTGTCAGGCCGTGACGCGGAAGTGGCCGAGGCATTGTCGGCGTTGGCCACCGACACGCAGGCCAAAGAACTGGCCAAGGCTGCCGCTGAGGCTGACGCGGAGACGGTCCAAATAACGGCCTGAGCGCAACGCACAGCCACGAACTAGTGCCCCACGGGTCAGAGTGCCTGTGGGGCAACGTCGTTTGTCCTGGGGGATGCAAAAAACTATTTCTTGCCAAGCTTGTTTATATACGCGTGCGGTCTAAGAAAATGACTGAGGAAATTTCCTCACCTGACCGTTGCTGGTGCCCGTCGGGTGACACTTGTCGCCGGGTGGCCGCAAGGTGTATGGTCCGCTGCGATGGCCGATTTCGGGCCAGGGGAGTTCTTCCCAGTAGGTCGCGTAAGTGCAGCAATGGACGACCACTGAACGGGAAAACTCCGATGGGACAAAAGATCACCCTCGATGCCGCTGCCGATGAGCTGGGCATCTCCAAACGCAGTGTGCGACGGCTGATTACGAGCGGAGAGCTTCGCGCCTGCATGATCGGCCGAAGCGGCAAGCTTCTCCGCATCGACCGCGATGACCTGGCCAACGTGATGCACGAGGTCGTACCGAGCGGAAAACCGTGACCGTCAAACATGTTGGCACACAGCAGAAGCAGTCCTAGATAGACGAAAGCCCCAGCTATGGAGGAAACCGGGGCAATCGTTGCGGCCAATTCGACGGCAGATCAAAGAGAACCGAGATGAATGATAACACCGATGACTTCATAGACAACATTGAACGCCTGAAACGGCAACAGCTAAAGCTAGAGCTGCAGCACAAAGCGTTCCTCACTCCGGTAAAACGCGTTGCATCGAAGGCTCCACCGCCGCAACGCAAATCAGAAGACCCAAGCAGATGGCTGGCGGCTGTCTTCCGAGGAGTCATCGAAGACCTACGTACCACGCCACCCGGCATGCGAAACGGTCGGTTGTATTGGGCTGCCCGCCGATTGGGAGAACTAGCCCACGCCGGACTGGACGAGGCCCGGTGCAGGAGTGAGCTCGAACGCGCAGCACACGACAACGGCCTATGGGCCGAGGGGCCGGGTCAATGCCGCGCCAGCATCGAATCAGGCTGGACTAAAGGCATAGCCAATCCCAAGCAGGCGGGCTGACGCATGAACGAGGTAGACCGCAGCTGGCAGCCCGTTAACCTCGGACCGATTTTGGCCGGCGACTATGCCCCACCGAAACCTGTTGTTGGGCAACGCACTGACTCTGTAGGATTGTTCTACGCGGGCAAGGTCCATACCGTGGCCAGCGCATCCGAGGCAGGAAAGACGTGGTTTCTGATTGCCGCCGCCTTCGATGAGATCAAAGCCGGAAACCACGTGCTCTACATCGATTTCGAGGACACAGAAGAAGGCATCGTGGGAAGGCTGCTCACCTTCGGCCTGGCCCCCGCAACAATTGGTGAGCACTTCCACTACATACGCCCGACGCAATCAGTGAACACAGAAATCAACCTTGCTGACCTGTTCGAACCTATTTCGGCGTATCACCCGACGCTGGCTGTGATCGACGGAATCACCGAGGCCATGACCACCCACGGCCTAAATCCCAACGACAACAGAGACATTGCGCTGTTTGGGGAGATACTGCCACGCAAGGTCGCCCGCGACGGACCTGCCACCGTGTGCCTTGACCATGTGGTGAAAGATCCGGACATACGGGGCAGATACGCCATCGGTGGAGTGCACAAACTGAACGGATTAGACGGAGCTGCGTACATTTTGGAGTCCCGCGACCCTTTCGGCATCGGTGTCAAAGGGCGTTCCTCGATTCTGCTGGCGAAGGACAGGCCGGGACAGCTCCGCAAGCATGGCCTGCGACGCAGTGATGGTCTCACCGATTTCGCTGAGCTGGTGGTGGATTCCCACGATGACAACTATGCGGAATTCGCAATCACGCCAGCCGTGACACGCAGCAAGTCATTCCGCCCAACGGTGATTATGGCGAAAATCTCCAAGGTCTATGAGCACTACGACAAGCCGATGTCGCAGAGCCAAGTGCTGGCCATCGTTCGCGGTGACACCAAGACCGCCAGGCACGCCTTCAGCTTGCTGCGGATCGAAGGCTACCTGTCCGAGAAGACACCTCACACGCTACTCAAACCATACCGGGGCGACGAAGACGAGGACCAAAGCCCATGAGCATGACTGCGTGTCTGAAGCGTGACTGTAGGCATGACTGCATGAATCAACGTCATGCAGGTCAGACTGGGCGTGACTGCATGACTGTGTGTCTATATATAGACACAGTCATAGTCGCGTCACAGACCCCGCTTGCAGTCACGGTCACACCGACGCGGAAGGCAATCAAATGCCCTATGGCGCAGACATCGCGTTACTGATCGCCCACGTACCCAAACTCGACGGTGCAGCCTGCAAAGGCCGAAGCGAAATCTTCGATGCACAGCCACCCAAGAACCCAGATCGCGACTACCTACACGCCAGAGCCAAAGCCATCTGCACGCGGCAATGCCCGGCACTAAGCGCCTGTCGCCAATGGTTGGCCAGCCTGCACAAACACCTTCGCCCCGAAGGCGTGGTAGCCGGTCAATTCATCGAGTCAAGCATTTGGCGGTACGACAGAACCGGCAGGACCAGCCACCCTGGAAGGCCCCGAAAATATGCCTAGAGATGCCCCTCAGATCAACGGAGCCGCTCGTTTACCCCCGGTCTGGATAGCCGGTGCCCGAAAGCGCCTTGCGCGGCACAGATCCGACTGAGGAATTACTTCCTCAGTCGGATGGTCACGTGCTGGATGGTCCGCCCGTGGATGGTCGCGTGCAGGATGGTCCGCGTGCGGATGGTCGCGCCCTGGATGGTCCGTCCGCAAAATTGGTTGCAGCACACCACTATTCACCACTATAGCTTCATCGAACGTTTGCTGGCATTGCCGAACAGTCGCAGCGCAGCGATCCCAGCAAACTCTACATCGGGACCACCTGCAAGACCTCTGACCTGCGACAATGTCTGCAAGCGTGAACTAAGCAGGCAAGAATAGCTAAATAAGCCTCTGACCTGTGGGGGCGGGGGGTTGAAACCACAGATACAATCCACGAGGCCGCCCTGTGGCAGTCGAAATATTCGCAAAGCAGGTTTTCGGCAACGCTCATGCAAACAGATTTGGCGTGGCAACGACTCGCGGTAGGTTTGCTGTAATCTGTTGTTTCACAACATATTTGCGTGGCACTTTCTTACGGAAATCATGGAAAACGCCCAGTCATTGATATACCCTCTGGTGGTATCGAGGATGAACATCGAGGAGATGCCATCAAATGACGACCGGTGATTACCGCGAACGCAACGGATCGGACTTCAGCACGCGCGAGCATCTTTTGTTCGGCATCGCACTGGGCAATGTGAGACTCGACCCCGAACGCGGATTCGTTGGCGGGCATGAAGTGCAGGTGCTCCGCGATCTGGCTGTCAAGATGGCCACGCACGCGCCAGAGGGGCAAGGGTGGGAAGCACTGGGGTTTGCCGTCTTTCAGATTATCGAGGCCCAGCGTGGCAACCTCGATATAGACCTGCACCCTGACATGATCGAGCTGTATCACCGTAAGCGAGCCGAGATGGCTGACGTACTTGGCCCAACGCCCGCCGATGTTTCGGTGCCCGACAGCGTGACACCGAATCTGGTTGAGTCACTACGCGATGGGCCTAACCCTGACGGCCCGCCAGCACCCGAGCGCGATTTCGAGCTGCCGATTGACTCGCCAGAAGTGAGGGCCATGGTCGAGGCTGATCCAGACCTCGGGCACTTTATTTGGATGGCGGCTCAGGGCATCGATTCTCGGTAGGCTTCCTGGGGCTGAGTTCAACGGAGAGCCGTGAAACGCCCACCACTGCGTAAGGTTCGTTGGCTCGCCTGATTGTGGGCTAGGATCGGCGGTAATGGTTTGCACGGCACCCGATTAGGCACCCGCATAGGCGGCTGACCAAAGCAATCGCGGCACTGGAAGACCAGAAACGGTCCCGACCGATAGGCACCCTTACCGCGAGGCTGACCAGAGGCGCTGACCTGCATACTTGCCCGCGACAGTGATTCGCGGAGTTAGTCATTCATTCGCGCGAGCGCAAACATAGTGCGCTGCAATACTTTCCATAAGGAGCAGGACATGAATCTCAGGGCGAAATCCATCGCGATTAAAGAGGAAGCCCAGAAGGCTGTCAGGCAATGCGAAAACGGCGAAATCACGGTGGCCGAACTGACCGCCAAAATAGCTCGTCTCGAACGCGAGGACAACGAGCTGCACGAAGCCTTTAAGGCTTTCAGTGCCAGCAACATTCCCCCGGCTTTACGCGGCGGGGCGGGAGCGGGCAGTGGTCGCAACGAGAACGGCAACCCATCCGGCATGTTCACACCGACAGCGCCGGGCATGAGGACCAAAGGCGCGCAGGCAGTCCCACTTGGATTCGATGAGAACGAGTTGCGGGCCATGCATGAGGCGGTGAGTCACCGCCAGTCGTATGCGTTGAAAACCAAGGCATTCAACAGCGTTGACTCATTTCTCCCCGCGCAGTTGCAGCCCACCATCGTCGGGCCTCAATACGAGCACCGGCTGTTGGATCGGCTGCCGGTAGAAGTGATCGAGGCACCCAGCTTGGAGTACCTCGTGCACCAAAGCACCACGGGGGCACCGGCTATCGTTGCTGAGGGTGCCGTCAAACCGGAGCTGGTGTTCGTGACCGAGCCAGAGGTAGCGACTCCGCAGAAAATCGCAGCCCACACTGCGCTGAGTTGGGAGTCGATCAACGACTGGGGCAACTTCACACAGTACGCACTTTCCGAGATCATGCGCCAGGTGGTCAACAAGGAAAACGCGGAGCTGATCGCAGGGGCAGGTACCGCAGGTCATCTGCACGGATTCCTCGGCACGTCAGGCATTTTGACTCACACCGTCGCTGGCGGCACCACCAACACCTTGGATGATGTCGAGCAGTCCATCGCGGCGCTGCGCAGTGGTCCAGCGCTGGCTGAGGCGGATCTGCTTGTCCTCCACCCGAATACGTGGAGTGCGATGCGCAGAACCAAGGACAGTTACGGTCGCTACCTGGTCACCCCGGACCCGACCAGCGACGAAGCAAATTCGCTGTGGGGTGTGGAGGTTTTACCCACCACTCAGATCACCGCGGGCGATGGGCTGCTTCTGGATACCCGCAAGTTCGGATTCGTCGTTGTGCGGGAAGCGGTGTCGCTGCGCACCGGCACAAATGACGATGATTTCACCCGTAACCTGCAGCGTTGGGTTGCCGAGGAAAGGTTGGAACTGGCCATAGAGAGGCCGGCTGCTGTGCTGTCTATTTCGGGGTTACCGACATCATGAGAGTGAAAGCTGTTGCACCGTTTCAGGTCAGCCACGGCGGCACCGTGTACCGACCCGGCGCGGTCGCCGACGTGCCCGACGCTGTTGCGGAGAAGTGGATTCGGTCAGCTTGGGTGTCGGAGGTGGTGGAAGCCAAGCCCGCGCAGCAAAGGCCAGCGCCGAGCGGTCGCACCCGCTGATGAGTCCGCCCCGTCCCTTGGGGACCTAATAGTCATGAAGGCCGACATGATCGACAATGAACTGTAATCCAACATTATCAATCGCGAAGTAGATTCGTCCGCATTTGTCTGGCTTCTTGTTGTCGTCAACTTTCACGTGCGGTGTTGTTTCGAGCGTTCTACCATCGTGGGTTATGGTGGGTCCGCCCAAAGAGTCGTCGTGGAGCGCAATTTCGAGTTCGTATTCTATTGCTACTACGTCGATGCGTTCAC
Source organism: Mycobacterium sp. IDUB_19 (assembly GCF_055419445.1). NCBI lineage: Bacteria > Bacillati > Actinomycetota > Actinomycetes > Mycobacteriales > Mycobacteriaceae > Mycobacterium > Mycobacterium sp. IDUB_19. Next base: position 2,800 of record NZ_JBVAXR010000058.1, on the reverse strand, counting down.
CGATCGATGCGGCTTTTGCTGCGTAGAGTGCGGCCAGTCTTGCAAGTCTTTCGAGGTGAATGAACATGCGATTCGGATCGGGGTATAAATTAGTAGGTAGGCTTGCGCGAGCTCTTGGTGTCAGCGTGAAAGATTCAGACTGCAACGCAAGTATTTTATCGTTGGCTTGTTCCCAAGATTTGATTGGGATTTCATCTTTTGCACCTCGTAACACCTCGGCAATAGTGTCAAGATGCATAGCCAACTCAAAAACGTCGTCGTGGAAATCGAGCGGCGATCTTCGGTCGGGGTCGCCAATTAAGTCAGCCAGGCCGTGGCTGCGTGCAGCCTTGTATTGGTCGATATAGACATATGGATGCGGTATCCACCGGCTCCACACGAGCAAAGCGTCAGGTGGGTGGTGGCGGATCTCGCCCAAAACGCGCCGGCGGTGTGCATCGGGGTTCGTCCGGATGTCGAGTGCAAAACAATATAAACCGGCCACTAACTTGAACACCCGCTGCCAAGCAGGGGGGAGGTCATCGCTTACCCCGCCGCCCAAGAGAAGCGCGACCTGTCTCCATGGCGGGGAGCCTGGCTCGGCGCGAATTTCTACCGAGGAAACAAAGTCCTCGACATCTATGGCAATCCATGAAGCAAGCTCTGATCGGTCATCGGTCCACCGATCGCGGAAGGTTAAGAGTCGGGCGCTGCTGAAACCAGCGCCGTTCTCGAGATAGATCGCCTCAGCTTCCCCGTAGAGCGCTTGCCCGTTGACGTTAATCCTCGTCGCGAGGACAAGTCGTCGCGGGCCCAGGGTTGGAGCTCTCGCCGGATCTGCGCCAAGGCTGATGATCTGATCGACGGTCGGGCGCCGTCCTTCAAAAACCAGGTGAGGTTGCGCGAAAAGGCGCATGCGTGCGGCGGGGAGCAAGTCGTTCGGGGCTTCGGGAAATCCTTGCGGCTGAGCCGAAGCGAGGTTGCCGTATGCGTCGACTGATTTCGGCAGGCGGACGTTTCTCTTCCTGGGCAAAATGATTTCCGTAACTCTCGGAATCGTCAACATCTCGCCAGGGCCGAGGACGTGCTCTTGTAAAGAGAACAAGTCCCGGAATGTATGCATGACTCAGATTTCAGAAGTTGATCAAATATCCGAGAGGAATCGCTAATTGACGTAGCTGCTCGGCGGGCATCCGATCGATCGCCGAGTGAATGATGCTGCGAAGTTGCTCTGTCGATTCGATGTGTAGTCTCGCATCAGCCGTATCAGATCCGGATGCGTACTTTCGAAGGAGGGCGGCTCTCCATGGCGACACCCATGTGTGAAGTCTGCTCGCCGCGGATCCCGTGCGTTCGGCTTCTGCGTCCGCACCCGCAGCGAGTGCGCTGTTGAGAGCGGGGCGACCATCAGCTTGAGCCCGCAGCTCAAATTCGAGATCGTTCTCGGCCATCCAGGCCTTCACCACTTGCTCAACACGGTCAGCCAGGTAGTCGTACCAGCGTCGCAGTTCCGTGGAAGGGTCACGCTTCAAAACTGTCACGAATTCGCCGGCCGGATTGACCGAAGCGAGGGCATCGATTAACTCTTGCTTAACGGCGCCGTCGGGAGACTCCTCCGCAAATGTCTTCATCCAGCCGATCTGGGTCTCGCGCGAAATGGGGTCTATTTTGACGTAGTCGTCAGAATGTTGCTGAACTCGCTCGCGGAGGGATGCGAGCTCGGCAGGTTCTAGCGGTACGGGGCGCGGCGGGATGTTCCTCACGACGTCTTCTTTGCGATCGTAGTAACGATCGTCGTCGCTTCCCCACTTCACAAAGGCGTTCCAAAGTTCCCGTCGCATCGAGCGCTTGGAAGACGTGCGGTCACGTCCAGATGGTGGAAGACCAAGGGCAAAGTCACCGGGTCTCTCGCGATCGATAGTTATGCGCCCAGCGCGCTCGGCGTGCTCAATGAAGTCGCGGAAGCGGATGAATCCGATGCGCTCAAGATCGAACCCCCCACGGGTGACGTGCGCTAAGCGGACCCGAACTAGGCTTGCGGTCGGCTCTTGTTCAGCCGATGCGAGGGATTCGATGGCTTGGACGAGTGCCTGCACAGCCTGCTCTTGCAGGTCTTGTTGTTGATCGGGGGGTGTGCTGGAAACGCTCATAGGGTGGGCCGCCTTCGTATCTACTCCGCAGTTTGATGAGGTCGGGGCCCAATTTGGCCCCGACCTCATTGACTTTGGAAGTAAACCGGCGACAGCTGATGTCCTGCCACTTCTTCCCCTTGGGGGGGCCAGCCCGCGTCCTAATCACCGACTGCGCATTAGTGATCTTGCGTTCATAGCCCTAGCAGGTCACCCATGTCCAAAATTGCTTGCCTCTCGTGTGTCTCCCAAGCAACCAGGATTTCAGTAGACTTCACTGACCAGTATTGGCAAAACCACGCAACTTGTCAAGCTAGTTGGACCCTTTGCCGACCGCGCGCGCCGTGCTTGAACCTGGCCTTTTGTTGCAGATTACGTCAATTTTTGTCCATCCTAGGCCGTCCTCCAGCGTTTGCTGGACCATCACTCGCCTCGTGGTCTACGGGGCATTCTCGGCCCACCACCTTGTCGAGTCGGGCGGCTGCCTTCCCATCGGCTGACAACTCCGGGGTCGCAGCAACCAAGCCCGCCGAGGGTATTCCGCTGTAATCGGGTAGCAAAGATGCACGGAGAATGCACGTGAGGGTCAAAAATCGATGTTTGCACTGGTCAGGATGGTGCCCCCGGCAGGATTCGAACCTGCGGCCTTCTGCTCCGGAGGCAGACGCTCTATCCCCTGAGCTACGGGGGCG
>NZ_JBVAXR010000057.1:0-14895 GCF_055419445.1 Mycobacterium sp. IDUB_19 | reverse complement strand
TTCCCGTTCGGGCCGAGTGTCGTCTTGCCGGTCAACATCCCGCTGCCGACAAAGATCGTCACCGAGGTGCTGCGACCGGTCGATATCGCCGTCGAATTCGGTGAGGCTCCCGACATCAAGACGCTCGATGCGCACGTGCGCGGCGTGATGCAAGCGGGGCTCAACGCCCTGGCCGCCCAGCGCCGCTTCCCAATCCTTGGGTGATGCGTCGCGGACCAAGACCTAGTCGGTCACCGCACCCACGATGATCACTATCGGCAGCCGACAGAACGTCGGGATGGGCGCCGCGGGCTTGGTCATCGGAGAGCCTCGGTCATGTTGACGACGTCCGGCCCGGGCGTCGCGACGTAAAGCTTGTCGATCTCAGCCGAATACTTCTCCGCGATGGGCCCGCGCTTGAGCTTCATCGTAGGGGTGAGCTCGTCTCCGCCTGGCTCCCAAGCAGTTCCGATAATGAGGAACCGCTTGATCTGCTCGACGCGGGAAAGTTTGGAATTCGCTTCCACGATAGCAGCGGTGAGCAATTCCCTGGCCTCGGGACGCTGCGCGAAAGCGGCGGCCGACGGGTCGGCAATGCCGAGCGCGGCGGCTTGCGCGGCGGCGGCCTCAGCATCGAGGACGATGAGCGCCGTCACGTAGGGTCTGGCATCACCAATGGCCACTACCTGGTCGAGCAACGAGGACGTTTCCTGGACGGCCATCTCGATGTTGCTGGGGGAGAGATTCTTTCCGGATTCGTTGACTATCAAGTCTTTCTTGCGGCCGACGATCGTGACGAAACCTTGTGCGTCGATGGTGCCGATGTCGCCGGTTTGCAGCCAGCCGTCGGCGTCGATCGCTTCGGCGGTCTTCTCCGGCTGGTGTCGATAGCCTCGCATCACGACCGGCCCGCGTATCAGCAGTTCACCGTCGTCTGCGACTGAGATCTCAACGTTGCGCAGCGCCTGCCCGACCGAACCAACCTTGTTGGAGCCCGGCCGATTGGAGGTCGCACCTCCCACGCACTCCGACTCGCCCCACACTTCGTAGACGGGAATGCCCAGACCCCAGAAGAATTCGATTGTTTCAACGGGTACGGGGGCGGCACCGGTCACTGCCCAGCGCAACTGGTCCAAGCCGAGTGCGTGGCGCACCTTAGCCAGCACGAGGCGGTCGGCAATCGCGCGGCGGAGGGCAACCGACGGGGACAGCGACTTGCCCGCCAACGTCTGGCGGGCGGCCTGTACGCCGGTGTCGATGGCCCATAGCGCCAACCGCCGCTTGAGCCCGGTCGCCTCCGTGCCAAGCTTCGTTTCGATCCCGCCTTTGATTTTGTGCCACACCCGCGGCACCCCGAGCCACACTGTGGGACGAACATCGGGCAGCGCCTCCGCGATCGCCCTGGGGTCATCGACGTCGGTCATCGGCACTCCCAGGACCATGTTGGCGTAGTGCCCCGTCACCCGGTCGGCGATGTGCGCATGCGGTAGGTACGAGACGATCCGATCATTTGGCTGCAGGTCAAGCAGGTGGACGATCGCGGAGAATTCGGCCATCACGTTGGCATGGGTAAGCTCGACGCCCTTGGGCGGGCCGGTGGTTCCCGAGGTGTAGATGAGCGTCGCGACGTCGTCTGGCCGTACCGCCCGCCACGTCGAGTCGAAGTCGAAATCGGTTGTGGTTCCCAAAGCTTCGAGCTCATCGAGGGTGAGGCAGCCGTCGATTTTGGCGTCGACGACGATCACCTCGGTGAGGTCGGCCCCGGCCGCCTTGATCGCGGGCAGAAAGTCTTGCTCGGTGAACACGATCCTGTTCCCGGCATTGGTGAACAAGTACCGGATTTGGTCGGGCGCCGAGGTGTTGTAGATCGAGAAGGGGATCGCGCCGAGATGCATGACGGCGGTGTCCGCCAAATGGAACTCCGGCCGGTTGCGCAGCATCAGACCGACCGTGTGGCCGCGTTCGACGCCCAGCGCGGCCAGCCCGGTGGCGATCTTGCGCACTCGATCGGCGTATGTCGCCCAGGTGAGTACGGTCCTGTCCCCAACCGTCCGGATGGCCACCGAGTCCGCTTTCAACGCCGCGGTCTGCTGAAATGCCTGCGGCAGCGTCGACACCATCACTCCGCTTGGGTGCTGAACCACCGTTGGATCGCCTTCGGCCATCTCCGTACCGCTCTTTCGATAACCCGTCCATTGGGGGGTGATTTGCCAGGTCGGGACCTCAAACGTGCGCCGTTTACCAGGTGGCCGGAAGGGGACAAGGTCCCGACCTTGTGAATCGATGCTCACCTGTGCCGTGATGGGTTGATAGCCCGACTACGCGCGAGATGGCGACGTTCATCTCGTCCCTGCCGGCACGTTCATACCTGATCGCGTGGAAACACCCCAACGTCTACCTTGAGTTGGCTGCGTCCCGTCCCAAGGGCAAACGCTCGGTCATCGCTGGCGTGCGTCCGGCGCTGCGACGACGACATCCATGACAAGCCCGATCCGATGCACGCGCGAGCGATGCTCGACGTTCCAGCCTCGTTCCAGCAGGGCGCTCAGGCTGATCGGACGACACCCGCCCAAGAGCTGCGGCGCAAAACGCCAGAGGCCCAACCAGGCTCGCGAGACAGCTCGTTCGAGCGGCCGCTCTCCGTGACTCAGGCTGGCCAGACAGAGCCGGCCATTGGACGCAAGGATCCGCCGCAGGTCATCCAGAACGGCCCGGGCATAAGCTTCATCGAGCAGATCAAACACGAACGTGGACAGCACCCGGTCCGCGAACCCGTCATCGGCGGGTAGCGGCAGGGAGCCATCGACAAGCAGTACCTTGGCCCGCTCGGCCCAAGGCAGGAGCCGACTGGTGGCTAAGTTGATCATCACGGGGCTGATGTCGACACCGAGGTAGCTGACACTGGGAGGCAGCGTCTCCAGCAAGTTGGCGGCCAAACGTCCTGTGCCACAACCGAACTCAAAAATATTCTGGTTTCCAGAAAGGGTCGCGTTGGCCACCAGCCGGTCTATGGTCGCGTCCTCGTAGAACGCTTGCCAATCCTGGATGCGTCCGATCCGGTCGTAGACCCAGCGGGCCTGGCTCAGGGTAAGCGCCACGCGCGGCCGCAGTCCTTGTCGTCGGGCATCTAGCCTCGCTTGGTTCGAGGGGTGAAGGTGACCGGCAGCTTGCTCAGCCCGGTCATGCTCGGGCTGCCCAGGTATTGGTGGGCGTTGTCGACGTCGACTCGGTAATCGGGGATGCGGTCCAGGACCGCCTTGACCATCACCTCGGACATCAGTCGCGCCAGATGCGAGCCGATGCAGCGATGCGGCCCGAGCCCAAAGGCCAAGTGACGGTTGGGTGTTCGGTTCAGGATAACCTCGTCGGGATTTTCGAATTCGTGCTCGTCGTGGTTGGCGGAGAGCCAGCTGATGATGAGTTTGTCGTTTTTGCGTAGGTGTTGGCCGCTGAGCTCGACGTCTCTAGTGACCGTGCGGCTCAGTGTTCGGTTGACCGAGAAGTAACGCAGGAATTCGTCAGTGGCGGTGCGGTACAGCTCGGGATGGTCTCTCAGCTGCTGGCTTAGCTCTGGGTGGGTGCCCAGATGCCTGAGCGTGAGCGCGGTTTGGGAGGTGGTGGTGTCGACGCCGCCGGCGATCAGGTTCCAGAGGATGTTGAGCAGCTGGGCGTCGTCGAGTTTTTTGCCTTCGAATTCGAATTGGATGAGGAAGCTGGTCAGGTCTTCTTTCTTGTCGGCCCGTCTTGTGGCTGCGAATTCGAGCACCTCCTCCATCATGGCCGGGACTTTGGCGATGGCTTCGGCGTATTCGGGGCTGTCTTGGGGGACGGCCATGACGGAGTGGAAGAGGTGGGCGTAGAGATGCCAGTTGTCGTGAGGTAGGCCCATCAACTTCATGGTCAGGATGGCCGGCACCGGGCTGGCGTAGTCGAGAACCAGATCCATCTCGCCGTTTTCGATGTGCTGGTCGAGGAACTCCTGGGCTTTTTCCTCCATGAACGGCTTGAGTTTCTCGACGGCGCCGGGGGAGAAGAACGGGGCCAGCGCGTGTCTCAGAGCGAGGTGGTATTCGCCGTCGATCTCGCCGATGCCCAGGGCGGGTTGGCCTTCCGGTCGCGGGACGCCCATCTCGCCCTGGTAGTCCACGCCGTCTTCGGCGTTGGGTTCGTATTTGTGCGAGAACGTGGCGTCGTCTCGGGCCGTTTGGCTCACGGCGTCGTAGCTGCTGAGGTACCAGAACCCGTCGTAGTTGGTGTTCCACGCGACCGGGCATCGTTGTCTGAGCTCGGTGTTGACCGTCTGTTGGTTGAGGTTGAAGGCGTCGGAGTGGTGGTCGAAGTCGACGATCGCGTCGTCGGCGACGTCGGGACGGGTTGTCATCTGAGAGGTCCTTCACCGCGACGAGAGCTCAGCTTTCTACACTATCTTTGCATTATTACGCTCGTGGGTTCAGTCGAGAAAGGCCGCGATGAGTAGTCACCGGACGACCTTCAACCACGTCGGATTGTGTGTCTCCGATCGCGAGCGGTCGCGGCGGTTCTATGAGGGTGTGCTCGGGTTTCAGTTCTGGTGGGAGCTTGATCCGCCCGACGGCCCCACCGCAAAGCTCGTGCAGCTGCCCGAGCCGCTCGGGGTGCACGCGACCTACCTGGTGCGCGACGCGTTTGTGCTCGAACTTATGGACTACTCGAAGCGTCAGGTTCGCACCGGGTCGGAACGCGTCATGGATCAGATTGGCCTGACGCATATTTCGTTTTCGGTATCCGATCTCGCCAGCGTATTGAGGAAGGTCGAGGAGTTGGGGGGAGCGGTGGTCGACGAGACGGTGACGGAGGCGATGGCGATGATCCGCGATCCGGACGGGCAGCTGCTGGAATTGCTTTCGGATGGCTGGTTGTCGGCATTGCCGCTCCGGCCGTAGTCAGGTTTTGCGGCGATGCAGTTTTTGAGTTGACTTTTGCGACACGCCGACGTGGGATTCGCTACGCCCACTCGCTGCTCGCGCGGTACGTCTCATATTTAAAAATCTGCAATGCCAATGCCGTCTTGATCGGAGCGATTATTTCAGTCGGGCCCCATCGACTCAGGGATCGACCACCGACGCTGCTCGGACGACGTCCCACCAGGTCACGACAATTGGCGCCCCGTCATGGACCTTCAATGTCAGAAGCTCGAGGTCGATCGAGTCGGCCCACGTGGGCAGATGTTCGACGAACTCGAGGTCGGCCACGAAGTAGATATCACCGCGAGGGCTAGGATATCCAGTGGCCAACAAGTCGCCTGCCGTCGCTGGCCGCCAGCGCGCTACCTTTGCAGCGCGGGCCACATGGAGGGAGCCGTTCCGGTTCTCGTACAAGAGAAGAAGCTCGGCACCGAGCTCTCGCCCGCCGATTTCGACGGCACCAACCCGATCTCCCGCACGAATGTTGTACTGCCGCAACCGTTCTATCCATCGAAGGTGCTCAACATTTCGGACGAAGCCGAGAAGCACGTCCGTATCCGCAGGGGGTTCGTCCAGAAAGTCCGTTGTCAGTGATGACATGAGGGTGGGCTCACCAGGTCGATGCACAGTCGCGGTCCAGAAGCGATGCCGCTCGTCGCGCGTGACTTGACTAGCGACATGTGTGAGTACATCGCTCAAGAAGTGGTCGAGGGCCTCCGATGACGAAGGCAGGCCCTCATTGCTCGGCCTGAGCGGGAAGGCGCCGAGGCCAGGCAACACTTCTTTGAAACCCGGATGTCGTCGGATGTCCTTGATCTCTGATCCCGGATACAGCACGTACGCTCCTGCCGTTCGCGAGATCGCGTCTCGGTACGCGTGCATCTTGAGCAGGTCGTCGCGCTTAGCACCGCCAGAGCTCGTCGATTCGCCAAGCAAATCATCCGAATCAGTAGCTGATGTCAGCTGCGCAAGGAGATTGTCGACACGGTACTTCGCATCGAAGTGGAGCCAGATCTCGAGCTCTTGCGTGGGGACGCGCGAAGGCGTGCTGCCTTCCGGTCGAATGCGCACCGAGCAGTCAGGACGCATCGCTTGGCTCCACGACCCCCGTCGATCATCTCTTCCGGCGAACGTCCGATTAAAGAAGACCTCGACACGAAGTGGACGGCCTCCTCGTCTGACAGACCACGATAGCTTCGACGCGCGGCCTGATCGCATAGTCATGGAGGTGCCATCGGCAGCGACAGTGAAGGCACGCGCTGTCTGGTCTTCCCCGCACACTCGCCCGAGTGAATCCACCACCGCAAGAAAGCACCAGAACTCATAGAGCGTTGCGATGTTGCGTTGCGAAGCTGCGAAGATGTCGGCCATCTCCCCGAGATCAATCCGCACGGTCGGGCCCGACTCAGTCATCGCGAACGTCCGGAAGACTTCGCGGTAGCCTGCGCGCTTGAGTAGCACCTGGTCCGACGTTGGCATTCTCCGTAGTGAGCTGACCTCTTGGAAGAGCGGGTGCGCCAGGTATTCGTCCAGTTGGGCACCAACGTCAGCAGCGATCTGCTGACCGCGACGCAGCGGTCCGGACTCGACATTCTGTGAGGCCTGAGATAGCAGGTCGAACAATTCCAGCGAGACGGCTCGCCAACGCTCCAAAGCAAACTTGACGAACTGGTTAGCCGAGTTGTCGACACTCGCTTCGGCGCGATCACGGGTTAGAGCAGCAGGCAGAGATGCGAGTGGAGCCGAACCACCCGTCCACGGCACCCGCCGACCGGGCGCGCAAACCGCGCGACGAAAAGCAGCCCCCGCTGGAAACGGTGATCCAACCGGGCGGATCTCCTGCTCCGACACCCATGTGCGGTGTGGCTGCGAGGTGACACGCGCAATTGCGGCGTCGAACGCTGGATCCTGCAGATACGCCGCGATCATCGCGAAGCGGAGGTACAGCAGTTCGGTAGTCGATTCGCTTGGCGCAAGATCCAACATGCTTGGCGCGAATCCTTGCAGCACTGCCTCAGCGGCGAACGAGGAAATGTCAGTCAGCATCTGGCGATATTCAGTCTCGTGGTCCAGCTTGACGGCTAGAACGTCGACATCGGTCGTCCCTGTTAGCCCCGTCGTGCGATCAAGGACCCGAATCCGGAGACGCCCAACGGCTTGACCGGGACGTAGCCGCCCTCGCGTCCAACTCGCATCGTCAGGATCGAACAACTCGCGCGGCTCAACTTCGACATTCGTTGCGTCGGGCGATATTTCGTAGCGGTAGGTCCCAGCTTCGCGCAGCGCTACGTCACCGCGCGCCGAGAACGTTGTGTCCTGCCGACCCGGAAGATTGGCGATCAGCAGCTCACCGACGACGTGGCCTTCGTCATTTCGAAGCGGCAACTGCATCGAATCATGGGGCATGGCTACTCGGCGAAGCTGACGAACTGATTCGCTCGAACGGACTCGATCATGCGGGCAATCTTGTGGTGCGTGACCGGCAACCGCGGGTCCGGACCCGCCCCCAGTGCCAGCGCATCCAACGCACTGAGAACCGGCTCGACTCGTCGTCGCGACCCGTGGACCTTCGGCAGAACCTTCTGCATCATCGCGAGGTCGAGCGCCGTACGACCATCGGTATCTCCAGTCGCTGCGAAGAACGCGCAGAACCGCAGAATCTCGTACAGCGTTCGGTGCCCGAACTCTTGATTGGCGCCAGCCAAGATCGCGTGCGCCTCTCGAAGCGTCGACACAATCTCATCGCGAGCCGGATGAGGATGCTCTCGCTGCCAATCGTCCCTTTCCGCCAGCGACGCGAAGGCGCGCACTTGCTGATCCTTCCCCGACGGCACAGCACTGGGCCGTCGGAGCTCGGCGTCGAGCTCATCAGAGGTCACCCGAAACTCAAAGGTGAAGGCCCTGTCGAGAACCTTTGGCGAGAACATGTACGTCGTCTCGTCCACGTTGACTGTGCCGACAACGAAAAGGTTCCGTGGCAACGGCAGCCTCTGCGCCTCTACGTCACGCAGGACCCACTGACGAGATGGTTGATCGAAGACCAGATCCGGTAAGACCGGACGTCGCGATTCGACCCCCGAGAGAAAGTCCGAGAAGTATCGCTCGACGTGGGCCAAGTTCATCTCGTCCAGGATCAGCAAGTACGGGTGCTCGGGATTGTTCGCCGCGCGAAGCACAAACTCGAACGCTTCCGGAACAAACCACACCGGCGCCCCGGACGCGGACGTACGTAGCGCATCCTCGTATCCAAAGATAGATTCCGGTCCCGTCCAGTCAGGCCGCACTGGTACGACGACGTGGCGATGGCGACCGTGTTCGTCTGTGCCGAACCATTCACCGAGTCTCATCGCGAGTTGAGTCTTACCGGAACCGGCTAGTCCCGTCAGGATCGCGAAAGGTTTGGCAAGCAGACTGCTCAAGAATGACCGAACGAGCTTCGACCCTGCTGGGAAGCGGAGTCCAGACGCTTCCACCGCGTCGGCGAAAGCACAAAACAGTTCGTGCGGCGTCGGCACCTCCAGCGATGTCGAGGGTGAACGCGCAGCAGCTGGGACCGAAGGTAGGTGTGTCGCGAGCTCAGGAAACCGCTGCGCCAATTCGCTCACGAAGTCCCAATGAAGGCGATCGAGATAGATTTGCCGGACGGATCCAGAGCCTGTGAACGGCGAGCCGTGCCGAATACGGGCACCTTCGTCGATAGCGGCAACTGGGACCGGCTCATTCAGCTCCTGATACTGCGTTTCGACCAGCCGGCCAGCCTTGGCCCAGGCTTGGTCCTCGAACGGGTTCAGCGCCGGTCTTGCAACTGCGCTGACGTGGCTTGCAGCTCGCAAAAAGCCATCGTTGTAATGCAGTACGACGTCGCCTTCGCGAACCTCATCCATGGTGTTCCAGTGGTATTGCGGGCGGCCCGCCTTATCCAGTAACGGCGCCCACAGGAATCCGCCATCGCGCTCCTTCGTATAAGTGGCGCCTTGATTCACCCACCAGACCGAACCTTGCCGTCCAAGAAAAGAGACCCCTTGCTCGGTTAGTTCACCGCTTCTATTGATAAGCCCACTCTCTGTGAGAAGTTCTCGGTAGCGAGCTCCTTGCGACTCGAAGGTTCGGTCCGATTGCCACTGGTCGGAATTCGAATGCTCCGCTAGCGCGCGTCCGAGATCGTCGTTGGACCAGCCGGCGGGTATGTCACGAACAATCTGAAGAGCGATTCGGGCGTCGTCCGCCAGCTCAGCGTTACCAGATAGCCGGTCACGAAGGACGCCAGCCTGGGTCTCATCGACAATCCAGGGATTGTCGGGATCAACGTTTTCGGCATACGTGAGACCCGACGCGGTCAGCTTGAACCTGCGCTCGTCCTCTACCACCAGATCAAGCATTCGCGCGAAACGAAGACAATCACTGGCCCGCGCTTTCGGGTTCTCAATTCGCTCCCCAGACTTGAAGAGTTGCGTTGCATGGTCGCCGAGGAGTTCTTCGATATTGGCCGAGCCAAGCTCGTGAAGGCGGGCTAGCAGCAGATTGCTATAGCTGAACTTGAGTGTCGGGATGGCCAGCACGGTCTCAGGCTAGTTGGGAAGGCCAGCGGCGCCCAGCATCCGAGATGCATCTGCCCTCGTGTCCCCTACGAGGCGGACTACCGTCCAATCTGTTCGGCACGCACTGGCCAGCGCCGGTAACGCGCCGCATTACGTTCGAGTTTGTGCCCACGACTCCCTAAGTCTTCTGTTCTTGGTCCCACGTTTTGGGACAGCCTTCCTCGGTTCGGTGGAGTTCAACCGCGGTACCCCGCTCACCCTGCGCGCTACCTCGCGCGGCCTGGCCGCGGTCGCCGAACTCACCGAGATCGTTCGGGCCATGTCACGCCGTAGCGCCGATACCTGGGGTCAAATGGTCCGGGCCGTTCGATGGCGAGGAATGACAAGCTTCGCGCCAGTTGTTAGTTGGGGTGGCATAGGCCTCGCAGTGGCGCTGCTGATCGGCGTTGTTGGGCCGGGAGTCGGCCTTGTCGTCGACCGAAACGCCGGCCCGCAGTTCTCAGCGACGGCGGTGATCGCCTACCCCAGTCCCGCACCGTCCGAGTATCCGGCAGCTTGCCGCGCGTCCGGCGCGGTGGGAAACGCCGACTCCGATCCACACAGCTCTATGGCGCGCCACCTCCGCTAACCTGACACTGGTCTGCTGCAAGTCCACGAGGGGCATCGATGATCGGAACGGGCGAGACCACCATTGAGGTGACTGGCTTGCACGCCTTCGGGCGCGGCGTGGATCGCGCGGAACACGTTGCGGTCGCCGGTGATGGCCGGGTGTTCGCCTCCGACAAGGCCTCCGCTGTCGCTGAACTGTTTGATGAGAACACCGTTCGGCACATCGGGCAGGCAGGCGGCGAGCCGAACGGGATCGCGCTCGACCGCGACGGCCACTTTCTGATAGCCAACTGGGGCCTGGGTGTCCTGCAGGATCTCGACCCGACGACCGGCGAAATCACGGCGGTGCTCAGCGGAGAACTCGACGGACTCCCGTTGAAGTGGTTGAACTTCGTTCTAGTGGAGTCCGTTGGGGCGCTGTGGTGTTCGGTGAGCACCATGGCCGACGACCTTTTGGATACCATCGCGCGCGGCACCGCCGATGGGTTCGTCTTTCGCGTCGCACCGAATCGCCAATCGGCGCAAGTGGTCGCCGACGCGGTGAACTTCCCCAACTGCATGGCGCTGGATCGCAACGAGGACTATCTGTATGTGGTCCGCACGCTGGCCGCTGACGTGGTGCGGTTTCCGATCGAGGGCGAAACACTCGGGCCGCCAGAGCGATTCGGCCCGCCGCTGGGCGGCCGCCGCCCCGACGAGTTCGGCCCCGACTACAGCCGGTTCCTGGCCGACCCGCAGGTGGGCCGCCGGTGGGGGATGGCCGACGGGTGCGCGTTCGATGCAGAGGGAAACCTTTGGGTCACACTGGTTTTGGCCAACAGGATCGTGGCGATCCGCCCGGACGGCACGGCGACGGTGGTCCTTGACGATCCTGAGGGCGCGTTATTAAAAGGCCCGACTAGCATCGCCTGGGGCGGCCAGGACATGCGCGACACCTATATCGGCTCGATCCTCACCCCGTACGTGCTCAAGGGGAGAAGCTCGGTGCCCGGCCTGCCGATGGTTCATCAGCGCCAGTGGCGCTAGCCGCCCGACGGCCCGGGCCTCATGAAGTCCGGCAGCGCGGCCTCGGGGTCGGGCGGGATCGATGGTGCGGGCAGGCCCCATAGTTGCCGAATGGTGGCACCGCCGTCGACGACGAGTGTCTGACCGGTGATGCGGGCGGCCAGCTCAGAAGAGAGGAACAACGCGGCGTTGGCGATGTCATGCGCGCGGGGCGCCGCCAGCGGGTTGATTCCATTGACCGCGTACTCGTTTGGGGGCTGATCCTCGTTGCCGGAGCCCACATTGCCCGGCGCGACCGCGTTGGCACGAATGCCATATCGCCCCAGTTCGTCTGCGAAGCTCTTGACGAGCGAGATGACGCCGGCCTTGGCGGCGCCGTAGGCGGCATGGTAGGTCGCCGCCGCAATGCCGTCGACCGAGGCGAGCGCGACCAACGATCCCCCGCTGCGCTGGGTGATCATGTACCTTGCCGCTGCTTGAAAAAGGTAGAACACCTGGTTCAGGTTGTAGTGGATCGTCGCGTCCCACACCTCGGTGGTGAAGTCCTCGACCTTCGACCAGGTCGCGCCGCCGATGATGTCCACGCAGACGTCGACACCGCCCAGCGCTGCGACGGCGTCGTCGATCGCCCGACCTACCTGCACCGGGTCGGTCATATCGGCGACGATCGGGACGGCAATGCCTCCCCTATCGGCAATCTCGCCGACGATGCGGTCTGCGCGCTCCTCGTCGATATCGATGCAGGCCACCGAGGCGCCCGCCTCGGCAAGGGCCAACGACGTGAACCAGCCGTGGCCCGCGCGCTCCGGAATGTAGCCCGCGCCCGACACGACGGCGCGCTTGCCGGACAGTCCAAGATCAATCACGGCCGACCTCCCTTACGCCCCAACTAGTCAGCCTCGGACCAGTGCTGGTCGACGGCCGTACTGGTGGAGTATCGAGACAGCGTCGACCGCTGTCAATGACGACTCAATGCGCCGCTTCACCGGCACCTCGAAGATGCCAGCCATTGCGCTACGTATTTGTGGTACGCGGGGTGTTGAGCACGACGGATCGGGTTCGTCGAGCCCAGCGCCGACCTCCTGACATTCAGAGTCCTTGTCGTGCTTCAGATCTTCGCTGGGTTTGTCCCGGAACGGCTCTGCCACTTGTACGGAAACATCCGCACCCTCGACGGTCACACTGCTGTCGAACAGTGCCGCTGTCGTCTCATACCGGAAGCAACCGATCTTCAATTGCAAGTCACCCATCAATTCCCCCTCACACGGATGGCGCGGTTGGCCACCGTCGGTGTACTCGACGACTTCCGGATATCCCTGCCAAACTTGATCGTTGGCGGCCCGAAAGGACTACAAGTACCTCATGGCAGGGAAAATGCTTGCAGCAGTCTCGACGATGGCAGCCGTGACCGCAGTCGGTCCTGCGGCGATCGCGCGTGCGGACAACGTTTACCAATTTCAGTCGCCCTCGGGAAACATCACCTGCGTGATGTCGGAGTTCCAGGGCATTGCTCCGCGCGCATCCTGCGGGATCGTCGATCGCACCTGGGTGATACCGCCGCGCCCGATGAATTGCATGGGGGCATTCGGTGATCAGATTGACCTGGTCCAGGGCAGCTCACCCGCGCTGGTCTGCCACAGCGATACCACGCGAGGCAGCGGACTGCCGACGCTCCAGTACGGCGGGACACGTTCCGTGGCTTCGCTCACCTGTCAAAGCGAGCCCGCCAGCATCACGTGCACCGACTCGGGCACCGGCCACTTCTTCCGCATTTCACGCGAGTCCTACGTACTAAAGTAATCGCCGCAGCGGTCCGCGAAAGTCACGGTGCCAGTGGCCCTTTCATCGCAGCTCACGATAAGACTGCGAAAGCTCGCACCGCCGGCCAGGGCGGTTTTAACCCCAACCGCCACCCCGAGCCGTCGCACGGCGTTATTCTGTCGTTCGCGGCAGCATTCCAAGCGGCAGTACCACAGCGCAGGGGTAATCGGGGGCCTCCACGGAAGGGGGTGCACGTAGGTGTCGCGCATTTTCTTGAGCCACTCCAGTAAGGACACCCGCGAAGCGATCGCGCTCAAGACCTGGCTGACCGAGCAGCGGCCGGAGCTCGGCGACGAGATCTTCATCGATGTCGACACCCAGACCGGCCTGAAGCTGGGGGAGCAGTGGAAGACTCAGCTCTTCACCGGCAAGTCGCGCTGCGAGCATTTCATCTGTTTGCTGTCACAGAACTGGGCGAATTCCACCGAGTGCAACGTCGAGTACCGCACGGCCGAAGGTTTGGGTAAACGGATCCTGGTCGCGCGGCTAGGGGACCTGGGCAACAACGACATCACCTCGGCCTGGCAGCGCTGTGATTTGTTCACCGACGGCGAGTGCAGCGACATCGAGGTGCCCGACGGCCCACCGGTGCGCTTCAACACCGCGGCACTCACCCGGATCATGGAGGCCGTCGACGGCAGTGGGGCAGGGCCCCGCCAATTCGTCTGGCCGCCAAGGACGGATCCGCAGCGCGCGCCGTATCGCGGGTGGGAGCCGTTTGAGGAAATCGACGCCGGGGTGTTCTTCGGCCGCGACGCGGTGATCGCGCGCGGCGTGGATGCGTTGCTAAGCATGCGATTTCGGCTACTGGCCACCATGTCCGGACTCAAGTCGCTGTTTGTGGTGCTGGGCCCGTCGGGTAGTGGGAAATCGTCGTTTTTGCGGGCCGGGCTGATTCCGCGGCTGCGGCGCAAGGACCGCGAGTTCATGGTGTTGGGAATCATGCGGCCGCAAGGTAATCCGCTCACCGGCGATTCGGGTTTAGCCGCGGCGATTCACGCCGGCCGCGAATCCCTCGACCTGCCCAGTCCTTCGCTGGGCAACATCAAGAAGGCCTGCGGACAGCGAGACGTCGATCAGATCTTCCAGCTGTTGCGCGAAATCCGCTTCGCGGCCGCAGCACAGCTCGCCCTCGCCGGTCCTACCGCACCGACCGCCGCGCCGACGCTGATTCTGCCGATCGACCAAGCCGAGGAATTGTTCTCCGCCGAGGCGGGCCCGCAGACCGAAGAATTCCTGACCATGTTGGCCGAGCTGGTCCACCGAATCAACGCCGACGAGGTGGGATTGATTGTGGCGGTGACCATCCGCACCGACCGCTACGAGGCCATGCAGCGTCATCCCGCTTTCGACGGCATCGGCACGGCCATCTTCGACGATCTCAAACCCATGCCGCGCGAGGAATTCAAAGAGGTCATCGTCGGGCCGGCGGCACGCGCCACCGAGGCGAGTAAGCGCCTGGTGATCAGGGACAACCTGGTGGCCAGACTGCTCGAAGACGTGGGCGAGGGTGCTGACACCCTGCCCCTACTGGCCCTGACCCTGTCCCGGCTGTACGCCGATTACGGTGGTACCGGCGAGATCAGCGCTGCCGATTACGAGGCCATGGGCGGCATGGCTGACGTCGTCAACAACGCCATCGACGAGCTCGTCGACCAACACCCGGGTGGACGCGAGAACGCGCTGGAACTGTTGCGGTCGGCGTTTATCCCGTGGCTGGCCACCATCAACTCGCTCAACGATCAGGCATTGCGGCGGGTGGCCCTCGAATCCGACCTACCCAAGGACAGCCGACCCCTGATCGACGCCTTCGTGACAAAGCGACTGCTGGTGCGCGACGAGCGCGACGGACAGGTCGTTGTGGAGGTCGCCCTGGAAAGCCTGCTGCGCCAATGGGATGCTCTCGTCGGCTGGCTAGCCGATGAACGTCTGAACCTCAAGATCGCCGACGACATCGAACGCAATGCCGCCGCCTGGGAACACCATGGCCGCGACTCGTC
>NZ_JBVAXR010000056.1:0-15640 GCF_055419445.1 Mycobacterium sp. IDUB_19 | reverse complement strand
ACGCAGCCTTTGAGTCACTGCCGAATAGGCCTTTGAGCTGCAAGAACTTTGGTGCGCGATACTGGGATTGAACCAGTTCAACAGGTTTGCTAGCGTGGGTGTCGTGACCAGCGCAAATAGTGGATCTACCTGTGCCGTCACTGGTCAGTGTAACAGAACCATGCGGAGTCATGCGGAAACTTGATACAGTCTCGTTAGCTCACAACGAGTTCACGCAGTTCACGCCAGTACACAACGCAGTATCGCGGAAAGGTACGACAGTGGTCAGGGGACAAGGCCGCAAGCCGCAGAAGCGGGGAGCGTTCGGCACCGCCCACAAGCTGCCGAGCGGCCGCTATCGAGCCATGTACCGCGGGCCCGACGGACGCCGCTACACCGCACCTAAGACATTCCTCACCGAGAAAGACGCCCGCGGCTGGCTGTCCCTACGCCAATCCGAGATCATTCGGAACGCGTGGATGCCGCCCGAAGCCGACGAGCTGCCGCAGCCGAAGCTGACATTCGAGACCTACTCGAAGACATGGATGGGGCAACGCGACCTGAAAACCCGCACCGCCGAGCACTACACGCGGCTCCTCCAGGACCACATCACGCCGACATTCGGGCCGCTACCGATCGCATCGATTACGGCCGACGACGTGAGGGCCTGGCACGCCAAGCTTGGCACCACGACGCCCACGCTGCGGGCGCATTGCTACGGATTGCTCAGGACGATCATGGGTACCGCACTGTCCGACGGCAAGCTCAAGGTGAACCCGTGCCATATCGTCGGCGCCGGCAGCGCGCGGCGCGTCCACAAAATCCGGCCCGCAAGCTTGGATGAAATCGCGATCATCACGCAAGAAATGCCCGAGCGCTATCGAGCGATGGTCCTACTGGCCAGTTGGGCGGCACTGCGTTTCGGCGAGTTGACCGAGCTGCGTCGCCGCGACATCACCATCGTCGAACCGACCGAAGAGCAATTGGCAAGCGCGGAAGCAAGCGGTGATGCCGCGCCGGAGCCCTACGGCATCGTTCGGGTCGAACGCGCCGTCGTGCGCACGGAGGCGGGCTTCGTGCCCACCACGCCCAAAAGCGACGCCGGGCGTCGCGACGTCGAAATCCCACCACACCTACTGCCAACGATCAAGGGCCACCTCGAGCGGTTCGTTGACGCTGATAAGGATGGGCTGCTGTTCCCGGCCGCCCAGGGCGGCCACCTCGCGCCAGCCAGCCTGTATAGGCAATTTTACAAGGCGCGCTCCGCGGCAAAGCGAGATGACTTGCGCTGGCACGACTTACGGCATTCTGGCGCGGTCCTGGCCGCGGCTACCGGCGCGACTTTAGCCGAACTTATGGCGCGGCTTGGTCACAGCACGCCAGCCGCCGCCATGCGGTATCAGCACGCCGCGCGCGGTCGTGACCGGGAGATTGCGTCTCTCCTAAGTAAATTGGCCGGTGGCAACAAGTGAATTACGTCGTATTGTGTGAATGCGCTGATGGTCCAGACCGGCGTATTGTCGCCTGGATCAACGATCTTCGGCCCACACAGAAACACGTGAGCGTCACCGGCACATCAGGATTCAGCGCCACGAGGCGGGGTCATCGCACCAAGGCCGGATCGGGATGGGTCTACACAATGGCGTGCGATGACTGCAAACTCAACGTGAGGTTGGCTGAAGCTACAGCCACAGCAATTGTCGATCTGATCAAACCCCAAATCCCGCAGTTGGAGACCGTGGCTGCGCCCGATCCTCCCGACATCGGCGTTCCTCGACCCGGCTGGCATGCGACTGCCGACGAACCAGAGTCACGTCACGTCATCGGTTTTGGGTTGCTGAACGACCTCGTTCGCGAGTATGGCAGGCGCGGCGCGAAGTAAATTCCGCTTGGCGCGTCGTGACCGCGCTATACACCGCTTGGTGCTAGCGTGGAAGCTGCTCGTCTCCGGCACCCCGGGTTGGACGGCATCGTTCTCGATGCCAAGGAACCCCGGATATGCCCAACCCTCCCGGCCGATCAAACAAGATGGCACACACTGACCGCGCCTACATTTCGATCAACGAGGCCGCCGATTACCTCGGCGTGACTAGCCGCACCATTCGGGCGATGATCGCCGACGGCCGTTTGATCGGCTACCGCTCAGGAAATCGCCTAGTCCGACTGCGTATCAACGAGATCGATGCCGCAATGCAGCCTTTCGGCGGCGCGGCCTAATGACGAAACGAAAAGAGCCGGCCCCACCACAGAGCCGGCCCATTCCTAATACCACCAGATACGCCGATGTTACCGCCATTCCCGGCTACCAGCGGCAGGAAGCGCCCACGGCTGAGGATCGCGCCGATGCTGCCGCACTGCGGCTCTGTGGCGAGCGTGGATACCGCATCGCCGTCCGATGCACGTGCTGCGGGCACTGGTTGACTAACCCAAAATCCGTCTCTCGGTTCGTCGGGCCCAAGTGCCGCGCTAAGTCGGGTGGCCAGTCATGACCGCCCAGATTGGCTCCGTGGGACCAACACCCATGATCGGCGAACTGTTCATCGGTGCGCTGCTGTTCAGCACCGTCGGTGAGGTCCGCGATGTATTGCGATTCGTCGAGGACCACGACGTCGACGAACCCGCACAGACGGTGCTGGGTACGGTGCGGGCTCTCGCACTTCGAGGAACCCCACCAAGCCCACAGCTGGTGTATGACGACCTACGCAGCCGCGGGAAGCTGAGCCAAAAAGTCGCGGTATGGCTCCAAAGCGCAACGACATCCGGAGCATGCGCCACAGCCGCCAAAGACTACGCAGCGGCCGTTGTCGCAGAAGCGTTTCGCAACAGAGTCGAATCATTCGGCAGCGCATTGACATCGATGGCCGGGTTCGCGTCGGAGGTCGACGTTGCAGCCCTCGTGGAGCGCGCAGCGTCCGGGATTCGCGCTGCCGCAGCCCGCTTGGCTGAACTGCGGGGTGAGTCCTGATGCATATCGCTGACGAGCGCCCGTTGTTCCCGCCGCCGGCGGCACCGCTTGACGTCGCCCGCAAGCTGATGGAGCAGTTCAGGGACAGCAACGGACTGCGAACTCTCATCTCATGTAGGGGATCCTGGATGCGTTGGTACACAACGCATTGGTCGGAGATGGACACGGCCGAACTGCGGAGCCGGGTGTACGCAACGCTCGGCGAAGTCGACTACGTCGGCGAAAAGGAAAGTACGCCATGGAATCCGAACAAACGCAAGGTTGCCGACGTCATCGAGGCCCTGGCCGCTGTCGCGCACCTGTCCGCCGATGTCGACCCGCCGGCGTGGATCGACCGAAGACCCGTGGAAAACCCAGCCTCACAGATGGTTTCATGCCGTAACGGGCTACTTGATCTGTCAACCCGCGAACTGCTTGGCCACACCCCGGCACTGTTCAATGTCGTGTCGGTGCCTTTCGATTACTATCCCGATGCACCGCCGCCGAAGGCATGGTTCGAGTTCCTGGCGTCGGTGTGGCCTGACGACCCGGATTCCATTGCGCTCCTCCAGGAATACGTGGGCTATGCCCTATCGGGCCGGACCGATATGCAGAAGCTGCTCCTGCTGATCGGCCCCACGCGCTCGGGCAAGGGCACCATCGCGCGGATGCTGACCGAGCTGATCGGCCGTCTGCACGTCGCCGGCCCAACTTTAGCGAGCCTGGGCACAAACTTCGGCTTGTCGCCGCTGTTGGGCAGGCCGCTGGCCATCATCTCCGATGCACGACTTGGTGACACGCCAGCGCATTCTGTGGTCGAACGACTCCTCTCGATCACCGGTGAGGACACCCTGACGGTAGACCGCAAATTCCGCGACCCGTGGTCAGGCCGACTGTCAACGCGGTTCGTGATCTTGTCCAATGAGTTGCCGCGGTTCCGGGACGCCAGCGCGGCCATCGCCCACCGAATGCTGATCCTGCAGATGACGAACAGCTTCCTGGGCCGCGAGGACCGCACACTCGACACCAGGTTGCGCGAAGAGTTGCCAGGCATTTTGGCGTGGGCGCTTCAAGGCCTCGATCGGCTGAACCACAACGGCCGCTTCACCGTACCGACGTCGTCCGACGACGCGGCCAACCTGATGCTCGATCTCGCGTCGCCGGTCTCGGCCTTTGTCCGTGATTGCTGCGTCCGGGGGCCCATGGAAACCGTCATGCGCGATGACCTATTTGCCGCCTGGAAGGCGTGGGCAGAAGACAACGGACATCACCCCGCAGCAAAGAGCACATTCGGGCGCAACCTACGCGCGGTCGTGCCAGAACTGAGAGACAGCCAGCCCAGAATTGACGGTGTTCAGCTCCGCCAGTACGAGCGAATCGGACTACTTCCCGCCCACCGGAGAGGCTTAAATGGGGTTACGCCTGTGTCACCTGTGTCAGGAAATAAATCTGCAGTTCAGACCAGTATCGGCGACACAGGTGAAGCAGACCAACAACTGTGTCAGCCTGCACTCATAGATCCGCCCGATCTGGGTGAAACAGGGCAACGTGTGTCAGAGGGTCAGATAAAGACGCAGCTCAGCGGCTCTGACACAGGTGACACAGGCCAAAGTCCATTTAAGGCACAACCTGGCAGCACAAACGGAGCGCCTGACTATCGCCGGCCAGGGTGTGTGTGCATCGGGCAACCGCAACCCTGTTACCACTGCCAAAGTCTCGCCAGCAAACATCGAAGGGCATGAGCGTCGTGAACACCTCCTACATTGACGACGCCCGGTCGGCTTGCCTCTGCGATCTCGGGCTGCCCGGCTGGCACGCGGCGACTTGCATCGCCGACGACGGCCGACAGGACTACGTCCTGGTCAACGCAGAGTGGCTCGGCGACGGCCGGCACTGCTACGACCCGGCGACACCGCAGGCCCCACACGAGCAACCCGGGCCGCTTCCACCGCGGTGGCGTGACCGCGTCCAGTTGGCGCCGCTGCGGTGCGGCCGACGAACCAAAGCCGGCACATCATGCCGTGCGTATGTCGCGCACCCAGGCAACGCATGTGGCCGTCATCGGGAACAAGACGCGATCGACCTACTCGCCGAACAGCTCGGCGCCAAACCCATCACTGACACCAACGAGGAGACATCATGACCACCGCTGAGCGCAACGACATCATCAATCAGGCCCGCCGCCGGTACCTGGCCGCGAACCCGCTACGGCTGACTTCGCTCCCGAGCCATGATCTCCACACCGGTAAACCCGGGGCGCCGATGACGTTCCCGAATATCGGCGACATTCAGATCATCGGATGCAAGTTAGGCATGGAATATCTCGCCATCTGTCACGACGATGAAGCGGTTGAAGACTGGATCCACACCGCACTGGGCATCGTGAAAGACCCAGAGACGGCAGGGATTCTGTTCGCGAACGTCTTCCGCGGAATCAACGTCCTCATCGGCAACATCCTCGACGATGCCGGTCTCCGCGACACCATGCAGAAGCTGGCCGTCGATGCTTGGCGACGCGACTTTAGCGGGGGCCCGACGTCGGATGAGAACGAATACCCTGACGGCGACGAACCGGAAGCCGGGTGACACAGCGCAAATGATCCGGCCGGCTGAACATCTGGTGCACGGGCTTGAGGGCCCGGTCGTCGTGATCGACGGCCACGTATGCGCCATGCTCAACCGGCTGCTCGGCCTGGACAAGATCCGCGCGCAGGTGCGCGGTCAGAATCCACAGCTTGATCAGGCCTTGTTGGCGATCAAGCTAGCCGGCGCCCGTGCCGAAAGTTCCTCTGCCGGAACTAGTCCAGCGCCGCAACCGGAACCCGTGCCACAGTCGAAGAACCAACTAAACAGCCCCACGATCAGCACCAACACCGCCGCAACGATTATCGGAATCACCGACCGCGCCATCCGCCGAGCCATCACCGAGAAACGTTTAACAGCAACACAAGTCGACGGACGCTACCGCATCACACCCGACGACCTACAGAGTTTCCAAGCCACCCGAGCATGAGGAGATATGACCAGACATGGCACTCGATTACAACGCCGGCATTCCATTGACCGAAGCGGTCACCGCCTGCCAGACCGCACTGGCCACGCTGCAGCGACTTGGCCGCTCAGCCGACGCCGATCCGCTGTTCACCGAAGCCGAACAAGACGGAGACGCCGTGTACGGCGTCACCACGATGGACACGATCCACACGGACGAATGGAAGATCACCCAGTACGCCAAGACCTACAGCTCAATCATGGCGGTCCTGGCGCGCAAGCTCACCGCCGCGGCCGATCTCGCAGGTCGTCAAGACGCCGACGACGCTGCCCGCGTGTACGGCATCGCTGGACTACCGGGAGACGTTGCAAGCCTGTCGATCAGTCGCCGCGACGCCGGTGACCGCGTTGCTGACATCACCGAACCCATTGCGCGGCAACGCCTACTCTCACAAGCGGTGCGCACCGGCGACGACGTACTCGCGCATGCGCTTGTCGAAGCTGCCATCCAATCGCGAGACGCCGACACGACCAACCAGTTTCAAGCCGCCTACCCGGCGTTGAGCGACGCGGTCGAGCGTCTCTGGGCCGGGCAGACCAACATCATCGGCGGCGTTGACGTCGTCATGTCATGGCGACTCGGCGCACTCAAACCCGCACCACTGAAACCGCTGATGGACTACGAGATCGCAGCTGCGGCCGCCGGAAACACATCAGCTGGATCCTGGAGCGCCACATGACCTGCGGCGGCCGGCGTCAACCGCTACACCTCTCGGCGAAGGGCTTCCATCAAGGCGTCTGCGGATCCGCTCAGAAGTACCTGCGCCGCGCCGCCGCACACCCAGCAAACCACTGCACGCAGCGTCCAGCTAACCCATGCTCCGCAGCGCATTTCGCCTATCCGCCAGCGTCAAGCCTGGCGCACCAGCTGGCCGACGCATCGCCGCAGGTCAGGGCCGCCCCCCTGGGCGGGGTACCCCCAGGGGGTAGCACCAGCGCGCCGGTTGTCATAGCGTCCGCCTGTCCGTACGAAATTCGGGACTTTTTGGCAAAGCGAATTTCATACACCAAATGTGCTCAGCAAACGCGGGTTTGAGCTAATGTCGGTGCGCGGTCGGAAGCCGAAACCGCCTGGTCAGGCGGTCAATCGGAACAAGCCGATCCACAACTGGACTGAGGTTCCGAACACACCGTTCCGTGGTGGCCCGAAGCTGCCGGCGCGGCGCGGTAATGGGCGACCATGGTCGCAGCGTGACCGCCAAACTTGGAGGGCGTGGTCATCAATGCCGCACTGCGTGCTGTGGCGGCCGGCCGATTGGGAATTCGCCAAGACGGCCATGGAGATCGCCGGCTACGTCCATGACGGCGATTTGAAGTTGGCGGCTGAGTTGCGGGCTTGGGAAAAGGTGATGGGCACGACGTTGGAATCGCGGCTTAGTCAGCGGATCCGCTATGTCGACCCCCAGCCCGATCGCGATGTGCCGGCCGCGGTGGCGCGTATCGACGATTATCGCAATCTCTGATGACCACGGCGACTCTGGCCGGAGGTTGGAGGTTTTGGTTGGTGCGGCCTAGGACGGACTGCTTACTCAGCCCGTACGACTATGGGGTGCGGTGGCCGGCCGCAGAGATGTCCGCGACCTGCTCGGCGAACCCGGAACACGTTCCACCTCAAAGTAATTGCGGTTGTGGCATCTACGCGGAGCGAAGCTTCGAGCTTGCTTGTGAGCGGGCCCGGAGGCATCAGCAGACAGTGGCCCGGAATTTGAGGTGGGCGGAGCGGCACGGCATACCGCGCCCAGACCTGCCGGCGTACATCGTCGGCCGCTGCGAGATCGTCAGCGCAGTGTCGTTTGTGCCGCGGCCGGGAATGCTCCGGGTCGGCGCGGACGAGCTCCGAGGGTCGGCGGCCACGATCGTCGAGCTGTACATCGTGGCGGCCGGCTCGTGCGATGGGCAGCTCGCTGAGCGGTTGAGACAACGCTACGGCCTGGATGTCACGTATGAACGGGACGTCCGGGGGAAGTAATCGAAGGGTAATGACAATGATCGGGGTTGCGAAGTTCCCGAAAGCTCCGAGGGTGTTAGCGTGACCGCCATGCGGGACCGGGACGTTCGCGTAGCACTTCATTCGCGTCTGCTCCGCGAGCATTCAGCTGATCTCGACTCCACGCTCTTTGTCGACGAGCTTGGTTTGTGCGGTGAGGTCAGGGTAGATGTTGCGGTGGTGAACGCATGTTTGTCTGGATTCGAGCTGAAAAGTGCGTCGGATACGTTGCGCCGGCTGCCGAGGCAAGTTGAGGTCTACTCACAGGTTATGGACTACTGCACGCTCGTGGTCGCTGAGAATCATCTTGATGCGGCTTTGGCGGTCGTCCCGATCTGGTGGGGCTGCGTCGTGGTCAGGCCCCGGGGATCGGGTGTGGAGATGGACGAGATCGCCCAGGCAAGACCGAACGAAGCGATTGATGCCTATTCGCTGGCGCAGCTGTTGTGGAGAGATGAAGCGTTGGAGGCGCTGCGGAATCTCGACGCGGCCAAGGGTTGTCGCAGCAAGCCGCGGAAGGTCATCTGGGAAAGGCTGGCGGAGGTGGCCGACCTCGAAACGCTCCGAGCCACTGTCCGGTCCGCGCTGAAGACTCGTCAACGGTGGCGGGCTGCCACTATGTCAGCTCGATTTGGTCGAGAACTCGAATCAAGTGGTGCCACGTGCCGACCTTTACCCATGTCCGCGGAGCGCCCGTAGGTCCAGCGTCCGCCGCGGCGAGGATCCAATCCTCGTCGCCGCAGTGTCCGGTTGTGAAGGCGTCGTGTGCTGAAACCATCCGAGCTACCGGCCTAATCTCGGCGCCGCCGCCGCTGCGTCCACCCGTGCCCTTGTACAAGCCACCGCGGGCCAGCAGCCACTTGTCATCGCAGGTGTACTTGAGCTTCGCGCTGATCTGAAGCATTCGGGGATCAATATCCGACATCGGGTCGGGGTGTGCTATGCCGTAGTCGCCGAATGTCGGTTGCCGAACGCCGTATCGGCTGTTCCCGACTATCTCCTGGTAATTAAGCCATTCTTGCCGAATCACCTCGTGGACCCCACGGCCCGGTGGCGTCGTCTGTGGCATTGCCGTCGCCGTGACGGTCAAAGTCTTCCACTGCTGCGCTGTGGCCAGCGACTGAAGACCGGACACCAGTGCAAATTGCGCTGACCGAGCCGTCTCGTCGCGGAGATCGAGAACCAGGTGAGTGTCAGCCTTACCCACCCCGATCTCGTCCAACAGTGTCGTGATCGGCGCGTCTTGGTTAGGGAGCAGCGGCCATTCGTCAACTTGCAGTCGAAGACACACCTCTGATGATGTGTGGGTCTGAACTAGCTGCCTCACTGCTGCAATGCACCCCGGCGATCGGCTTGGGGCGACAACAGGTATAAGCGTCAGGCCGGCCGATCTCGCTTCGGTCACAATCCACTCGATCGGGTGTCGACCGTCTGCCATCGTTTCTTCGTCCACGTGAAGCGTGTCGATGAAAGCGTCGCGCTGGCCCCACTTTTCGCCCAATTGCGCGGGGAGCCTGGTGAGGTGTTCGTCGATAGAATTCTTCGGCTGATCAAGTTCGAAATCCCAGTCGATGGGATGAACGACGAATAACGGTGTGAACGAATCTTTCTGGGGTCCGCCGAGCTCACTCAGCGCATCGCGTTCGCCGGCTTTAGTGAACAGCACCGGGACATAATGATTGGGTCCGAACTCCATCTCAGTCCTTTCGACGAGAGCTGAGATTACGCCTGGAACGCTCGTCGCCGCTGGATGTTGCGGAATGTTTCTCGATGCCTCACGGCAGTTGCGACGAGCCTGCGTTCGCTGGCAGCGGGTCGATGTACGGCCTGGACGACAGTCGGCCTTCTGTCTCCCAGACGTGCGGCACATCGGCGACTAGCAGCCGGCCCATTTCTGCCAGGAATTACGTTGCGGCAGTTCTACTTTCGATGGAAACCGCTTAGAGCGTTACGCACGCCGTTGACGCTTGTGTACGCGTACAGCATCCGTGGAAGCAACATCAGCAACAACAAGATTGTGTAGACGAAGATCGCCGCGCTGACGCCGCCTAGCCAACCATTGATGACGGAGGCGTTCGGAGCAGCGAATGCCAGACTGCACGCCAACAGGGCGGCGTTGGTCAATGCCAGCATGGTGGCGAACAGCAAGTGCGTGGCGGTTTCGTCCATCGCATCTTTATCTGCATCGGCGTTCGCGTAGCCCTCTTTGAACCGCTCACTGAGCTTCAACCGCAGGCTTGATACCTGGGCGAAGACGGCAAAAAGGCTGGTTGCCAGCAGAGAATCGGCGGCGAGAAGCGATCCGGGGTTGGCCAAGCTGCCACCCAAGCTGATCATCAGCCCACCGGCGGTCAGCGATGGGAGCAGGAGCCCCATTCGAGCAACCCAATCACCTGTCGTTTTGCCGTCTTCCTGGTCAATCGACAGACACTTCCAATGGGCGCTAATCAGCGGCCACGGGTTGAGGCGATCAGTCATCGTAGCCTTGCCTCCTGCTAGCCGAAGTCAAACGTTCCGTTCACGTCTTTGGCGAGTTCGGCCGCCTTGTCCTTCATTGTGTCGTAGAAGGTCGAGTCGTCGGGCGATGTCTCACCAATCGGGTACGTGAAAATATCCGGTATACGCGATGGACTTATCTGCTGCTGACCATAGTCGGTGTCGATGACAACCCAGCCGTCGTCCAGGTCGACGTCCTCGACATTGCGACCCAGATGTGCGGCCAAAGCCTCGGCGAGTTCCTCGTCGGACTGGCCAGCTTGAAGTACCGTCTTCAGATCTTGAAGGGCTTTCGCTTTGCCCTGGACGCTCAAGGTGCTGGTGATCCGAAACTCTTCGGTTCGCCGCTGACGGGACGCGCCCCGTGCAGCGGCGACGAGCACGACCTCAACGACCTCACCGGCGTCGATGAAGTCGTTAATCTGGATGGAATCGGCGAGCGCGGTAGCTCGCAGGTTGTACCAAGGCTCTTCTGGATCAGCGGTAAGGCCGGCGTTTTGTGACCACCAGCGGGCCCACTGGACCAGATATCGGGTGGGGCAGGCACCTGATGCGGCTTCGACACCGAGAATGCCTTCGTCGCCTGGTTCCGGGAAGTAATACGCGAATCGGTAAAGGCGTGTTGGCGAGTAGTCGCTAATGTCGATAGCTGGATGGTCCTGTCCGAGAGAGGCTTTCGGTAAGGCGATGTCCTGCCCTGATGGACGTCCATGCCTGAATGAACCAACCAATCGATCGCCATCTTGCTGAATATCTATGAGCCGGAAGACGGGCGCAATGTCGAGATCCTGCTTGCGATCGGCACCGTCTAGCTTTGGCGGCATCCCGTGAGAGCTGTGTTGCAGGTACGGCTGAGCCGCCTTGAGCAAATGGGCTCTGTAGTACCAGGTGGGCTTGTTATCAAACTCAACCTTAAGCGGGTGAATCTCTTTGCGACTGCGGTCTTTTCGAATATCGAAGCGGTACATTCGGAAGCCGTAACTCGTCATCGATCAGCCCCCTCTTCTCGTGGCGTGTCGAACAGCGCTGGCCAGACTTGCAGGCTCGGCCGATTCATAACTTACGGAGGCTACGCGCGCACCGAATTCTGCGGTACCGAATCGCCATCACCGATCCGCGCCATGGGGGCCAGCGTTGCTCGTTCGTCTAGTAGCTCGTCGATGTGCGCGGTGCTCGGCTGCCGGCCTTCTACCTCGCAGACCATGCGACGAATAGCCAGCAGTAGTCGAAGCTCGGAATACGGTCGCACGCGACAGTTTGGCACTTCACTCTGCGTGGCTAATGTTCTCCGCATGGAGATCGCACCCCCTGACCCGGACCGGTATTGGAGCCAGATTGCGGCGCGCAGCAGTACAACGGGCCACGGCGCGCCTTGGCACGTTCAGATGCAGGTGGCTGTGCTCGTCGGCGGGCGTGAGATCGCGGCGTCTGCGGTGCAGTTCAGCCCGACCGCGCCGAGCAGGTGGACCGTAGCGGCGGTCACTGACGACGGCCGGCTGGTCAAGGTGGTCATCCAGTTCGACGCCGAGGGATACGACCTCGATCAGGAACGGGGATTCCAGGAGAAGAACCCCACGGCCACGGTGGCCGAGGCGTGGGTGCGTCCGCTCAGTGACGTTGTGTGCCTTGAGATACGGAAAGTGGGTCAGCGGCGGGGCCCTTTCAATCAGCTGACGCGCGGTCAGTTCGACGTCGGGGACATCCGGCTGAGGTTCTCGAGCGGTCAGGATCTCGAGCTTGGGGTCGATCAACTCGAGATGCCGTACCACGAGGATCGCCAACGCACAGACCAGCTCGTCACCGCGATCCGCACTCACACCGGTATGTGAACGAGGTCCGCCTATTCGCCTACACGCTCAATGCTGTCGACGATCTTGGTCGGGATCGCGAGCACTTGATGACCGTTGCCGTCGGTGAACGTGGTGAATGAGCCTTGTTCTTTGAAGGCCCATGCCTCGACGGTTTTCTCAGTATCGAGGCCCTTATTGATCGTAAATTTTGGCATCGTGAATGCCCCCTCCTGCATCGGTTTCAGTCGAGCGTTTCCAGGCTGCAGGCTACCGCCGTCGACTAGGGTGGCTCTCTTGCCCTCGGGAAGGAGACCAGGATGCCCAGCTACGACGTCGAAGTGACCCGCGATGACCGGTGGTGGGCTATCCGCATCCCGGCCCTTGATGGTTTGACGCAGGCGAGGTTTCCCGGGGAGATCGAAGAGATGGCGCGCGACTACATCGCGGTCGCCACCGACACACCCATCGACGACATCGAGGTACGGATTCGAGATACCCCGCACTGAAAGCGGAGTATCTGACCTGCGGATTTAGGTTTGGTCACCTACCGCGCAGCTTCTGGCACCTGGTCCTGGATCGATTGTTCCGGGCACGCCGTTGCGGCAGATTTCGTCGACATGGTCCATGCCCCAGACGAATCCGAGGTCGGATTCGTCGCTGGTGCGGCCGGAGTAGACCCCGAGGAGGTCTGAGTCTGGGAATGGCATTCTGGCTGGCTGTCCGTCGTTTCTGAAGACGAGGGTCCCGGGTGGTCGGTGGCGCATGACTGGGGCGCCTGATTGTCCTTTGCGGGTTCGGGCGTCGATTAGCCAGAGCGGGTATGCCTTGCCGTCCGAGTAGTAGGGGAAAATCGGGTTGGACGCGACGGTTCCCCGGATCCATAGCGGAAAAGCTGGCCCCGAGGTGAGTCGGTACGGGTAGCCGATGATGAACACGTCTTCGCCCGGAAAAAGCTGTGCTGGCCACGCAGCTTGCTCAGGGCCGGATCGGTCGCCCGTTCTTTCCCAGCTCATGCAGACCACGTCAGCCGGGGGATTGAACGGCACTTCTGCAACGTCCATCTCGCCGCCGAGTTGCGGATGCTGTTTCCAGATCGGTTTCCAGTCCGGGCCGATCAGCGGCACCAGATACTGCTGAAGAAGCACTTGGATGCCGCCGCGTCTCGGGTCGTCCTCGGAGAGCGTCACCACCCACTTTTCGGGTGGGTCCTTGAAGAACATGACTCGGAGGTGTGTCGGCTCGATGTAGTAGCCGCCCATGAATTCATGTGTCTGCCAATGTCTTCCAGTCACATTGTGTCGCGCGGTGATCAGACGGTCTTTCCCGTCAAGCCGGTAGACGAAGGCGCTGCCGTGGGCCATGGTTTTGCAGTGCTGCCCGGCTGTGATGTCTGTTTCCGCGCCTTTTTCGCAGTACACCATCTCAATGAGGACCGAGCGGAACGACTCAGCATGGATCTGGAATTGGGCACTCATTTGGGTGCGCGCCCGGCTTTCCAGTCTTTGTGCGCTTCGCATTCAGCCCGCCAACAGGTGGGTCCGCGGCGGCGTTCCGAGTGCTGGCCAAATGCTTTGATTTCGATGACGTCGTAATACGTCGGGTGGCCGTACTCGCAACTCTCGCCTGTGGGGTGCTTGTAACTCATCGGGAGTTCTCCTTCCGTAGCTATTCCAAGTGGATCGTGCACCCTTCCGGCGCTTAAGTCCGCACAGCGCCCGGCAGCCGTTGCTCTCCTCAGCTGCTTGGTGTCCGCATGGGTTCGGTGGGTGACCAGTGGTCAGTCGCCCGTCTCCGCGTCTGGGAGTCAGGGACAGGATGTCCACGACTTCGGAGCGCCCGATGACTAGCCAGGTTGCTGGCGTCGACAACTTGGTTGACCAGGCTTTTTCGCGGTGCCGCGAAAAAGGTCCGAGCCATCAGTGCACGGTGTTCCCAGTCGGCCCGGGCCACGAGTGCTCGTCGGCGACGAAATGCGCTGGTGACCGCATATATGCCAGCGCCGACAACACTGCAACCCGGCAGCCACGGATGCGCGACGCACATCGCGAGAACCACGGTGCTCAAGACCGTGGTTGCGACCGGATGCCGATCCGGCCACGACCCATGACTACAGCGGCGCTCGTGGCCGCACCGTCGACACCAGTGCGTGCTCATCGTCCCTCGACCAGCTCAACGGTGGCTGAGAGTTGCGAGATCAGCCACTTTGTCTCCTCGACAGTGAGCTTCACCCCGACGTCGACGTCAGGTTCGGGCATCAGCAGATGAATGTGTACGCAAGGCAATAGCCCGATTTCGCGCTTGGCGGCGACACCAACTTGTGCGTGGGTATCCTCGCCGTGGCGGTCTTTTCCTCGGGCGTTCAGAGGCAAGTAAAGGTAACCGCTTGCGCTGTAACAGTTTTGGTCGGCGTGGGTGATCTCGTTGGGGTGACCATCGCCGTCTTCGCACCAGGGCGTGCACTTGACGGGTGGAGCGTAGCGGATTTCGGTGCTGGTCATCGTGGGACCGCCGCGTCGAAGCCAGCAACGTGGCCGCTTCCAGCGTTAATCTCCGCGAGCCTCGCGAGTCGACACATCGCGGCCGCCAGCGCGTCGTGCACGTCGACGCCTTCGGGCCAGTTCTCCTCGAGCATGTCGGCGAGGTGGCAGACAGCGAGAGGGTCATCTGAGCTGGCCAGCCCAGGTTGCCGCAGGGCGGCCAGAATATGATCGATCCATTCCTCGGTTTGTCTGACGCGCTCGCGGGCGAAATCCACCAATTTGGCTGTGGTGGTTGTCATGAGCGCACCCACCGATCAACCTCGTCGGCCGCCCCCATCAGCGCCACGGCGAGTGCCCGGGCCTGGTCCGCGGTGAGCCCTTCGTCGGCGTGCAGATACACGTCGACCCGTGGCGGGCACTCGCGGGTGTCGACGCTGCCATCAGGGAGCTGGATCCCTCCGGTTTGCACTTCGGCGACCTTGGCGCCGGCGGGCGGATGCTGCTGGTGCTCAAAGACGGGCCGGTCGGCACCGTGGAAGACACGGAACTGGTTGTCCCAGAATGCCCAGGACTCGCAATCGGCCGATGCGCCGAGGGGCAGCGGAACGTCAGGGAATGGGGTGATCGCGGCTGTCACGGTTGGGCCTTCCTGTCGGGGAGGTCCAACCGTCACTCCAGGCACCGACAAGCGGGCCTGTGATGGTGGGTGGTGGGCTGCAGCGGTCATGGGCTAGCTACCTCTCTGGTGGGTTGCTAGCGTCCCGGTTGACCAGTTCACATGGAGTTCATGCGGCCCGGATCTCGCTTCAGAAACTATCTCTGAGCTTTTCAAACTCTGGTGCGCGATACTGGGATTGAACCAGTGACCTCTTCCGTGTCAGGGAAGCGCTCTCCCGCTGAGCTAATCGCGCCT
>NZ_JBVAXR010000055.1:0-16642 GCF_055419445.1 Mycobacterium sp. IDUB_19 | reverse complement strand
GAAGGGATTAGCTCCTTGACGGACCCGTCGGCGACCGCTCCATCGCAGCAGACCCAGAAGTTTATTCAATCCCAAAACGCCGCTTCAACGCTGCCCAAAAGCAACGGTGAGCGCGGCGCCACGGGTTCGCCGGCGCGCTCGGGGTTCCGCTCGGATATCGAGGGCTTGCGTGCCGTCGCGGTGTTGGCGGTTGTTCTCTTTCATGCTGGTGTGCCCGGGGTTGGCGGGGGATTCGTCGGCGTCGACGTGTTCTTTGTCATCTCAGGCTTCCTCATTACCGGGCTGCTCTGGCGAGAGGTGAGCACCGCCGGGTCCATCCGGCTGCGCCGGTTCTACGGAGCCCGAGCCCGCAGACTCTTGCCGGCGTCGGCCACCGTGGGCGTCGTTACCGCGGTCGCTTCGTTCCTCCTCTTACCTCCATTGCTCGTCAAGCCCGTCCTGCTCGACGGCATCGCCAGTGCGCTGTACGTCGGCAACTGCTGGTTCTTTCTCGAGGCCACCGACTACTTTTCCGACGCCGACAGCGCATCGCCGTTTGTGCATTATTGGTCTCTGGGCGTGGAGGAGCAGGTCTATCTGGTGTGGCCGGCCATCATGCTCGGCGCGGCGTGGGTCATCCGCCGTGCGCGTCGGCGGACCGGCGCCAATGCCATTTCGTCGAGGACCCCGTACCTCGTCATCCTTGCGCTGATCGGTGCGGCATCGTTTGCGGCGGCGCTGGTGGTCACTCGCGTGTGGCCTCCCGCGGGGTTCTTCTTGATGCCCACGCGAGCGTGGGAGTTGGCTGCGGGCGGCTTGGTGGCGCTCACGGCCGGCCAATGGCGCCGACTGTCGCCGCTACCCGCGGCGGCAGCGGGATGGCTGGGATTGGGCGCGATCCTGCTGACCTGTGTTCTGTTGAGCTCGGCCACGCAGTACCCGGGTATCGCCACGCTTGTTCCCGTGCTTGGCACGGTGCTGGTCATCGGTGCGGGGTGTGCCTCATCTGAACAGGGAGTTGGGCGTGCGCTGTCGGTGGCGCCGATGCGGGCGGTCGGCCGCGTGTCGTACTCGTGGTACCTGTGGCATTGGCCGGTGCTGCTGCTTGCGCCGCCGTTGCTCGGCCACCCGCTGGGGCTGACAGGCAGGCTGGTGGCCGTGGCCGTTTCCGGCGGCCTCGCCGTGCTCACCCTGCGTTATGTCGAGAACCCTTTCCGATTCGCCGCGGCCGTGAATCGCTCCGCCGGCCGTAGTCTCGCCGTCGGTGGTGTCGCCACCGCGGTAGCGGTGTGCGTGGGCGCGGCGCTGTTGGTGTCGGTGCCCATCCCGGTCGGCCGCGGCCCGGCGGCTCCAACATTGACCATCACCGAGCCGCAACGCTCCGCGGTCCCAAACTTCGACGATTACAACGCGGAAGTGCACTATGCGTTCGCGCAGGTGCAGGCGGCGGTTGCGGCATCCGCCAACCTGCACGCCGTACCGTCGAACCTCGAACCGCCGCTGGCCGTTGCGGCCGCCGAAGAGCCGGCCATGTACGTCCACGGCTGCATGCGTGATTTCTTCGATGTCGATCAACCCGAGTGCGCGTCCGGCGACACGGCGTCGACGACGACGGTGGCTTTGGTCGGTGATTCGAATGCCGCGATGTGGAGCCCGGCGTTCGAGTGGGTCGCCACGCAGCGGCACTGGCGGTTGGAGACCCTGGATAAGGTCGGCTGCGCACTGCTCGACCTGCCCCTCACCACCCCGCATCTGCGACGGGAGTACACCGAGTGCGAGCAGTGGCGTGCTCGGGTCATCACCCGGTTACAGGCCGAACAGCCGCGACTGATCGTACTGGGCATCTCGCGCGCCTACCTCAACCAAGGTTTCACGTCCTACGACCCGGCGTGGATCGCCGGCCTGAATCGGCTGGTGCAGCAGTTGCGCAGCGCCGGTTCGAAGGTGCTGGTTCTCGGACCGATCCCGGACCCGCAGTCAGCCGTTCCGACCTGTCTGTCTGGGCACCTTGATGACGTGACGGCCTGTAGCCCGCGAAGGTCGAATGCGGTAAACGATCCCGGCATCGCCGCCGAGACTGATGCCACCAGGGCCGCAGGGGGCCAATACGCCGACGTGACCCCGCTGTTCTGCGCCGCCGAACGGTGCCCGGTCATCGTCGGCAACGCTCTGGTGTACCTCGACAGGGTGCACTTGACGTACGAATACTCCAGGCTGCTGGCGCCGGTGATGGGCATGCTGGCCGACCGCGCTCTTGCCTCCGGATGACCCACGTTCGGCTCGAACTAGTTGGGCATTGCCTGGTGGCGTAGTACGTCGTCGTACACACGCTTGACTGTCACGGGAAACGGCGTGATAGCCACGCCCTGAAACTCGTGCGGGAACTGTGTGCAGACTCGCAAGTCCCGAACGTGATAGCGGGAGGACGGGCTAGACCCGAGGGCGATGCGTACCGTGCGGTGGGCGACCTGCTGCACCGTCCGCATGACGGTGCAGACGGACACGGGTCGTTGAGACGCGATATTGCGCAGCACCGGCGTCGACAGCTGGTTGCGCACCGCGTTCTCCACCAGCATCCGCACCATCGCGGCGGCATCGTCGACGTACAGGTAGTCGCGGAGTGTCTCCATCGGCACGAAAACGTTCAACGATTGCCGCGTGACAGCGGCTTGGCACAGCTGACTGACGAGCCCCTGCTGTTTCTGGAGGTTCTGGCCCGGCCCGGCGAGGTTGGAGAACCGTCCAATGACGAGCGGGACGCAGCCGCCGAGCGTCGCCCGCAGGATTTCCTCCTGAGCGAGTTTCGTCTCGCCGTATGGACTCAGCGGCCGTGGCGTCGTGGACTCACTGAACGGTGGATGAGTCGATCCGGCATAGATGCCGCCCGCGGAGGACGAGAGGAAGAACGCGCCCCGACCGGCGGGTCGCGAGTCGCGCAACCTGGTGATCAGGTGAGTCAGGATGCGCGTCTCCGCAGCGAGTTGGTCTGCGGTAGAACCGATTACACCGCTGCCGGCGGCCCAAACAACAGACCAATCGTCGTGGCCCGCCGTTCGGATGAATCGCTCGAGTGCGGAGTCGAGTACCCCGGCCGCCGCATCGTGGTTGTGCCATGGCACCGAATCTTCGAGGAACTTCGGGCCCATCGCTCGCGACACGGCGCCGCCGAGCAGTCCGCCGCGACCCACGATCCAGGTGAGCACCGGTCAGTCCGCCGGGCTGTCGAATACCTCTGCAGGATCGCGCACGACGACGTACACCGGCCTGCCCATTGCCATGTGGGCCGAGGCGGCGATGTATTCGGCGATGATTCCCAGCGCGAACAAGGTGGCTCCGCCGACGACAAGCACCGCAACAAACACCGATGTCCACCCTTCCACGTTGATGTCGCCGACCGCTCTCTGGATGGCGCTATAGATCGCCACGCCGAAACCGAGAAGCGCCAACAGAATTCCCATCGTGGAGACGTAGCGCAGCGGCCGGGTTCCTGAAGAGATGACGAGCCGCCAGAAATGCGAGACCAGGCGACGCAGGGTGTACGCGCTCGCGGGTCGTCCTTCTTGGCGCATTGCGACCGGACAGGTCGACGGGTTGGCGACCACCCAAGAGAGAGCGACGTCTAGAAAGACCCCCGCGCCGGCGTAGGCCGCGACACTGCGGCCGGCCTCGCCGAGTACCAGCCGATAGCTGTTGAATGCTCTAACCCCGTCGGACGCCACCAGGATGTGCAGGAACAACCACTTCGTCAGCCACGATGCCGCGTTGCGAAACACACCGTGTGGTGGTCGGTTTGTCGGGGAGGCATACACGAGTTGGGTGCGGTCCCGGTACGCGATGTCGAGAAATGTGCCGATATATGCCGGATCGTGCTGTCCGTCCTCGTCCATCGTGACGATCCAGTCCCCGCCCGACGACGTCATGCCGGCGAGGGTTGCCGGATGCTGTCCGAAGTTGCGCGACAACCACACTGGGTGGATCCAGTCGTCCCGCTCAGCGAGTTCACGCACGACTTCTTCGCTACCGCGAATGCCCCGATCCCACACCAGGAGCACCTCGTCGACGCGGAACTGACGACCGTCCGGTGTTTTCTGGGGCGAACGAAGTTGCTCGAGCTCCTTCAGCACGTCGGGCAAGGTCACGGCTCCGCTGTAGACCGGAATCACAACGCTGATCGAATCCACCCGAGTCGATCGACGGTCGCCAGTCACCCATTGCCTCCTGAACGAACGGTCCGTGGAGTCACTGTACCGATGGACCACCGAGTCAGT
This sequence comes from Mycobacterium sp. IDUB_19, assembly GCF_055419445.1. Classification (NCBI taxonomy): domain Bacteria; kingdom Bacillati; phylum Actinomycetota; class Actinomycetes; order Mycobacteriales; family Mycobacteriaceae; genus Mycobacterium; species Mycobacterium sp. IDUB_19. The sequence continues at coordinate 12,395 of NZ_JBVAXR010000055.1, read as the reverse complement.
GACGCCAATTCCGGTATGTCGACGGTGCGCAGGTTGATCTGCCTCAGATCCGCGAGGAATTGTCGCGCGAGCCCGGCCGCCGACGAGGTTGCCGCTGGTGTACGCTCACCGCGTGTCCCTCCTGTTCAGGGTCCCGGTGTTCGGGCGGCATGGGCGCACTCACGTCGGGTTCTTTCTCGCCAATTCGTCCTCTCGCGGAAGAGCATTCGAACTACATTGCTGCTGATATGTTTGGGTATATGGCTGCCATTGTCGAATTCAACTCGAGCTACTTCCACGGATTAGTCGAATGAAAGCCGTATTGCTGGCCGGAGGCCTTGGCACTCGTCTCACCGAGGAAACCACCGTTCGCCCCAAGCCGATGGTAGAGATCGGTGGACGCCCGATCCTGTGGCATATCATGAAGCTCTATTCCCACCACGGTATTCAAGACTTTGTCGTGTGCTGTGGCTACAAGGGATATGTCATCAAGGAATATTTTGCCAATTATTTCCTGCACATGTCCGACGTCACTTTTGACATGTCGGCCAACAAGATGGAAGTGCATCGCCGGCACGCCGAACCCTGGCGGGTGACGCTGGTGGATACCGGCGAGGAAACCATGACGGGGGGGCGCCTCAAGCGCGTGTCAAGCTACATCCGCGACGATGAGGCCTTCTGCTTCACCTACGGTGATGGGCTCAGCGATGTAGACATCGGCGCGAGTATCGAATTCCACCGTCAGCACGGGCGGCACGCCACGGTTACGGCCGTGCTTCCGCCCGGGCGCTACGGGGCCCTTGAGTGCGAGGGTGACCGGGTCAAGCGCTTCGTTGAGAAGCCACGCGGCGATGGCGGCCTCATCAACGGCGGATTTTTCGTCCTCTCGCCCGCGGTACTCGATTACATCGAAGGCGACCAGACCTCTTGGGAAAGCGCGCCCTTGGCGCGTCTGGCTGCCGATGGCGAAATGATGGCCTTCGAACATTCCGGCTTCTGGCAACCCATGGACACGCTTCGAGAGAAGAACCTGCTCGAAGAACTCTGGAGTAGCGGCGAAGCGCCGTGGAAATGCTGGCATTGAACGCTTTTGGATCGGCTTATCGCGGGCGCCGCGTGTTGGTCACCGGCCACACCGGCTTCAAGGGCAGTTGGCTGTGTCTCTGGCTGCGCACGCTGGGGGCCGAGGTCACCGGGCTGGCATTGGACCCACCGTCCGAGCCCAGCCATTGGGAGCTGTTGAAGCTATCGATCGAGGATCATCGCGTCGACGTTCGCAATGAAGCCGCAGTCCGCAGGGTCTTCGCTGCGGCAAGGCCGGAGATCGTGTTTCATCTGGCCGCCCAGCCGTTGGTCCGTCGCTCCTACCGAGAACCCATCATCACCTGGGCCACCAATGTGATGGGCACGGCTCACCTTCTCGAGGCCGTACGGCACGCTCCGGATGTGCGCGCAGTGGTAGTCGTCACGACCGATAAGTGCTACGAAAACCGCGAATGGCCTTGGGCTTACCGAGAACGAGACCGCCTGGGAGGCCACGACCCCTACAGTGCATCCAAGGCCGGCGCCGAGTTGGTCGCCGCGAGCTACCGGACTGCATTTCTGCAACAGCCGTCGGCCCCGCTGCTCGCAACCGCCCGGGGCGGCAACGTGATTGGCGGTGGCGACTGGTCTGAGGACCGCTTGATTCCCGACCTGGTGCGTTCGGTGGCCGCCGGCGAGCCGCTGGTGATTCGCTCGCCGCACGCCACGCGACCCTGGCAGCATGTGTTGGATTGCCTCAGTGGGTATCTGCTGCTGGGCCAGCGACTGATGGCGGGCGATGCGACTTGCGCCGACGCGTGGAACTTTGGCCCCGATGGAGAAGGAAACCGAACGGTAGAGCAGGTGCTCCAAAGTCTTGCTCGCACCTGGCCGCGGCTTCGGTGGCAGGTCACCTCCGATCCCCAACCGCACGAGGCGGGCCTGCTGCAACTCGACAGCGCCAAGGCGCGGATGCAGTTGGGGTGGCGTCCCGTCTGGAATCTTGAAACGGCGATCCATCACACGGCCGACTGGTATCGCCTGCTGCTGGAATCGGAGGAGTTGCCGAGCGTCGAGGAACTGAGCGCCTACGTCGCCGATGCAGTCAACGCTGGTCTGGGCTGGGCGACGGCATGAATATCTTGGACACCCCGCTGGCCGATCTGAAGCTCGTGCAGTCCGCGCCGCATCGCGATGACCGCGGCGCGTTCACCCGCCTGTTCTGCGCGGAGGAACTGCAACCCGTGCTGGGCCGGCGCCAGATTGTGCAGATCAATCACTCCCGAACCAGCCGCGCCGGAGCGGTGCGCGGCATGCATTTCCAACGCCCACCGCACGCGGAAATGAAGATGATCCGGTGCCTACGCGGGCGGGTCTGGGACGTCGCGGTCGACCTGCGTGCGGGATCCTCCACCTTCTTGCAGTGGCACGCCCAGGAACTGGCACAAGACGACGCCCAAATGCTGGTCATCCCAGAAGGTTTCGCCCACGGCTTCCAGGTCCTGGAGTCCGAAAGCGAATTGCTCTATCTGCACACGGCGTTCTATCACCCGCCTTCCGAGGGCGGGCTACGCCACGACGACCCGCGGCTCGCCATTGCGTGGCCATTTCCGCCACAGGACCTTTCCCCTCGTGACGTTTCCCATCCGCTACTGGGTGCCGATTTCAACGGAGTCGCGTTATGAAATGCCGACACTGCGGCGTGCCCGTGGATCTCACCTTTGTGGACCTGGGCTTCGCGCCGCCTTCCAACGCCTACCTCGAGGCCGAGGATCTGGGTCACCCCGAAGTGTATTACCCACTGCGCGTTAAGGTTTGCCGCCAGTGTTGGTTGGTACAAACCGAGGATCACGCCCAGGCCGAAGAACTGTTCAGCGCTGACTACGCGTACTTCTCCAGCACCTCGAGCAGTTGGCTCGAACACGCAGCAGGTTATGCGCGCATGATCACCGAGCGGCTGCAGCTCGGGCCTGATAGCTTTGTCATCGAGGTTGCCTCCAACGATGGCTATCTCTTGAAAAACTTTGTGGCGGAATCTATCCCGTGCCTCGGCATTGAACCGACGGCGAGCACGGCCGCGGCGGCTGAGGCGCTGGGAATCCCCGTCATGCGGGAATTCTTTGGTAAAGCACTGGGGCGCCGGCTGGCTGGCGAAGGACTGTCGGCCGACCTGATCGCGGGCAACAACGTGTATGCGCACGTTCCCGACATCAACGACTTCACCCGCGGACTCGCCGCCGCGCTGAAGCCCGAAGGCACTGTCACACTGGAATTTCCCCACCTAATGCCGTTGATCGAACGGACTCAGTTCGACACGATCTATCACGAGCACTTCTCGTACCATTCGCTCACCACGGTCGCCCGCATCTTCGACGCGGCCGGCTTGCGCGTCTGGGACGTGGAAGAATTGCCAACCCACGGCGGGAGCCTGCGAGTGTACGGCTGCCTTAGCGAGGCAACAATTTCCACGACCGACCGGGTCGGCTCATTACTGATGCGGGAGGATGAGTTCGGGTTGACCCGGCCCGAAACCTACTCGGCGTTCCAGCAACGTGCCGACCGGGTGAAGGACGATCTGTTGGCCTTCCTGATCGAGCAGAAGCGAGCGGGCCGCCGCGTGGCGGCGTACGGGGCCGCTGCTAAAGGCAACACTTTGTTGAACTACGCGGGTGTCAGACCCGACTTGCTGCCATCTGTGTATGATGCGGCGGTATCCAAGCAAGGAAAGTTTATGCCGGGCAGCCACATCCCCATCTATTCGCCTGAGGCACTTCGCGAGAATCCGCCAGACGAAGTGATTATTTTGCCCTGGAACATCGCCCACGAGGTACGGACCCAATTGGCTGATCTTGTCAACAACGGCACACGCTTCGTGACTGCGGTTCCCACATTGAGCTTCCTATGAAGGCCTCCAATCCCTTACGCCATGCGGTCGATCACCAAGGCGGGGGTGCGCTACACAATCCTTGCTTGCGGACTCGGCTCTCGACTCCGCCAAAGCTGAGGTTCCTATGACTGTGACCTTGACCGGAGCGACCGGATTCGTCGGACGGAAGATTCTTCGCAACCTTCTCGAGCGAGGCTGCTCGGTACGGGTGCTCGTTCGCGATCCATCACTCCTGCATGACATCCGGGCACCTGGAGCACTAGAGGTCGTGCAGACGCCCGACTTGTTCGCAGAGGCAACCGGCCGGTTGGAGGAGTTGCTCGAAGGGTCGGATACGTTGGTGCACGCGGCTTGGTATGTGGGGCCAGGCCATTTTGCGTCGCCACTGAACCTTGCGTGCCTCACCGGCACACTGAACCTGGCCTGCGCATTCGCTGCAGTCGGGGGCAAGCGATTCGTTGGCATCGGAACCTATGCGGAATACGACGCTTCCGCAGGACTGGTGACGACCGATACTCCGTTGGCGCCGACTAACTTGTATGCCGCGTGCAAGGTGTCGGCATTTCAGGTGCTCCGTTATTTTCTTGATACGGACGGCATGAGCTTTGCCTGGTGCCGGATTTTCAACCTGTGTGGGGAAGATACAGATGGGCCGGGATTGGTGCCCTACCTTCGCAGGCAATTGGGGGCTGGGGAAGAGGTGCTCCTCACTCGCGGTGAGCAGGTGCGTGATTTCCTCGACGTGAAAGAAGCCGCCGCGATGATCGCCGGTGTGGCACTGGGGCACCAGCAGGGCGCGGTGAACATCTGCTCAGGTGAAGGTTTGACCATTCGACAAGTCGCCGAACGCGTTGCCGATGAGTACGGTCGGCGTGATCTATTGCGTTTTGGGGCAAGGCCCGAGAACGTTTTTTTTGACCCACCGCGGGTCGTCGGTGTACGGGAGGACGTGCGATGAGCGGGGTGAAACCGCTTTAGCGGTAGGCTTTTCCAAGCTCCCAGAACCGGATGTACGAATCTGCTCTGCCTAGGAGTCACTCTTGTTTCCCGGGAGGTCTCCTTGTTCAGGACACGCGCCAGGCTCAGGAATCTGCGTGGCAACCCCAATTAGCTGGGAGAGCTGTCAACCGCCGACCAACGCGCGATCGGCCAGCGCACCGACGACCGGTGCCAATAGCCGGGCGTACTCAGACGTCAAGTGGTTCCGATCGAGATAGACCAGAGTGTTTCCCACGATGCCTGGGCATCGCTCGGCAGTGCAGAAAAGCTCCGTGATGTTCGCGTATTTTCCGCCGCCGGCTTTGGTGGCGGCGGTCTCAGCCGAGATGCCACGTCCGTTCACCGCCGCGGACCGCGGCGGTGAACAGAACGTCGCGTCATTGAGGTGTCCGGACAGGCAGTCTGCGACCACTGTCTGCGGGTCCGGGATCGGTCCGAGAACCAGCACCTCCGCGCCAGTCCCTCGCAACTGCTGCACCAAACGACTCAGGCTGTCGGTCCATGCTGGGTCGTATGGCGTGAAACCTGCGGGGAATCGGTATTGGTCATTGGCGCCGAGGACGGCACCGTATCGCCGCCAGAGGCTGAGCAAGACCAGCCGCGGGTGCTCGGTGCGTAGCCGGGTGATGATCTGATCGCGCCACCCATCGCACTCGGTGTACTTCCTGTGGGCGACGATGTTGATGGTGGGCAGGTCCAACAACGGGCAGCCAGCCTTGGCGAGCATCTCCAGCCGCCACTGCCGCTGAGCGGCGATCTGCTCGAACGCTGGATTCCACATCGCGCCATTCGAATCCCCGATCAGGGCCACCCTCGTCGTCGAGGCCTTATCGCCTGCTGCGCATTCAGGCTGTTCAACTTGGGGAAAATTTAGCAGGCACCCGTTGAGGAAGAGGGCCTTCTGTTCGGCTTCCGCGTCCGTCAGCCGCGGGACGAGGTTCGATGGTACGGCGTTGATACCGGCCGATGCCGCGACCGCAGCTTGCACCTGAGCGAACCCCTGCTGCACCGCCGCGTCGTACGCGTCCACGCTCGCGCCCACGGGGGGAGGCGCCACAGTGACCGTGAGCGCCGCAGCTGCCGGGCCCCGCCCAACCGGAATCGGCACCACGACCAGCAGCGCCACGCCCACACAGACCGCGACCGCGGTGGCCGCACCGCCCAACGCCAGACTCCAGATGGCCGACCGGCGTATGGGTGCGGCGAATCGCAGCGGGTTCTCGATGAATTTGAGGGTGAGGATAGCCAGCCCGCCGGAGACCAGGACCGTTGCCAGCCTGCCGATCAGCCCCAGCGGGTGGCCTAGCAATGGCGCTGCGAGCAGCAGCACCGGCCAGTGCCACAGATACCACGAGTACGAGATCCGGCCGATCGCGCGCATCGGCGACACTGCCAGCACTCGGCCGCATCCCTGAGCGGGTGTGGCACATCCAGCGCCGATCACCAGCACCGCACCCAGCACCGGCAACAACGCGGCAGTGCCCGGATACAGCGTGGTCGCGCTCAACCAGGTGCAAGCCAGCAAGATCAGGCCCAGGCCCGCCCATCCGGTAATCGCCGCAGCTGGTCGCGGTAGCCGGCGCCACTGGCCGGCGGTCAGGGCCACCAGCCCGCCCGCGGCCAACTGCCAGGCCCGGGTGGGCAGCGAAAAAAATGCCACATAGGGCACGAGGTAGGTGTCGGCCAGCGACAACGCGAACGACGCTAGGGCGACTAGCGCAAGCACCACTAGATACGGGCGCGCCGAGGAGGTAGCAGCCTGGGCTTTGGTGCGCCGACGCACAATCCGGATTAGCCACGCCGTGCCGACGATCAATGCTGGCCACACCAAGTAGAACTGCTCCTCGACGCCCAACGACCAGTAATGCTGGAACGGCGAGGGTGGCAGTTGGCCGCCGAAGTAGTCGACGCCTTGCAGAGCGAAACGGTAGTTGCTCACATACAGTGCGCTGGCGATGCCGTCACCGATGGCGGTCCGGGCCTGCAGTGGGGATAAAAGGACCGCTGCGCCGATCGCGGTGACGACGCCTACTGTGGCCGATGCTGGCAGAAGCCGGCGGGCCCGCGCCCCGTAGAAGCGGCCCAGCCTGACGGCGCCGGTACTGCCCACCTCGCGCCAGAGCAGCCCGGTGATCAGGAAGCCCGAGATGACAAAGAACACGTCCACCCCGATGAACCCACCGCCCACCCCGGGCAAGCCAGCGTGGAAGAGGACCACGGCCACCACCGCGACGGCACGCAGACCCTCGATGTCTTGGCGAAAATTCGTCTGTGCCGAGCGCTGACCCCGCACTTTCTCGGTAGGGCTAACCCTGTCGGCTTGGCGCACGATCACCAACTTTGGTAATCACGACGCCCCCTTTCGAATCGCCGCTGCCGTATGCCCGAAAGTCGTCGACAGCCCATCCATCCGATGCCGCCGGACCTTGGCGCTGCCTGCACGACGAGTCGGCTTGGCTGTGTAACGTAGCACGCCGCTACGGCGCTGTCCCGGGTTCGGATGGGTCTCCCTAAGACCGACTTTCGGCATCACTTACCAGACTCCCTTGCAATAACGGGCGGCGTCGGCAGACCCCTCGAAGAATCGAGGCGGTGAATGCCCTTTTCTGCATCCAACGAGAGGTCCGGCGCATGCCCGGATGAACGGTTTGTCGGCACGGGCGAACAGCACGGCGGGGCGGTGACGAATGGCCATGTGCCCCAGGGCGATTGCTAGGTGGGCTTTTCCGACGCCGACGATGGTCGCGGATTGGCTGGTGTCCAGAATGCGCAGTGAGGTCAGGTCGCCGACCAGGGTGCGGTCATAGCCCAGGTCTTCTAGTGCGGTCCAGGTGTCGAAATGCATTGCGGGGTCGAGTCCGGTTTTGGTCGCCCTTAGGGCGGCTGAACGGGATTCGCGGCGTGGTACCTCATCGGCTAGCAGGACTTCGAGGAATCCGAGATGGCTAACTTTGTGGTGGCGGGTCAACGCTGCGCGTATCGGCCAGGTCGCCGAGTCTGAGTGTCGAGCAGCCGGCTCGGATCAGCGCCAACCGGATCGGCGGATGTGGGGGTGGTTGCGGCCATCTCAGAAGATCTCCTTGCACTCAGTGTTGGATACGACGGTCAATGATGTTGGAGTGGAGGTGAATTCGTGTGGATGACGGGACCTATGCGGCGCCGGCCATCTGTGGCATCGGTGCGACACGGCCGGTGGTGTTGTTTCTGCGGCCGAAACCGCAACGCTCACTGGCGAATCGGTGCAATGTGGGATAAGGCACCACACATCCCTGCCGGGCCAGCAAGGTGTGGATCTTGGTGATCGTCAACGGCCGCTGCTCACCCTGACCGGCTGATCTCCTGAGCGGTGAGCGCAGAATGAACTGCGATTCGTCTCCACCGAGGCTTCTTAACGTATCGTGCCGGCGTCGCGCTGGCTGCCGGCCGGGGCGGTACCGGGGCGCATCCGCCGGCCAAGCCATAGGTACACCGCGTGCCGCGCGATGGCGTTCATACGGGCTCGCGCGGTGCCGATGAGAAGGTGCCGCCGACCGAGCAGTCCGGCGTGCTCCGCGGCCAACTGGTGAAAGTAGCCAATCGACTGGCCGGCCTGGGCGTGAACCTGCGTTCGCACACTTTCTCCAGAACCGCTGATTCGAAATGCCCAGAGTGGCTGGTGCACTGCGACGAGATTGCCGTTGCCATGAAGTAGCACCGCACTGTAGGTCGCGAGATCCAAGAGGTAGGGGAAGCGGCCATCCCAACCACCGGCGTCGACTAGGGCGCCGCGCCTGAATAAGACTGACGGGGGCTCGCCAAAAATGTTCGTGCCAGCGAGCACGCTGTGCCGGATCGCGTCAGTGCCGGTGACTTCACCACGCAGGCCGGCCAACCCGCGGTTGCGCAACACGATTCTTCCCGTGGCGTCGATGACATCTCTGGAACTGGCAGCCAGCAGCGCTGATGGGTGCGCTGTCAATTCCTTCACGAGCACCTCGAGGTTATTGGGGTAGAGCACGTCATCGGCGCAGACCAACTTGATGAACTCACCGGTGGCGAGGTTGGTGACGTGGTTGAAGTTCTCCGCTGCGGGGATGGTGGAAGCCAGTCGGGTCAAACGAACTCGGGGGTCAACGGCATAGCGCTGCAGTGCCTCCCAAGTGCCGTCGACAGACGCGTTGTCCGAAACCACCAGTTCGAAGTCGCGGAATGTCTGTGCCAGAATCGACTGCATGGTCGCATCGATGTACGAGGCGCCGTTGTATACCGGTATGACGACCGAGGCGACTGGCGTCACGACCCTGCCTTCTGCTGCTCGGCTGGTGGGAGTTCGTCTGGGTTATCGCGGAACGGAAAGTCTCGACGAGCGAAGTAGCTGTTGACCACGGGCAGTAACTTAGTTGCTGACTTATGTTGGCGCCAGGCTAATCACGCGATTGCGCAGCGCATCGGGATGGAGGTAGTGGAGCGGCATTTCGCGAATGTTCGTTTCGCCGCACCGCAGTTTGCTGAAACTGGAGAGGGAGCCGTGATAACTTTCAACGCTGTGCCCGCATACGAGACCGCGATGTCGATGACGACCGAGGAGCCCATTGAGCTGGTGGTGTGGCCCCAGGTCGCGCCGACCGGAGCTTCCTCGAGGTGAGGCTGCTAGCCGCGGCGAAAGCCCGGGTGGGCCGGCCCGTGTTGCTCAACCTGCGTCCGCTGCGCGACCGCCGCGACGACGAGGTGGGACGTTGCGTGGCCTGCGGTGCCGATACCACCTTCGCCTTCAATGCCTGGACCATCCCGGACGAGTTGCACGCGTATTGGGCCGACCCTAACGTGTCGCGCGCCTACACCCGGCGCGAGAGCATGTTCTGCCGGTCCTGCTGCTGCAATCTGAGAGTGAGGCGGATCGCCGAGGTTCTCGTCGCTCTCTACGGTCCACCCGGATGCGGGTCGTTCGCCGAACTGTTGGAGGACCCCAAGTTCCGCGAGCTCGACGTCGCCGAAGTAAACACGCTCGGCTCGCTCGGATCGCTGCACGCCCTGCTGCGGCGGCTCCCGCGGCTCATGTTCTCCGATTACCGGGGGCCGGATCGGCTAGGCGAAGTTATCGACGGCAACCGTAACGAAGACATCTGTCGCCTCACCTACCCCGATGCGGTCTTCGACCTCGTCTTGTCGTCCGACACGCTGGAACACGTCAGTGACTTCCGGGCCGCGCTGGCCGAGACGCGGCGGGTGCTGCGGCCGGGAGGCCGCCATGTCTTCACGGTGCCGGTCGTCTGGACGCAGGCGACCACTGATACGCGGGCACAGATCGGCGACGACGGCAAGATCGTGCACCTGATGCCAGCCCTGTACCACGGGAGGGGCAGCGGGGCATATCGGTTCATCCCGGTCGGGGTCGATATGTTGGCATTCACGGAATTCGGCCGGGACGTCGTCGATTACGTGCGCGATGCGGGATTCGAACCTGAGGTCTACGCAGGATCCGACGATGGCACAGGCGCCGAGATCGTGTTCGCGGGGCGCGTCCCCGAGTGAGTGCGAGCGGCATTTACACGCCGACGCGATTACGGTGACCGGGAGCCGATGGCCGCATTCGAAGGCCTCAAGTGACTGAGTTCGACCTGCCGCCCGAATCGGCGCCGCCGGGGCCGCTGATCCGGCTCGCCCGAGACCAGCGTGTGGCATTTATTGTGGTCGGAGGGATCAACACCGTTGTCGGGTTCGGGATCTTCGTTGCCTGCTCGGCGACCGTGGGACACGTCATCGACCGCCGCTTCGGCACGCTCGCCGGGACGCTGGCGACCGTTACCGTCGCGCACGTATTGAGTGTGCTGTTCGCCTTTGTGATGCATCGCCGGTTGGTGTTCCGCGTTCGAGGCCACGTGCTGCGTGACCTCGTGCGCTTCGAGAGTGTCTACCTCACCTCCTTCGGCATCAACGCCGTCGCCTTGACAGGGCTCGTCGAGCTGGGCGTGCACCGTATTCCAGCGCAGGCAATCGTCTTCCTGCCCACCCTGTTGTTGAATTACGTTGGCCACCGGTACTTTTCGTTCCGGCGCAGCGCCACCGACGCTCCTACCGCCGATACGCACGACGAAACGCCGCTTACCTAGGGGCGGGATGCGGATCAGGACGTGGAGGCCGGCTCAGGCGACAACGGTGATGCAGCGGCGTCCGTTGACGTGTCGGTAGCCGGCTTGCGCGCGTACGTGACGATGATGACTGCCAACGTCACGAGCCAGAGCATCGGCACCAGCGTCGCCGTGGTGAGCACCGTCAGCTCCTGGATCGGCGGGCCGTTCTTCCGGTACAGCAGCACCGTCATCGGCGGGCTCGGCAAAGCGATCGTCGCGATGGTGAGCGCCGTGGACAGGCTGAGCCAAATGCCGACCGTGCGATGGCCGCCGGCGACGGCCGCGAGCCGCTCGAAGATCCCCGAGCCCGGCGGCCCGTCTGGATCCCGCACCAGGAGCGCCGCGACCGGCAATGCGAACACGAAGTAGTAGCTGATGGCGATCATGGGGAACAGGGAGGCGGTCACCAGCAGCACGATGCCTGCCATGACGGGCGGGATGCGCCGTCCCAGAGCCAACACGGCGACGACGACCACGACGAGGATCACGTACCCGATCAGCGCTCGCGGGCCAGCCAGGTAGCCGTCGGGCATTTTGCCGCCTGTTTGCATGAACATCAGCATGTCCGGCGCCAAGAGGAGCGACCTGCTGAACGAGACATTTGAGGTCGCGAAAGCCCCCACGCTGCCGCCTCCGTAGCCGAGGGTGCTGGCAGCCGATTGCATGATGGTGTGCGGAAAGTCGTGCGGCCAGAACAGATATGCGGCAGCGTTGAGAACCACGGCGCCACCGATGGCGATGCCGCCCCACCGCCACTGCCGGACGGCGAACAGCACGATCGCCAGGACGACGAATTGCGGTTTCAACAGCGCGGCGAGCACGACCATTGCCGCGGCGAGTCCCCACCGTTGCCGAACGAGTGCGATCAGAAACACCAGGCCGATCGGAGCCAAGAAAGCCACCGAATTCGCCCTATCGATCACCGACCACACCGGAACGGCCGCCGCGCCGCAGGCTACGAAGACCACGACCCGCTCGAGACCACGCGCGCCCCGAGCCGCCCAGACGGCGGGCGACAGGACCGCGATCGTCAAGGTCAGCAGGTAGCCCAACACCCCTATGACCGGCGCACCCAATAACTTGCCGAACAGCCCGAAAATCAGTGGCGGAAGCGTTCCGGCCGCCGGGTAGTTGTTCACTGCCGTCTGGTGGATGTCCGGCTGCATAACTATCTCGAAAGGCTGCCAGGGATTGGCCCGCATGCCGAACATCACTTCGTATGCGTAGTCACTGAAGCAGTGCCGGCCGATATTGGTGCCCCAATCGAGGTAACAATCGGCATAGGGGAACGCCAGCAGGGAGGAAATCGCGTCGATCGCGAAGTATTGCGTCAGAACAAAACCCGTGAACCCGGAAAGCGCTGACGCCAGCAGAATGGTGCCGAGCAGGATGGTGCG
>NZ_JBVAXR010000054.1:0-18792 GCF_055419445.1 Mycobacterium sp. IDUB_19 | reverse complement strand
TCCTTCACGCTGTTCGCCGGGTTGAACGATTCCAGCTTGGCGACAACGTCTGCGCCCGCGCCGTCGGTGACCCGGTTCAGCCGGACCAGCGGCGTGCCTCCGACGAGCTGTGTGATGTCCTCGGCGATGCTCATGAGACTTCCTCCACGATATCGATACAAGACTCATCGGCCGACCAGGTGATGTCGAATTCGACGGCCACGTCTGTGGGTACGGTCAGGGCAATCGGTGTGAATCGTTGTGACGCCTCCTCTAGCGCTACTCCGGTCAGCACCCGCCCCTTGAGGTTATGCGGTGTTGTTGCAGTCAGTGTCGTTGCGCATGTACCCGGTGCGGGGCGTAGGTAAAAGTCCCGGCCGGGCGCAACCACGCCGCGAATGGCCATGCCATCGGCGTCGACAAGTGTATGTCCGTCAGTAGCGCTGAGCCTCAATGGAATTGGCACTTGGAACGGTCCTACGAGTTCGGATTCGGCTGTTGCTTGCGTATCGACCAGTCGGGCGTCGTCGGTGTCGGGTGCGGAGTTATTTGCGCCGGTGAGTAGGTAATTGTAGAGGTGCACGATTCGATCGGCATTGCGGTAGTGGCGACTACCCGTCAGCCAGAAGCGGACATAGTCGATCGTCGGGTTGTCGCCGTCGGTCGCCGCGACCAGCCGGTAGTAGCGGTAGCCGCGTCCGCCACCGCCATGGCTGCTGGCCGACAGGGTGCTGCCGACGCCGAGTGTGCGTTGATGGCGCCCACTTCCGGCGGCGACGGTCAGCTGTGAACCCGAAATATCTTGCCAGGCAACACCGTTGGTGGACTTCTGCAGCTTCAAAGTGGTGGCGGCTTCGGCGTCGGTCCACACCGAGTAGCCACCCAGCTGCGGTTCGCCGTCGAATTCGAACGTCGTCGTGCCGCCCGGCTGCCGGTGCACGACGACGGGTACGTTCAGCGCCCGAGTGTGCAGGTCCAGTCCGTTGGTGAACTGCCAGATCGCGGCCTGGGTTGCGGCAATGGCTTCATGTTCGCTGATATGGGCCCGCCCCAGCGGGTAGCCCGCCTGGCGCACCTGCCGGCTCAGCTCGGCAGTCGACAGCACCGGGTAGGAGTGGCGCAGAATCCAGTCCACCTCGGGTTCGTGGCCCCGGGCATGCAGATGCGGCAGCGCGGACCAGGTGCCCAGCCGGTAGCGCGATGGACGACTGGGTGCGATGCCGGTGAAATCCAGCGAATAGGCCTGCAGGTTCGGGTTAAGCCTGATCAGGTCGGTGCGCGCCGAGCTGCCGTCGGCAAAGACGATCGTGTCGATGGTGTGGGAGTAGGTGCCGCCGCGGTAGCGCGTCATGTGGGTGAGTTGGGTCGCCGGCCGTACCAGTACGCGCCGGCGCGTTGCCACCCGCGCCAGGGCGCGATTCGGCATAGACAACACAGTCATGGATGGTTGATCTTCCTGAAAGTCGGTAGCGCGCCTATTACGTCACGCCGGCTGGGGTGGTGGTCCCACCCGCCTGCGGGTAGCGCGAGGATTTCTACAGCGTCGAAAGGCGTCAGGAAATCAACAACAGCAACAACAACAGCGCACGGCGAGGCAGCGCGAAGGAGCGAAGCGCAGCTGAAAGGCCTGTTGCATAGGCCCCACTATAGGGCATCAGCGAACTTTGGCATTTCTACTCACGCCCGGTCTAACTCTGTGCGACATGTCTGACCTCCGCCTACGCTCAGCGCGCGGATGGGCTCATGGTGGGTGATCATGGGCCTACCCGACCTCGCCGCAGAATTCGGCCACGCACGGAAGGATCACGATGACAGCAGCTGGTTCGGGGGCTCAAAACGAGTCTCAGGCACTAGGCGATCTCGCTGCCAGACAGCTCGCCAATGCGACCAAAACAGTCCCGCAACTCTCGACGATCACTCCCCGGTGGCTGTTGCATCTCCTCAGCTGGGTACCGGTGGAAGCGGGTCTCTACCGGGTGAACCGGGTGATCAACCCGGAACAGGTCGCGATCAAGGCCGAAGAGGGCGCGGGCACCGAAGAGCCGCTGCCCGAGACCTACGTCGACTACGAGACCAGCCCGCGCGAGTACACGCTGCGCACGATTTCGACGCTGCTCGACATCCACACCCGGGTCTCCGATCTGTACTCCAGCCCGCACGATCAGGTCGCCCAGCAGCTGCGGCTGACCATCGAGACGATCAAAGAGCGCCAGGAATTCGAGCTGGTCAACAGCCCGGAGTACGGCTTGCTGGCCCAGGTGACCCCGGAGCAGTCGATCCGCACGCTCGGCGGTGCGCCGACGCCCGACGACCTGGATGCGCTGATCACCAAGGTCTGGAAGGCGCCGAGCTTCTTCCTGACGCACCCGCTGGGCGTCGCGGCGTTTGGGCGCGAGGCCACCTACCGTGGCGTGCCGCCGCCAGTGGTGAGCCTGTTCGGTGCGCAGTTCATCACCTGGCGGGGCATACCGTTGATTCCGTCGGACAAGGTCCCGGTGGAGGACGGCAAAACCAAGTTCATCCTGGTGCGCACCGGCGAGGAACGTCAGGGCGTGGTGGGCCTGTTCCAGCCGGGCCTCGTCGGCGAGCAGGCGCCGGGGCTGTCGGTGCGGTTCACCGGCATCAACCAGTCGGCGATCGCGACATATCTGGTCACCCTCTATACATCCCTGGCTGTCCTCACCGACGACGCGCTCGCCGTGCTCGACGACGTCGCTGTGGACCAGTTCCATGAGTACAAGTGAGTATCGGTCGGTAGACGCCGAAAGCGAGCTGCCCATCAGCGCTTCGGAACTCGCGGCGCTGGCCACTCAGTTGTATGCGGCCAGCATCCGGCCGGGGCCCGACAGCCCGCCGCAGGCGGTGCCGGTCGCACCGCGCGGCACCGTGCCGGATGCCACCGCGGCCACGTCGGCGGCTCGGACGGCCGGGGGGTCAGCGGATGCATACTCGGCACCGGTTCCGTTGATCGGCGTCACCGACATCTATGTCCCGGCGCCAACGTCGCCTGAACCCTCAGGCCTCCCGCAGGCGGTGCCGGTAGCTCCGCGCGGCACCGTGCCCGACACGACGGCCGCGCCCTCGACGTCCGAGACGGCCGGAAGCGTCACCGGCCCCTACCTGCCGCCGGGTCCTGGTGACTTCAGCGCGTTCGCGGTCCCCAGCCAGGGCATCGTCCCCACGCTGCCCGGTGTGCTGGCCGGGACGGCACCGTCCGTGCCGGTGGGCCCACGAGGATCGGCACCGTCGTGGTTGCCGCAGGCGCCGTCGGTTCCCGACCTGGGTTGGTCCGATACGGTTCCGGCGGTGCCGAACGCGCCGGCCGGTGACGACCACAACTATTACTTCCTGACCGACGCCGATCCGGTCCCTGTGTTGCCGGACGACCACGAGGTGTTCGACGTCAATGCCGTGCGGGCGGACTTCCCGATCCTGAAAGAAACGGTCAACGGAAAACCGCTGATCTGGTTCGACAACGCGGCGACCACCCAGAAGCCACAGGTGGTGATCGACCGGCTGTCGTACTTCTATGCCCACGAGAACTCCAACATCCACCGCGCGGCGCACGAGTTGGCGGCGCGCGCGACCGACGCCTACGAGGAAGCGCGGGAAACCGTGCGGCGGTTCATCGGTGCCCCCAAGGACGAACAGATCATCTTCGTGCGGGGCACCACCGAAGCGATCAACCTGGTGGCATACGCATGGGGTGGCAAGCACCTGGGCCCCGGCGACGAGATCGTCATCACCCACCTGGAGCACCACGCCAATATCGTTCCGTGGCAACTGCTCTCGCAGCAGACCGGAGCGGTGCTGAAGGTCGCACCGGTCGACGATGCGGGCAATCTGCTGCTCTCGGAGTTCGAGGACCTGCTGGGGCCGCGCACCAAGCTGGTTGCGGCAACCCAGGTTTCGAATGCGTTGGGTACGGTGACGCCGGTCGAGAAGATCGTCGAGCTCGGTCACCGCTATGGGGCGCGAGTGCTGATCGACGGCGCGCAGTCGATTCCGCACTTGCCGATCGACGTCGCCGAACTCGGGGTCGACTTCTTCGCCTTCTCCGGTCACAAGATCTACGGTCCCACCGGGATCGGTGTGCTCTACGGGAGCGAAGAGGCGCTGGCGGAGACACCACCGTGGCAGGGCGGCGGCAACATGATCGCCGATGTGACGCTGGAACGTTCGCTCTACCAAGGCCTGCCGAACAAGTTTGAGGCCGGCACCGGCAACATCGCCGACGCGGTCGGTCTCGGCGAGGCGCTGCGTTATGTGGAGCGGGTCGGCATCGAGCGCATCGCCGCCCACGAGCATGCCCTGCTCGAGTACGCGACTCCCCGGCTGGCCGACATCCCGGGGGTGCGCCTGGTGGGTACCGCGGACGAGAAGGCCAGCGTGCTGTCCTTCGTGCTCGCCGGACACGAACCGCTCGAGGTGGGAAAGGCGCTCAACGCCGAGGGCATTGCGGTGCGCGCCGGACACCACTGCGCACAGCCGATCCTGCGGCGGTACGGACTCGAGGCGACGGTGCGCCCATCGTTCGCCTTCTACAACACATTTGAGGAGATCGACGTGTTCCTCAAAGCCGTGCGCCGGATCGCCGAGGGCGGCACGAACGTCGGCTGATCAGCATCCACGGCTTTGACTGTGCGCTCAGGGATTTGAGTGTGCGTCCACGGTGGCCTGGGTCGGCGTGCCGCCACCCTCACCGCGCACCGGTCGCCTCCGGGCAGTTGCGCTCGGTCTGAAACAAACTGTTGCTTTGTGCTTCAGTTTCGCGGACTGTGACGTGCGGCGGCGATAGCCGGACGGGACGGCGGCCGCGAATGCTCAAGTGGGTTTCGACATGGCGGAAAGAAATTCGCGCAGCGGTTTCAGCCTCGGCGCTGGCGAACGGTCATTCGTCGATTGCTGCTGCCGTCACCATGGCCTCGCCATTGAAAGCTTCGCGGCGCGCTGGCCGGGCCGCCGCCGCGCCCCACCCTGAGGGGTAGACCCCCTTTTGGATGCTGCGTAGCCAGCGAGTTCGGCAAGAACGTCGAACGGACGTTATCGGCGATCGGCCAGATTTCTTTCTGGTTGATTGCAACCCTAACGCCGGGCATCGGTTTGCCCGTAAATTGCTGCGATGTTCCATGTGTGCAAACAGACGGCGCGGTCCACATGTAAGCGACGCTGACCTGTTATGGGCCGGCTAGTTACATACGCGTAAAGATGATTACGAAATTGGGGGACCGCATGATCCGACTGGACCGTCTGCGTTTTGGGCGGGTTCTATGAACGGGTCCGTTGTCGCCAAGCCGATGAACGCGCTGGGTGAATTCTTCCTGCTCAGCGCGGAGGCATTGGTGACCGCGCTGCGCCGTCCGTGGGCCTGGCGCGAGATTCTCGAACAAATCTGGTTTGTTGCCCGTGTGTCGATCTTCCCGACCATCATGTTGTCGATTCCGTACACGGTGCTGATCGTGTTCGTACTCAACATCCTGCTCGTCGAGATCGGCGCCGGGGACCTTTCGGGAGCCGGTGCCGGGCTGGCATCGGTGACCCAGGTCGGGCCGGTGGTCACGGCGATGGTTGTCTCGGGCGCCGGGTCGACCGCCATGTGCGCCGATCTCGGCGCGCGCACCATCCGCGAGGAAATCGACGCGATGAAGGTCATCGGCGTCAATCCGATTCAGGCACTGGTGGTTCCACGCATCATCGCCGCCACGTTCGTCGCGGTGCTGCTGTACTCCGTGGTCGCGGTCACCGGACTGACCGGCAGCTACATCTTCGTGGTCTTCGTCCAGCACGTCACACCCGGAGCGTTCATCGCGGGGATGACACTCGTCACGGGGCTTCCGCAGGTTGTGATCTCGCTGATTAAGGCGATGTTGTTCGGGCTGTCCGCGGGATTAATCGCCTGCTACAAGGGTCTTTCGGTCGGCGGCGGCCCGACCGGCGTCGGTAACGCGGTGAACGAGACCGTGGTGTTCTCGTTCATGGCCTTATTCTTCATCAACATCGTGACCACCGCGCTCGGAGTGAAAGTGACTGCCAAATGACCGATCTCGCTCGCGGGCCATCGTGGTTGGACACTCTTGGCCCGAGGCTGGTGGCTTCCACCCGCAAGCTGGGCGAGCAGACCGAGTTCTACGGAAAGTCGTTGGTTGCCACCGTCGACGCGGTTCGGCGCTACCCCAACGAGCTGCTGCGGCTGATTGCCGAGATGGGGATGGGCACCGGCGCGCTCGCGGTGATCGGGGGCACCGTCGGCATCATCGGCTTCCTGACGTTGACGACGGGTGCCCTTGTCGCGGTGCAGGGTTACGACACGCTGTCCAACATCGGCGTGGAGGCGATGACCGGATTCTTATCGGCGTTCTTGAATGTCCGGATGATCGCGCCCTGCACGGCTGGCTTGGCATTGGCGGCCACGATCGGCGCCGGCGCGACGGCGCAGCTGGGCGCGATGCGCATCAACGAGGAGATCGACGCACTCGAAGTCATGGGTATCCGGTCGATCACCTACCTGGCCTCCACGCGGATCATCGCCGGCGTTTTGGTCGTCATCCCGCTCTATGCGGTCGCGGTGCTGATGTCGTTCATCGCGGCAAAGTTCCTCACCATTTACGTTTACGGCCAGTCACGTGGCGTGTACGAGCACTACTTCTCCACCTTCCTGCGTCCCAACGACTTGTTGTGGTCGTTTCTGTCGGCGCTGACGATGGCGACGGGAGTGATGGTCGTGCACACCTACTACGGTTTCACCGCGACAGGTGGTCCCGCTGGGGTGGGAGAGGCTGTCGGTCGTTCAGTGCGGTCATCGATGATTGTCACGGCGTTTGTGTGCCTGATGATTTCGCTGTCCGTCTACGGGCAGTCCGGCAACTTCAACCTGTCGGGGTAGCCGTATGACCGACCATAGGCAGAGCGAACCCGCACGGCGAAACAGAGTCCGCAGCAGCAAGATTGACCCGATCTGGTGGGCGCCGACCTTGTTCATTCTGGTCGCGGCGCTGATCGCAGTGACGGCGGGGGCGTTCTCCGGCCAGTTCCGTGACTTCATCCCGCTGACGCTGGTGTCGGACCGCGCCGGACTGGTGATGGAGCCGGGCGCCAAGGTCAAGTTGCGCGGTGTGCCGATCGGCACGGTCGCGTCGATCGGCACCGACGTGAAAGCGGCTCAGCTGCAGTTGAAGATGGACCCGGGCCCGTTCAAATATCTGCCGAGCAATCTCGAGGCCGAGATCAAGTCGACCACCGCATTCGGGTCCAAGTATGTCGACCTGATCGTGCCCGACCAGGCCAGCCACACAACCCTGAAGCCTGGCGCGGTGCTGCACTCGCGCAATGTCACCGTCGAAGTCAATACGGTTTTCGAGAATCTGCAATCCGTGGTCCAGGCACTCGACCCGGCGAAGCTGAATTCGATCTTGTCGGCGTTCGCGCAATCGGTGCGCGGTAAGGGCGATCGGCTCGGTAAGGCGATCACCGACGCGAACGACATCCTGCTCACCGTCAACCCGCGCATGGACACGATCCACCGGGATTGGCGGCTATTCGGCAAGACCACGGCCATCTATTCTGATGCGGCGCAAAATATCCTGTCGATCCTCGATTCGGCGGCGACCACCAGCGTCACCCTCACCGAAAACCAGCGCTCGCTCGACTCACTGCTGCTGTCCGCGATCGGGTTCAGTCAGACCGGTATCAACGTCATCGGCCGAAACGAACCCAACATCGTGCGGTCGATGAATCTGCTCGACCCGACGGTGGCTCTGCTGAACAAGTATTCGCCGACCTACACGTGCTTATTCCAGGGCGCGCAATGGTATGTCGACCATGGCGGACGAGATGCACTGGGCGGCAACGGATATTCGGTCATCCTTGACGCTGCGCTGCTCTTCGGTGACGACCCGTACCGGTACCCGAAGCACCTACCGAAGGTGAACGCCACGGGCGGCCCGGGCGGCCGACCCAGCTGTGGTTCGCTGCCCGACCCGAGCGCGAACTTCCCGGTGCGTGCGCTGGTCACCGACACCGGTTGGGGTGCGGCGCCGAATGAGATTCGCACCAACGTCGCCGCCGGCAATCCGTGGTGGGGCAACTGGTTCCCGACCACGAAGAATTCTCCCGAACCGCCACGGTACTTCTGGCGCGGGGGGCAGCCGCCGCCATGAGAAGGAAACTGTCAAGCATCATCGCGCGAGTCGCGATCTTCACTTTGGTATGCCTGCTCTTCACCTTTGCGTTGGTCGCCGTGTTCGGGCAGCTGCGTTTTGAGGACCGCACCGACTATCAAGCGGTCTTCACCAACATCTCCGGTCTGAAATCCGGCAACTTCGTCCGCATCGCCGGGGTGGAGGTCGGCAAGGTCGGCGACCTCGACCTGCACCGCGACGGTACGGTCACCGTCGGCTTCGCGATAGCGAAGGGGATCCGACTCACCGAGGGCACCAAGGCCGTTGTGCGGTACGAGAACCTGATCGGTGACCGGTATCTCGCCCTCGAAGAAGCTCCCGGACCGCCACGCCGGCTGCCGCCGGGGGCGACGATTCCGCTGGCGCGAACGTCGCCCGCCCTCGACATCGACGCACTCATCGGGGGCTTTCGTCCGTTGTTCCGGGCGCTGGATCCCGACCAGGTCAACGCGTTGTCCGGTGAGTTGCTGCGAATCTTCCAGGGGCAGGGCGGCACGCTGGCTTCGGTGCTGTCGCAGACCTCGCTACTGACCTCGACACTGGCCGGGCGCAGCCAGCTGATCGGTGAGCTGATCACCAACCTGAACACCGTGCTGCACACCTTCGCCACGCGCGACCACGAGTTCTCTGACGGCTTGGACAAGCTGACCCAGCTCGTGGAGGGCTTGGCGCAGCGCAAGGACGACATCTCCACTGGGCTGGCCTATATCAACGCGGCCGCCGGTTCGGTCACCGATCTGCTTGTGCAGTCCCGCCAGCCGATCAAGGACGTGGTACACGAGACGGATCGCATGTCCGGGCAGGTGCTTTCCGACCGCGACTACTTCGACAAAGTGCTGAAGGACCTTCCCGACGTCTACCAGGTGCTGGCTCGCCAGGGTCTCAATGGTGACTACTTCGGCTTCTATTTCTGCGAAGTTCTGCTGAAGGTCAACGGCAAGGGGGGTAATCCGATCTTCGTCAAGCTATTGGGACAGCCCAGCGGGCGGTGCACGCCGCAATGAAGCTGAAGCTGCCTAAGATCAAACCGCTTGGCCGTCGGAGCCCATTGATGTTGGGAGTGATGGGCACCGCGATATTGACCTGCGTGACCATCGTCGCCTTTCAGTACAACAAGCTGCCCTTCGTCAAGAACACGGATGACTACGCCGCTTATTTTTCGGAGGCGGGTGGTATCAAACTCGGTAACACGGTGCGGGTTTCGGGGATGGGGGTCGGCAGAGTCTCCGACCTCCGGCTGGAGGGCACCAAGGTCCGGGTCGGCTTCACCGTTCGCCAGGGCATCGTGCTGGGCGACCGAACCGAGGCGGCGATCAAGACCGAAACGATCCTGGGTGCCAAGATGCTTGAGCTCATGCCGCGCGGGGAGGGGCGGCTATCGGGCACCATTCCGCTGACCCGTACCCACTCGCCCTATGACCTTCCCGATGCGCTGGGCGATCTGACGACCACGATCAGCGGACTCGACACCACCCAATTATCTTCGGCCCTAACGACGTTGGCGGATACATTCAAGGAGACACCGCCAAACCTACGACCCGCGTTGGAAGGCGTGGCGCGGTTCTCGGACACCCTCAACGGCCGTGACGCGCAGCTGCGGAACCTGCTGGGCAATGCCAACACGGTGTCGACGGTGCTGGGCAAGCGCAGCCAACAGATCGCCGGCCTGGCGTCGAATTCCAACGCGTTGTTGGCCGCACTCCTCGACGAGCGCGATTCGCTGGACGCCCTGATGAACAACCTCACCGCGGTGTCGCATCAGATTTCCGGGCTGGTCAACGACAACAGAACCCAACTCAAGCCGGCCCTCGACAAGCTCAACGGCGTGCTCGAAATCCTGGACAACCGCAAGGAAGATATCCAGAAGACCCTGCCCAAGTTCAAGCGATACGCGATGTCGTTTGGCGAATGCTTAGGCTCAGGGCCATTTTTCAAGGCATACGTGGCCAACCTGATTCCCGGCCAGATCGGTGGGCCGGTCCTCGACGCCGACATGTACGACCGGTTTCTGGATCCCGACCAAAAGCTGCCCTCGGAGGCGGTGGACCCGCCGACCGGAACCCCGCCCGTGCCGCCGGAGAACGCGCCGGTGCCGCTGTGGTCGCAGCCGCCCTCACCGCCGCCTTCGACGCCACCGGTGCGGACCATCCCGCCACCCTCGCCCCACGATTTCGACGGGCCATGAACATGAGTCGAGACACCCTTCGAAAAGCAACAGCGGTCAGCCTAGTGCTGACGCTGGCCGTGGCGTCGTTTCTGGTCGGCAAGAAGCTGTGGAAAGACGTCGAAAGGAACACGTACTCGGCGTATTTCACGGAGGCCAACGGCCTGTTCGTCGGTGACGAGATTCGAATCCTCGGCGTTGCCGTCGGCGTCGTGGACAAAATCGAGCCGCAACCCGCCAGCTCCAAGGTGACGTTCTCCGTCGACAAGGAGTATTCGGTTCCGGCCGATGCCCGGGCCGCGATCCTGTCGCCGTCGCTGGTGACGTCGCGGGCAATTCAACTCGTTCCGGCGTACTCCGGCGGACCCAAATTGAGCTCCGGCGCGTCGATCCCGCTGAATCGGACCGCGGTACCGGTCGAATGGGACGACTTCCGCAGGCAGCTGGAGAAGCTGACCGATGCGTTGCAGCCCACCAGCCCGGGGGGAGTCAACTCCGTCGGCGAGTTCGTCAACTCGGCCGCGGACAACCTGCGTGGCCAGGGGGACACCGCTCGCGAAACCGTCATCAAGCTCTCCCAAGCCATCTCGGCGCTCGGTGATCATGCCGACGACATCTTCAGCACCGTGCGCAATCTGCAGCTGCTGGTGTCGGCGCTGTACTCGAGCAGTGATCTGCTGGCCTCGTTCAATAAGAACCTGGCCAGTGTGACGTCGGTGCTGACGAATACTCCCAACGAAATCGGCAATGCGTTACAGGGTCTCGACACGGCGTTGGCGGATGTCCGCGACTTCCTCGCCGAAAACCGCGAAGCCATGGGCGTCACGTTCGACCGGCTCGGCTCGATCACGACCGCGCTGAACGACAGCCGCGGGGATATCAAGCAGATCCTGCACATCGCGCCAACCGTGTTCCAGAACTTCCTGAACATCTACCAGCCCGCCCAGAGTGCGATGACCGGCATCATCGCGCTGAACAACTTCGCCGACATCCCACAATTCATCTGCAGCTCAATCGAAGCGGCGTCGCGCGCACGCCTGGCCCGGGTTTCGAAGCTGTGCCTGCAGTACATCAACCCGATCATCAAAAACCGCCTCTACAACTACATACCCGCGGGGATCAACCCCTTTGTCGGGACGCAGGCCCGGCCCAACGAGATCACCTACAGTGAGGACCGGCTTCGGCCCGGCTACACGCCCCCCGAAGCAACCCCGCCACCACCCGACGCGCCGCCACTACCCGGGCCACCCGCAGACGCACCGCCACCGGCCCTCCCCGGGCAGGCCGGGCTTGCCGATCAGCCGCAACCGGCCGAGGCGCCGCCACAGCCGAGCGCGGGGATGAACTCGATCCAAGTGCTACAGAACCTGATGCTGCCGACGGGGCCACCGTCATGAGGCGCGCACTAGCCGCCGCGCTCGGCCTGGTGTGCGTTGCCGCGCTTTCCGGGTGCGGATGGCGCGGCCTGAATTCGTTCACCCTGCCCGGTACCTCTGGCGGCGGGCCGGGCGCGTACACGATCCAGGCGCAGATGCCCGACGTGGTGACCATTCAGCAAAACACTCGTGTCCGGGTCGACGACGTCAACGTCGGCAACGTCACCAACATCGAGCTGCAGGATTGGCACGCACTGGTCACGATGCGCATCAACGGCGATGTCCGCCTGCCGGCCAATTCCACCGCCAAGCTGGGCCAGACCAGCTTGCTCGGTTCGATGCACATCGAGCTCACGCCGCCCAAGGATGAGCCGCCCGTCGGCGAACTCAAAAACGGATCGGTCATCCCGTTGTCGCGCGCGAGTTTGTACCCGAGCACCGAGCAGACGTTGGCCTCGGTGTCAATCCTGCTCAACGGCGGGGGAATTGGGCAGTTGCAGGAGATCAACCAGGCCGTCGCCAAGGCATTCGCGGGGCGCGAAAACGACATGCGCAGCCTGCTGACCCAGCTGGATGAGTTCATCGCCAAGACCAACGACCAGACCGACGACATCATCACCGCCAGCGAGAACCTCAACGCCCTGGCAGGGCAGGTTGCCGCCAAAGACCCGGTCGTCGACAAGGCGCTGACGACGGTGCCCAAGGCGCTGGCCGTGCTGGCAGCGGAGCGCACCAAGATCGCCGATGCGATCGACCAGGTCGGCAAGTTCAGCGCGATCGCCGCCGACACCGTTCACCAGAGTAGGGAATCTCTGGTCAACAATCTGCGCAATATCGCACCAGTGCTGCGGTCGCTTGCCGACGCGGGACCCTCGCTCACCAGGGGTCTGGACGGATTGGCGACCTACCCCTGGCCGACGTCCACGGTGCGGAACTGGTTCCGCGGCGACTACGCCAACCTGACCCTGGTCGTCGACTTGACCCTGAGCCGCATCGACCAAGGGCTCTTCACCGGCTCGCGATGGGAAGGGAATCTGACCCAACTCGAACTGCAGTGGGGGCGCACCATCGGCATGCAGCCCAGCCCGGTCACCGGCGGCAACCCGCTGACCTACCCGTATCACTTCGGGGGGTACTGATGCTGCGCCTCACTCGCCGGACCTGGATCCAGTTGGCCGTTTTGACCTTGGTGACCGTGGTTTCCTGCGGCGCAATGGCATTCAACTTCATGAAGCTGCCCGAAACGCTGTTCGGAATCGGGGAGTACAACGTCACTGTCGACTTGCCCCAGTCGGGCGGGCTCTACCAGACTTCGGTCGTCACCTACCGCGGCACCGACGTGGGCCAGGTCAAGTCGGTCGATGTCACCGCGACCGGAGTGCGGGCGGTGCTCGCCTTGCGATCCGGCATCAAGGTGCCCTCCGACGTTCAGGCGTCGGTGCACAGCCGCTCGGCGATCGGCGAGCAATACCTTGAATTGACCCCGCAGCAGGGCAAGGATGGCACACAGTCGCGGTCACTGCGGGCCGGCGATGTCATTCCGGCCGGCCACGTCGATGTGCCTGTCGACATCGGGCACCTGCTCGACCTGACCAACCGTGCGCTGCAAGCGATTCCGCGAGACAACCTGCATACGGTGATCGACGAGACCAACCGCGCGGTCGGAGGCCTCGGCCCCGAGTTGTCTCGGATCGTCGACGGATCAACCGCATTGGCCATTGCGGGTGGCCAGACCATCGACCCGCTCGCTGCCTTGATCGACCAGTCGCCGGCGGTGCTGAACTCACAGGTGCAGACGTCGGATGCAATTGCCACGTGGGCCAGTCGAACATCGGCACTCATGGCGCAGTTCAAGGCGCAGGATGCGGCGGTGCGAGATCTGCTGACGCAGGGCACTTCCGGTATCGAAGAAGGCCGTGCATTGCTCGACCGGGTGTCGCCGGCGTTGCCGGTGTTGTTCGCCAACCTGGTGAGTCTCGGCGACATCGCCGTCGTCTACCGCCACGACATCGAACAACTGCTGGTGCTGCTTCCGCAGGGCATCGCGGCCATGGCGGCGATCATCGTGCCGAGCTCGAATACCAAGCAGGAGTATCGCGGCGCGCAACTGGACTTCAACCTCAACCTCAACCTGCCGCCACCCTGCACAACGGGGTATCTGCCCCCACAGCAGCGCCGTTCACCGGCCAGCGTTGACGCTCCGGATCGCCCGGCGGCGGACCTGTTCTGCCGGGTGCCGCAGGACTCGGAGTTCAATGTGCGTGGGGTGCGCAACATTCCGTGTGAGGCCAAGCCGTGGAAGCGTGCTCCCACCATCGAGATGTGCGAGAGCGACGCGGAGTACGTGCCGCTCAACGAGGGTTACAACTGGAAGGGCGACCCAAACGCCACCACGACGGGCCAGGGCGTCCCGATGTATCCGCCGGGACAGGACCCGCGGCTACCACCGCCACGGGGCACCGCACCGTCGACCCCGCCGCTTTCCGTGACCACCTATGACCCGGCCACCGGTGACTACATAGGCCCCGACGGAAAGCGATACACCGAATCCGACTTGGCGCACCCGCGTGCCAAAAACTGGCAGTCGCTTCTGGTGCCGCCAGCCTAGGAGTGTGAAGGAGAGACATGGCCGACGAGCCCGATACCCCCGAGACCGAAAAGGTCACTGAGCCAACGGCTGCCGACGTCGAAGACTTCGACGCCGTGGAAGACGACGCTGCTGAAGACGACGATGTCGCACCGGTTGACGACGCAGCGGTCGATGACGCAGCCGAAACCGAAAGCCAACCCACGGGCCGGCTCGCCCGCTTGCGGCACCGCGTCGGCCAGCGTCGGCTTTCGCGCGTCGCGACGGCACTGGTTGCCAGCGCCGCGATCGTGGCGGCGCTGAGCGGACTGGCAGGCTGGGTCGGATACCGCGCTTACGAAAAGCACCAGGCCCAAGTCCAGCACGACCTTTTCCTCCAAGTCGCGCGCCAGGGCGCGGTAAACCTCACGTCGATCAACTACACCGAGGTTGACGCGGATGTGCAGCGGATCCTTGACATTGCCACCGGAGCGTTCCGTGACGATTTCGAGCAGCGGGCCAAGCCGTTCACCGAGGTCGTCAAGGCGGCGCAGTCGAAATCAGAGGGGACGGTCACCGATGCCGGTCTGGAATCCCAGCGGGGCGACTCCGCTCAAGTCCTGGTCGCGGTCGCGGTGAAGTCGCGGACCGCCGGCGGCGAGGAAGCACCGCGGGAATGGCGGATGCGCATCGAGGTCCGCTCGGTCGGCGAGGACGCCAAAGTCTCGAACGTGGTGTTCGTGCCATGACGACACTTCGCGACGACATCGAGACCGACGCCCCCGACGAGGAGATCATCGTGGAGGCGACCGATCCCGCCGAGAAGACAGATTCGGCCGAAGCAGAAACCGTGCGTCAGCGGCGGCGGATCCCGTGGTCGCGGGTGCTCGCCTACGGCGTATTGCCGGCAATCGCATTGGTGCTGGCGCTGGCCGCGGGCTACTTCCGATGGGTGGTCGGGTCAACCGATGAGCTGGCACTGGCTCGCACCGAATCGGTCCGGGCGGCAAGCGAAGACGCCACCGCCTTACTGTCGTACCGGGCGGACTCGGTCGACAAGGATCTCGGCGCGGCAACCGAACGGCTCACCGGCGAGTTCAAGGACGCCTACACCGCACTGATCCACGAGGTGGTGATCCCGGGTGCGAAGGAAAAGCACATCTCATCGGCGGCCAAAGTGAGCGCGGCATCCTCGGTTTCGGCGACCGCCGACCATGCGGTGGCCCTGCTGTTCGTCAACCAGACCGTGACCATCGGCGACGGAGCTCCCACCGATACCCAGCCCGTCATCAAGGTGACGCTGGACAAGGTCAATGGCCGATGGCTCGTCTCGCGCTTCGACCCGGTGTGATTCGAGGAGCTCGGATGACGGTTTGGCTACGCCGCGGCGCGCGCGTGCTGCCCGTCGTCGTGATTCTCTCGGCGGCAACAGGATTGGCGGCACCGACCGCGCAGGCCGACAATAAGCGTCTCAACAGCGCGGTCGTCTCGGCCGTCTACACCCTCCAGCACCAGGCGGGCTGCACAAACGACGTCATCCGGAACAACGCGCTGACGCTGGCGGCCCAATGGCATGCGGACGACATGATCAACAACCGAAACATCAACGACGACATTGGATCCGACGGTTCGACGCCACAGGACCGTGCCAACGCCGCCGGCTTCCGTGGCAAAGCCGCTGAGACGGTGGCGATCAACCCGGCCATCGCCATCAGCAGCCTGGAACTGGTCAACCAGTGGTACTACAACCCCGACGACATGGCGATCATTCGGGACTGCGCCAACACCAATATCGGGGTGTGGTCGGACAACAGCCCGGACCGCACTGTCGTGGTCGCCGTATACGGCCAGCCGGCGCCGCCAACGCGTTAGACCGTCCGAGCACTCAACGGCCTAGGTGACCGGCTAGTTGAGACACGATGGTTTCGGCATCAGATGTTGCGCCGCGGTTGTACGGCAATTTGGACAGCGCCGTTGCCATCGCGCAGGTGTTGGATACGGCCGCATACGTCAAGCCCGCTCCGATTGCGGCGGCGAGCCATTTGACCCGCGGGACGGCCACACTGCCGAGGACGGACGACAGGACGACTGATCCCGCGACCAGGCGTACTTGACGCTCGAGGTCCCATCGCTGCACCCCTTCCTCGACCGCGAAACCTTGTCCCTCCCAATCGGTGATGCCGTTCTCGAGGACACGCCCGCTCGTCAGGCCCGCATTCCGCAGCAGCGTATGGGCCTTGGTCGAGCGTTGCCCCGAACGGCAGACCAGCACCACATCGGGATCATTGTCGAGGTGCCGGGCGATCTCCGGGCCGTGCTGATCCACCACGTCGAGCGGGACGTTGTAGGAGCCGGCGATGTGCGAGGTTTCGAATTCGGCGGGAGTCCGGACATCGACGACGCGCGGCGCCGTGGGCGACTTCAGTAATGTCCGAAGCTCGAGTGCGGTAATGACGTCGGCGGCAGGCGCGTTCATTGTCGGCTCCCGTGTTAGGTGGCAGTGACTTACCTCTACCCGGGCCGGTAGAAAACTACCGACTAATTTTCAGAGTGAGTTTTTCCGCCCGATCGTTGCGCTGCCGGCGCACCGAAGCGTTCAGCTTCACGTTGTGATCTCCAGCTTTTCGGCGTTCCCGTACTCGTCGTTGACGAGCACGACGCTGCGATCGTGCCGGTCCAGCAGGGCAGCGGCGATCGACGCGCGATAGCCGCTCGCACAATGGATCCACACCTCGCGGTCGGCGGGAAGCTCCGCGATGCGTTCGGGTAGTTCGTGCAACGCGACGTTGACCGCGCCACGCACATGGCTGCTATCGAAGTCCCCGCGTTGGCGGACATCGAGCACGATGACACCGTCATCGCCCAGTGCCTCGGAAAGTTCGCCGAAGTCGGCGACGCGGTAGCTACGCAGCTCTTCACCATCGGCCAGCTCGCGGATGTCGCCGCTGGCGCCACCCGTAAGGCGCTCGATCCCGATTCGGCAGAGTTCACGCTGTGCGTCGGCGATCTGCTTGGTGTCGTCGCCGATCAAGGTCAGCGGCGCGCCCCAGGTGTAGAGCCAGCCGAGGTAGTTGACAAAAGAACCGGCCAGCTCGAAAGCGTAGGTGCCCGAAAGATGCCCGGCCGCAAACGCGGTTCGGTTGCGTAGGTCGACGACCCATTCACCCGCGTCGATTCGTCTGCGAATCTCGATGGGGTCGACCGAGGCGGGCGGCGAGAGGTCTGCTGCCGCAGGGCCTTTCCGGTTGATTACACCCATATGCGCGTAGTAAGCCGGAAAGTCGGACAGGCCATCGAGAAGGTCGTCCACGTAGTCCTGCTCATCCTGAGTCAGCGCAGGGTTTTTCCGGCGTTGCTCTGCGATGGTCGAGTTGTCGCCGTCGGTGGGCGCGGCCGAGCAGAAGCTTCCGAAGCCGTGGGTGGGATAGACAGGAGTCGACGGCGGTAACTCGTCGGCGAGCCGGCGGACCGAATGGTATTGCAGCCGCGTCAATTCCTCGGCGTTCTCCTCGCCGAGGAGGTCGGTTCTTCCGGTGCTGCCGAACAACAGCGAACCTCCGGTGAAGACCCCGATGATGTCGCCGAACTCTTCGCGAAGGACATAGCTGACGTGATGGTGTGTGTGCCCGGGGGTGAGCAGCACTTCGAAATGGATTCCGCCGCTGTCGATGCGGTCGCCGTCGCTGACCGCGCGACGGGAAAACTCGACGTCTTCTCCTGCCGGCAGCACGTATTCGGCACCGGTCGCGGCGGAAAGCGCCAGCCCGCCCGTCACATAGTCGTTGTGAATGTGCGTCTCGAGCACATGCGTGATCCGCAGATCGCCGGCCAGCTCCAGTACCCGGTCGATGTCGCGCTGCGGGTCGATGGCGACGGCTACCTTGCCGTCGCTCACCAAATAGCTACGATCACCCAGCCCAGAGGTTTCGATAACCGATACATCCAACATGCTTGTGCCCCATCCACGGACGTCGTTGACGAAACTAGCGCCAAACGATCTCCGATGGGCAGCGCCGGCGGTCGCCGGGGCATGCGTCACTTGACAAATGCGGCGGCGTGGGGTGGGAGCCGAAGCGAGGCTTAGCCCGCCTCGGCATCCAGCGGCTGGTAAGCCGCGGCGGCGTCGCGGTCGCGGGCCTGTGCGCGCAATGCGCGCCAGCGCTGGCGAGTGAGGTGTTGCACGTAGACCTTGTCGCGCTGCGCTTGGGAGAACGCCCAATCCAGGTTGATGGGCAACCCCGCCCAAGCGACTTGCTCGATCGGTGATTCCTGGTCACCCAGGCGTTCCTCGGTTGCCATGCGAGCACCCCTTCATCGAGTACGCACCGGTTGTTGAGCACATGGTGCGACAGCGATGTTTCGGCCGCGGGTGTCCCGCGTTTCCGCCGTATTACGGGTTGAGCGGGCAGACTAGTAGACGTCGCGGTGGTAGCGCTTGTCCGCGCTCAGCGATTGGACGTAGGCCGTGGCCGCGTCCGGGTCGAGGTTGCCGTGCTCGGCCGCGATGTCGCAGAGCGCTCGATCAACGTC
>NZ_JBVAXR010000053.1:0-22715 GCF_055419445.1 Mycobacterium sp. IDUB_19 | reverse complement strand
TGCCCAACCCCCGCTCACGCAGCCCCAAATAATCCCGCTCCAGCGCCGACAGGCCCGCCACCACACCATCGAAAGCCACCAACTGCTCAGGACCGAGTCCAAGAAAGCGTCTCGGCTCATCGTCCGGCGCGTCAGACGTCGCATCACCCGCGGCGCCGTCGACCACCGCCGCACCGGTTGCGCGACCACCATCGGCCACCACGGTTGCATCGGCTGGGCCGTCCACCACATCACCTGATGCCGGCCCCACCTCGGCGCACAACGCCTCCCACGCTTGCGGATTGACTCCACCCGGCTCGGGCGACTCCCGTGACAACCCGGGTCCCTCGTCCTCAAAATCCGCAGCCGGCTCCTCGGCCGGGTCGGGTTGCTGCGGTGCTCCCTTGATCGGGCACTGGGGCATCTCCGGGTGCTGCGCATAGGGGTCAACCAGCTTCGGGTTGACGTCATGCAGGTCTGTGTTGACCGGCTTGAGCACATAGACGGTCTCGCCGACGTCGGAAGCAAGCTCATCAACGTCGTAGCGGAATCCGATGCGCCACGCCCGTCGCACACTGCGGTAGGCCTGCACCTGCAGCCAGCGGTCGTATTCCAGAGGCCCGCCAACCAAAGTGTCGGCCACCCACGTCGTGCCGGTGGTCTCCTCATAAAACGCATCCGCGCGATGCGCGTCGGCACCGTCTTCGACCACCAGGATCAGCGAATCCAGCGGCGGCCGTTGCTGTTCGGCCACGCCATCTGCGCCCACCACAAAGCGCCTGCACACCTCGGCGAGCGCGTTTTCCACCAGCGCGACCCCACCCTCGGCGACCACCGCAACCGGCTCACCGTCGACGACCATCGTGACCCGTTCCAGCCGGCCCCGGGTCGTCTGTTCCAGCAACCACCACTCATCGGCATCGCCGGGCAGCGCGAAACCGTCCACACCCGCGGCCAGCTGGATTTCATTACCCACCCCCATACACCGCTGCAGGTCGGGCGCGCGGCGCCCAAAGACCTCCAGACCCGGCAGGTAGGCCGAGATATCCAGGCCCAGAGCGATCCGCGCGAACACCCGCCGCATCACCGACGACTGGTCCGCCCGCAACAGGTCAGCCCGTTCGGCGCCGTCGATGCCCCGCATCCACAACCCCCCGGGCTGCGGCCCTCGCGGGCCGCCGACGTCGCCCGACGCCGAATTGATCAGCAACACCCGCACGTTGTCGCCGACCTCTGTATCTGCGTCCGCATCGCCGGGGTCCACCAGCACTACCGTGCCCAAACCCTCGGCGGCCAGCCCCCCTCCCTGGACCGCGGCCAGCGCCGTGCTCGACCCTTGGCCCAGCCCGACAACGACGAATTCACCGGGAAGCGGGTCAAGCGCGGCGGCCACCGCGATATCGCGACGCAACACTAGCCCGCGGCCCTCCGGCGAATCCGGAGCGCACCGCAGCACGCCCACCACTGCGACCCGCGGGACCGCTGACCGCTCGGACGGAGGCATCGTAGCCACCAGGTCCCGCATATCAGCGAGCAGGCCCAAACCCAGATGATGCATCCGCCAGTAGTCCGCCGCGCTCGGTGCACTGTCGTGAGACGTCACCACATATATCCGCCGATCCGCGCGCTCAAAGTCGCCGTAGGTGAACATGGCCGAACCGTTGACGATGTTGACGAAGCGAATACCGAAGTCCGCGTCTTCGGAGGTGATCTCATTGCCGTCGAGTTCCGTGGTGCCCTCAACCATCTCCACGGCGTTCAAATGAAAGGCGAGGCCAATGCCCAGCCGCGGATAAAGATCGGGATCGGCTGCATGGCTGACCAGCAAATCGCAGGCTGCGGTCGTCACCGTCAGCGGCAAACCCAGGGTGCGCGTGAAAATGATCCAATACTGTTTGAACACGGCGGCCTGAAGCGTGCTCAGCCCCGCCATCCCGGGCCAGGACACCTCGCCCGGATAGCGGTCGGCCAGCTCACGCAACGCCGGGGGCAGCGATTCATCGGTCAGCCCGCGCCACCACTCGGCGACCGCGGCCGCCTGCTCCCGCCCGTCGGCGACGAACTCGTTCTCGTATACGACTTCAACGCCGCGCGCCGAGTACTCGGTGGGCTGCAGCTGGTCGGCGGCCCACTCGACGGTCCCCACCGGGTGGGGGCTGTCGCGATCGGGTAGCCGGGACACGGCATGCAGGGCCAGCCGTCTCCGTATGCTTCCGAGGTCTTCGTCGTCCACTTCCCCGTCGGCGACCGCGTTTGTCGACGCATCGCCCCAGTCGGCACCGAGCTCATCCCCGAGCGCCGCGAGCAGCGCGTCCGCTTCATCGAGCACCTTCGACGAATGCGGTTCGCTGCGGGCCTCGTCCTGGTCGCGGCGGGCCTGCTCGAACACCCACTCGAGCCAGGACACCTCCCGCTGGGCGACCTCGAGCCACACATGCGCCTCGACGAGCTCGTAGGCCAATTCCCGGCTGTGCCAGAAGAGACCCCCGAGCAACAACCGCGACACCCGAACCGCTAGCGGCATTTCTCCGAGCTCCTGCTGCGCCGCCCGCGGCAACGTGGCCACCAGCCCGGCCAGCAGACGCTTGAGCTCGGCTTCCCTCTGCGACTCCGATTCCCGGGCGCTTTCGTATTTGGCTTCCAACTCGCCGATCGGGTCCGCCGCCGCGGCAGCGGTACGCTCGTCAGCAACCAAAGCCTCCCACCGCTGCTGGTAGACAGACGTCCAGGCGATGGCCATCAGATACTCCGCGACCAGTCCAGCGAATCCGACGTAATTCTCCTCCGGCAGGTTCTGGGCGGCCTTACGCACCGCCTGGCTCTCCAGCGCATCCAGCAGCGTGTCGGGCGGCGACGAAAGCGCCCCGTCGACATCGACCGACATCACGCCCAGCCACTGCGCCAGTTCGCTTTCCTTCGCGGCCATCCATCGCCACGCCTCCCGCTCGCTGCCCGGCACGCTGGTATCGACGGATTCGCCGGGGCCCGCAGCACCGCCGCCACCGGTCGGCTCGGTGTCGTCCAAGGCGAATCGTTGCGCCGCATCGCCATCGTCGGCGGCCGTGACGAGCTGCGAAACCACCTGCGCCAACCCTGAATCCAGCCGCGCTTCCAGTTCGCTGCGTTCGCGACGCAGGGCATTGATCGCCTCGGCACGCTCAACAAGCGCATGCAGCTGCTCGTCGTCCGGCGTCGCGTCGCGCAGGCCGGCCAGGAATTCCAGCTCCAATGAATCTTCAAACAGCTCGGCCAGTCGCACCCCGTACGACTGCGCGGCCCGAAACATCGGCACCTCATTTGTCTTGTGCCAGATCTGGGATCTGGCGCGTTCGCTCGCTGCCGCCAGCTCAGCGAGCTCGCCACCCGCCGCGGTCAGCCGATCGACTTGCTCGCGGCAAAGCTCGTGCTCGGCAACCGCTTCCGCAAGAGCGTCTTCGCGGCCGACCGACCCGAGCGCCGCCACCCGCCCCGCCCAATAGATGCGCTGGTACTCCGCGGTGTGTAGCGCCGACCAGAACCGCTCGATCCAGATAATTCGTTGCTCGACACCGGCCCACTCGGCAACCTGGTCAATCAGCGCGTTCAGGCTCACGAACCGCTGACAATTCCAGATCATGTTCGCAACCGCGTTGGAGTTGCGGTCGGGAGATGTCTCCAAACCCTCCTCCAAAGCGTCCTGCACCGAAATCACAACCGATGTGGTCACCGCCGCCGCATCGCGGCCAAACACCAAACGCAGCGCCTTATACCCCAGCCCCACAAGGTATTCCAGCGCGGCGACAACCTTCGGCTCCCGCAGCCCGGCGATCACCAGCCGGTGTCTTACATCCCGCTCATACTTGAGCCACCACGGCGCCGCACTGCCATAGAACATATTTTCCGGCGACTCCCCTGCCTGCGATGCCAGGTCGCGAACATGCTCCCGCAACGTGTCGCGCCGCCCGACAGCCCGATCACCGAGATCGGCGAGCCGCGACAGGACGACGTCGGTAGCCGGCGACTCGGAATCTGGTCTCGGGAGCCCGCTTCCGGGCGGTTCGGTTGCCGAGCTGTTGCCGCCCGACCAACCGGCGGAGATGTCTGCCCTGCGATCTGCATCCGAAGGTGCCTGGGCGACGGTGGGGGCGGGTCGGTGTTGTCGGAAGTCGGGCTGGTCCGGCTGCGGTGGTGGGGTGGAGTCGGCCAGGTCTAGTTCGATTGGGTTGATCAAGTTGCCGTCGGCATCGAAGGTGCCGCGGTCGACCGAGGTACCCAAATCGTGTACGCGGCTGAGGGATTGATCGTTTGGATTGTTACCCGTCGCCACTACAACCCCACCGCTGCTGTGGTCGTGCGCGGGGGCGCCCCCGGCCGACTCCGGCTCGCTGCGGCTCGCACTCTTGCCATGGTGGTCTGCGATGTCGAACCACACACGTCGACCGGCGGAATCGAGTTCGGCGCCGAATCGCGGATAGCGCTGCAACCGTGCCACATCGGTCAATTCATGGCCGCCGTCGGCGACGGTAACCCGCACGCACTCACCGAACTCACCGTCGAGCACCTCTGCGACGACCCGCACCGGATGCTCCGCATAGGTGGCCTGGCGGGGTATCAGCGACAAGATCGCATCAACGGCATCCGTGGCAATGGCATCGGCGTCCGTGGAATCACGCCGCGCTCTCCTTTTCGGCCAGTCATGCCGCGACAGCAGATCACTAATCGCCGAAATGGTCGTCTGCGGATCCGACCACGCCAGGCTGATGCCACGCTCCGGGGCCGCCGTCGCGACGCGTTGGGGCACTGCGTTCTCGAACAGTTCCACAAACACGGTCTTGCCGGCACCCTTAACGGTGTAGCCCCCCACCACGTTGTGCTCAGCGACCGCCGCGCCCACAATCTTCATGCCCCGCCGGCGCTCTGCCCGTTGCTGCTTGCTCGGCCCGGCCTCGCTAACGTCTTGGTCCTCGTCGTCCAAGAACGACTCGTCGATATCTTCGAGGCTCCATTGCGGCACCTGGTCAATCACCACCAGTGGAGGCACCTGACGGCTGCCCTCGGCGACCGTGATCCGCACCCCCCGCTCACCGGGTCCACCGCGCATCGCCTGCGCCATCACCGTCACCAGCCCCCGGCCGTGCTCAACCCCGTTGGCCACCAACTCACTAGCCACTAACATCATCGAGTCGACCTGATCGCTGTCCAGCCAGCCCAGAGCACCCAGCCAGGCGGTCACACGATGCCGCGCCCCACCCACCCCGTCCAGATCACCGTTTGCGAGGACCAGCGAAAACCCTGCAGCGCCGTCGGATCCTTCGAGATCCGAGCCATCGTCGTCGCCGATTGGCGAACTATCGCTGGGGCCGGGGGGGACGCTGCGAATGTTTTTGGGCATGGCCAGGTTCGCCGTAGCACCGTCATCAGCGGTCGGCTCGGCGTCATCGGACGGGAGTCGTTGCGCTGTCTCGGGGTCGTCGGCGTCCATGACGAGCGACGAAACTACCTCTGCCAACAGCGAATTCAACCTCTCTTCCAGATCGCTGTGTTCACGCCATAGGCCGTTGATCGCCTGGGCGTGTGCAACGAGCGCCCGCACTTGCCCGTCATCCGGTGCCCCATCACGCAGGCCGACCAGATATTCCAGCTCCAACGAACTTTCTGCCAGATCGGGCAATGCCACGCCGTGTGGTTGCGCGGCCTGCCTCATCCCGTTATCACTCGTGGTGTCCCTGATCTGAGAGATGAGCCGTTCCTGCGCTGCCGCCAGCTCAACGAGCTCACCGGCCGCCGCGGTCAACCGATCGACTTCGCCGCGCCAATGTTCGTTCGCGGATACCGCTTCCGCGCCTTCCTCCTCGGGACCAGTCCACTCAAGCAGAGCCACCTGCGTCGCCCAGTAATCGCGCCGCCGCTCCAACGCGGTGCGCAGCGCCTCGCGCAACTCCTCGAAGCCGACAACGCGTTTCTCGACGCGGGTCAACTCGGCAATCTTGTCAATCAGCCCAGCGAGGTTCAGGAACCGCTCGCAGTTCTCGATCATCGTTGAAACCGCACCCACGTAGCGATCCGGAGACGCCGTCAACGCCTCCTGCACCGAATCCACCACCAGCTGGGTCACCGCCGCCGAGTCCCTGTCGAACACCAAACGCAACTTCGGCCGGCCCGCCGCCGCGAGATGTTCCAGCGCGGCTACAACCTCTTGGTGCCGCAATCCGGCGATCACGTCTCGGTGCGCCGCATCCCGCACATCCTCGAGCCGCGACAGCGTCGCAGGGCCCTCCCACAGGCCTTCGAGCGGCTCTCCCGCCAGCCAAGCCAGGTACCCAACACCGTCCCGCGCCGCGTCGAGATCGTGTCGAGCCCGATCACAAAGATCATCGACCCGCCCCAACACGGCGTCGCCGTCATCCGGCAATGGACCCTCGCCGAGGGGGCCTGCGGCGGTGGGGGTGGGGCGGTGTTTTTGGGCTTGTTGCTTGTCGCCTAGTGGGGTGTAGTCAAGCAGCTCTAGTTGGTCCGGGTTGGTCCAGTTGCCGTCGGCATCAAAGGTGGGACGAAAGTCATAGAGCTGCTCGACGGGGTTTCCGTTGGGGTCCACCCAGATACCGTGGATATCGACGTTGGCCCCCACCTCGGCCGTATCGAACACGACACCAACACCGCCGTTGTTGCGGTCGATCTTGCGGACACTGACCCGACCCCGCTCATCGACATCGCGGTACACGAAATAGACATGCCCTGCAACGGGGCGCCCGTGCTCATCTTTGACAGGGCGCCCCTGGTCATCTTTAGGGGACTCCAACACCCACACGCCATAACCGACCCGCGAAGCACCACCCTCCAACGATGTGCACGCCAACCGCTGCACCTCCCGCAGGCCCTGCTGCCCGGTGCCGCGGTAAACGAGGTGACCGTTGGCCGCCAGCGCCATCAGCGCCGTGTCAACATCCTGCGCATCCGGGGGAGCCCGGATCGGGGCCACCGCCGCCGGCTTACCCCTCCGCACCGGCGCATACAAAACGCTGATGTCGTTGGCGCTTACCTGCACACACAACCTGGATACAAAGGCCGCCGGCGCACCGGCCAACACCCCGGCCAGCACCCGCACCACCCGCTTTTGTTCCAAGACCAGCCGATCCTCGCTCCAAGCGATCCCCAACCCCTCGCGCAACACCTGGCGCACCCGCGCGCGCCGCGCATTGGCCCACAGCCCCCGCAGCACCACCTGATGTGGACGACTAATAACGCTCTGCCCGCTGACTGCGGCCTGCAACGTCGCCCTGTCCGCCCCGACGATCACCCGATAGGCCCACGGATCCGACCCCACCAACCCCGCCACCCGATCCCGCGACACCACAAAATCCACCAACGCCAACAACCACCGCCGCACATCGGAATTGCTTGGCAGCCCCGCCACACTCCGGTGCGCCTCCACCTCAACCGCCGCCACAAACGGCACCTGCCCCACCGCGTCAGTGATGCCCCACGTCTGCGACAGACGACCCTTGATATCGAGATCAAAACGAGCACACCACACATCCACCAACCCAGCATCTGCCCGGCCAGCATCGGCCTCGGAAATATCCAGCGCGCCGCACAGCGCCACCAACACCCGATCAAGCGGTAGACGGTGGTTGACTTCGACATCGTCCAGCGTTTTCAAGCCGACGCCGGCTTCCGTGGCGAGTTGTTGGCGAGTCCATTGTTTGGCCAGACGCCTGGCCGTCACCAAACTTCCCAGGCTGTGGTGCCTTTTTGGATCGGTGCTAAATGAATCCAGCCGGCCCGGAAAGAACTGCTGCAATACAACTTGTTGCTGCGACTCCGAGAGCCCCGCCCCGAGGACCAGCTTCCGCCAGGTCGGCAGCTCACCCCGGCGCCGGTTCCTGGCGACAGCGAGCAATGTTGGCAGCGGTACACCGCAACGACGCGCCAACCCAGCTAACGACCCCTCGCACGCACCCGCGAGCGCAACGAGAAAGCCTCCCGCATCCGACGACTCCAACTTTTCGCACAACGTCTCCCACACCACCGGGTCGAGTCCATCCGACTCGATTACGATCTCGGCCTCAAACCGGGTCCGGTCAGACGCACCGTCGTCGCTGTCATCGGCCGCCGTCGCCACGGGCTCGGTATCGGCCGCCAGAAGCGTTCGGTTTGCAGGCTCGGCGCGGGACTGACTCGGCGTATCAGGCTCGTCTAGCTCACCCTCGAGACGGTGGTCAGAACCGTCCGGAGCACCGATATCCGACAAACCAGACGAACCGAGGGCCGCCTGAAGGCGTTGTTCGGCCCACTGGATGAGTTCACCGGCCGCGGCCGCATCGGTCCCCAACCGCTCAGCCGCTGTGACAGGTTGCCAGCGCCCGAACGTCAAGTGCTCGAGGATGGCATCGATCTGTTCTTCAGGCAGTCCCACCAAAGCGGCGCGGACGAAGTTCAGCACTTCGCTGTCGCTCAACTTTGGCTCAAGCACCGGGACATCCATTGAATGACGCCGCGCAATCACAGCACGCGCGTACTCACCCAGTGCCAACGACGCACGCCGGGCATCGGTCACCTCACCATCGGCGAGATGGTTACCCGCTGATTCGAAATGGCCCACGCCCTGGCTGTGCACCAAGCGCACCCATTCCCCAGCGCGGCCAGCCAGATCCGGATAGGCGTCCTCGACCATGATCCGCATCATGGCCTCGCGCACCTGGGCAACCGACAACTCCAGCGCCGCAATCCACTTCTCAGCCAGCTTCGAGGACGGCGGCCACCTGCCGTGCTCGACATTGCTGATGGTGCTAGCAGCCACTCCGGTTCGCTCGGCGAGTCGGGGCCCCGCCCATCCGCGCGACTCGCGTGCCCTGCGCAGCGCTTCCCCGAAGACCCTCAACACCTCCCCGGGCTCGATCAGCGCTTGCACCGCCGCGAAGTGATCAACAATCTCCCGCAACGGCGCACCCGAGAACCCCAGCGCCGAAACCAGCTGCTCAACCCTGTACCTCGGCGGCGTTATCTTGCCCAATTCGACATTGCTGATCGTGGCTGGACCCACCCCAGCCCGCTGGGCCAATACCTTCTGGGACCAGCCGCGCGATTGACGGTTGTCGCGCAGCCACATCCCGAAGTCGTCCGTGCCGTACTCGGTCAACGGTTTCACCGGCCCCACAGGCTCGAGGGGAGTTTCGTCGTGGGGTACATAATGGTCCGCGTCACCGCGTTCCGGTGGACCGAAGGCCTGTCGCAGGCGCTGCTCGGCGGCCTCGATGCGCACCGCAGCCGCAGCCTCATCGGTCCCCCACCCCTGGGCAACCACCCTCAGCGGCCCCCCGAATACCAGGTGGTCCAGGATCGTTTCAATCTCTGCGGCCGACAGATCCACCAACACGGTGCCCACAAAGTCCAGTAGATCGCTATCACTCAAAGCCAGCTCAACCACCGGATCCGCCATCGCGCTGCGCCCGGAAAACTCGCTTTCGATCGAGATCAAACGATTCCGCTCGACCACAGCACGCGCGAATTCAATCTCTGCCAACGACAAGTCCAAGGCAGCGGCTACCTGATCATCGGCGGGATAATGTCCCACTGTCGCGAAATACTTGTTACGCCAAGTGCGCACCGAACTCACCAAGTCAACCGCGCTGCGGCGCAAACCCGAATATTCCTGGCCGACCAAGACCCACATGACGGCCCGGCGCGCCTCGGCCACCGTGTGTCCCGTCGCCACAATCAACCCCTCAGCGAGCTTCGCGGACGGCTTCTTCTCGCCCAACTCGACTTCGGTGACATGGCTTGGACTCGCTCCGGCCTGCGCGGCAAGTTCTTCCAGGGTCAATCCGCGCGACTTCCGTGCCCCGCGCAGCCACTTTCCGAAGACCTTCAAGACATTCGGGGGCACGAGAAACGCTTGCACCGGCGGCACCGGGAAGAAATGGTCGAGCACCGCCCACAACACCTCACCCGACAACCCCAGCGCCCTAACCAGCCCCTCAGCGGTACCCCTCGACGATTTCCTCTTGCCCAACTCGAAATTGCGGACCGCGGTCTGAGTTACTCCGGCCCGCTCGGCCAGTTGAACCAGGGTCAATCCGAGTGACCCGCGCATATCGCGCAGCCACTCCCCGAATTTGTCCTCCCCGTATTCGATCAACGGTTTCACCTTGGCCCGAGGGAAGAAATGGTCGAGTATCCGCTGCGCCGTATCCTCCGACCACGCCCCAGCCGCAACGAAAACCGCAACCAGCCCCTCAGCGGTCCTCCTCCGCAGCCCTTTTTCGCCCGACTCGACACAGCCGATGTGTCTCGCACTCACTCCGGCCTGCCTGCCCAATTCTCTCTGGCTCCATCCCAGCGACGTACGTGCATCGCCCAACAACACCCCGAACACCGCGCCGCTGGATGCAGCTTGCGCCAAACACGTTTCGAAGACACCCCGCGGGTTCTCAGTCGCGCTCTCGCCACCGCGCAATGCGAAGAAGGCCTCCGCGAAGATCGTCACCGACAGCGCACTCGCGGTCTCCGCGCTGCCCGTGACGTCACGCATCAGTTGCTCAATCCCCGGGCCATAGATCCCCCGCAGAGCATCCTCGGCCCCAACATCACCAGCTCGCGCGCGCAACACCAGGGCGACGATCTCCTCATCGGACGCCCCGGCAGCGACCGTCGGCGCGCCCACCCCATCGGTCGGCGAGGTGCCTTCGTCGGTGAGCGAAGCCCTCTCGACCGCCGGTGTGCCCTCGCCGGTGAGTAGCGCCCCGTTCTCGCCCCGGAACTCATCGTTGATCGACGTGAGGTCGGGCGGCCGCTCACCCGAAGTCTGGTGAGTGGGTGACGGATCGAGTAGGTGGACCGCCTGCGTTGTCGGCGTGTCGTGCAGCTCGCCCATGCCAGCGGGGGGCTCAGTTTCTTTACCGCCCAGGCCTTGTGGAGACTCGACGACTTCACGGCCGGCAGCAAGCACCGCCGAACCCTTACCCGAGTCGTCACCAAATATCCGCTGTTTGGCAGCGGCAACCACATCTTCGACCTCGTCAAGGTCCGCGATATCGACATAGCCGACGCGTAGGTGAACCCCCGGCCGGTCGGGGTGCTTCGGATTCGGAAGGTCCGCCATTCCCTCGCGCCGGATGTAAGCGCCACTTTCTTTGCCGATCGCGGTTTTCGCGGCGCTCATGGAGGAATCGTCGACCCTGCCGACCACAACGGCGGCCATGAGTTTGGGTCCTTGACGCATCGCATGGGCTTGCGCCGGTGTCCCCTTGAGAGGGTATTCGAAGGCGCCGGCCAGGGCGCCGTAATGGTCGTTGGCGACCTCGACCCGGTTTTGGACATGCTCATTAATGAGGGAAAGGCCCTCCAGTTCGGCCATAAAGACAAAGGCCGATTCGTCGGGGTGATCGCGTGTCCACCGGCGCGCGTCGGTGATCATCTGCTTCAACAGTTGCGTACCCCGAGCTTCGTAGAGACCGGTGACCGCATCCCGGTCCGGCGGCTCGTACAGGGCGAAAAGTGCATCGACGGTCGCACGGCCTGCCCGGATCTCCTCGACGATCGCAGCCGCCTTTTTCGTGAACAAGGCGAGTTTGTATTCCTCGGGCTGCAGGTAGCGAGTACGGCGTGCGGGCTCTGCCGGCGCGCCGGCTTCACCTTGGCCACCCGCCTCTTGTGAGCCCGTTCGCGTTTGCGCTTCCTGAGGCGCCGACGCCGCTGCCTCTGTGTCAGCCCCGTGGGCCCCCGTCGCTGATCCCGGCTCTCCTGCGATCGCCCGGCTGCTTGTCTTACTGCGCTCCACCCCATCGTCTGCGTCGTCGAGGATCTCACTGAACACCACACCGATCCGAATCTCCGCGTGGCCCTCGTGTATCCCGACAGCGTTATACTCCGGTTGGCCCGGATGTTTTGGATGCGGGAAGTACAGACCATTTCGGTCAACGTATTCGCGCGCCTGAGCTTTGATTCTCTGCGCCGCCGCGGCGACGGCCGCTTCGTCGATGTCTCCGACAACGACCGCAGTTATTTCATCACCGCCGACACGCTCGATCACCGCCACCGCCCCCGTTTCCTTAAGTGCCGCAATGACAAAGCCCACCAGCTTGCGATAGTGGCGATCGGCTTCCTCGCTCCCCAACGCCTGATCCATGCCGCTGAGGTTGGCGATGTCCAGCTCCACCACAAAAGCTCTCTCGCCGGTTTCGGCGACATGCAACTGGGCGCGCATCACCTCGCCCACCTTGAGCCCGTCACGCCAACCGTTAAGCAAGCCCGTCGTCTCATCGATCGGCAGCTCCCGATACAGCGCCGCGGTGACCGCCTCCACCGACAACGCCGTGAGATCCAACTGCGCGATTAGATCTCGAAACTCGGCCTGCGCCACGTCGTCCGGAGACGGAAACCCTGCCGCTTCACCGTCATCAGCACCGCCGCGGCCCGCGACGTCGAGGTGGCCGCCCGCCCCGCCGCTACCCGTGCCGGCATCCGGGGTGGGGTG
The DNA here is from genome assembly GCF_055419445.1 of Mycobacterium sp. IDUB_19. Lineage (NCBI taxonomy): Bacteria > Bacillati > Actinomycetota > Actinomycetes > Mycobacteriales > Mycobacteriaceae > Mycobacterium > Mycobacterium sp. IDUB_19. The sequence goes on along the minus strand of NZ_JBVAXR010000053.1, from coordinate 10,282 downwards.
GTCGTCGCCACGGTCGCCGCGGGTGTCGTGCGGCCCCCGCTCATCCGGACCCGCACCGCCATGCTCAGCCCCGCCGCGGCCCTTAAAGGGTGCACCGGCGGCCCCGGGCAGGACGGGCGGCCCGGTAGCCGGGCGGCCAGCAAGCCCGCTGCGGTCCTGGCCGTCGTCGGGTGCTGGGTTGTCAAAGTCGAGCATGATCCGGTGCCAGATCTGGCCGCGCGGCAACGGATCGGCCGTCTGCGTGGTCGTTCGGCATTCGATTCCCGAAAGGGTCTGCCGCACCGTGTCTTCGGTGAGGCCTGGATCGGAGTGCGTGGGCTCCGTGCGCATGTAGTCCAGCTGGACACGTAGCTTGGGCCGCCCGTCTGCGTCCTCGCTGAGGGTCACCACGATCGCGGCGTCTTCTGCCGCGACCGGCTCGGCTAGCGCAAGCATGCGCAGTGCGGCGTCGATGGCATCCCGCGACGTTCCGCGCCGGTCGGACCCGGGCAGCTGCGCGGCGAGGGTATCGGCGATCTCGCTTGGGTTCCACGGCTGCCCACCCGTGCGGATCACCCGCTGCCAGCGGAACCCCGCGTACTTTTCGCGCATGTCCGAGGAGTGTTGTTGAGCGTCGCGGTATGCGTCCAACGGCTGGTAGCTTCGGTCGGTTTCCAGCCGGTCGGCGATCTGTCTGAGCTTGGCGGCATGATCGCGGCGCATGTCGCGGTTGCCCAGCACCCAACCGTCGGGGTACCGGCAACCCGACTCGGGATCCAGGAACGCCGCATTGCCGCGCAGCCGATCGATGAAGACCCTGCGCACCGTGGTGTCCGGAGCGAAACTGAACGGCTCCGGCGACAGGTGGCCATACACCGCCATCAATCGCAACACGTGTTCGATGTGGTTGACCCGGATGCCCATCATGCCCAGTGTGCGGCCCAGCACCCGCAGCGGGCTGAACCGCTTAGACATCAGATCCTCGACCGCCAGATCGATGGACGTCACCGCCGACTCTGGCTCTGAGAGGCCCTGCAGGTCGACTGCGGCCACCCAGCGGGCGACTACGTCGCCGAGCGACCTCTCCCGCGAGCCGCTGAGCTGCCACCGCTGCCGCAGCTCATCGATGAACTCCACCGCTTGGCGTCCGGTACGTTCGTCAAATGCGGTGGCGTTCACCGCCATTGCCATCAGCCTGACGTCACCCACGTCGACCCCGTGCAGCAGGGCTCGATCGAGCAACAGACTGGCCGAGGCCAACTCGTCGAACCAGTCCGGATTGTCACTGCGCCTGCCGCCGCCGTAGACGTCGTCGCTCCAGGCGTCGGCGACCATCGCCAGCATGATCAACTCGGGGTCGGCGTGCAGCAGCATGCCGTTGTCCAGAATGTGCCGTAAGTCGTCCAGCGCGGCAAATCCGTTGTGGTAGAACGCCGCAACCTGGTAATCCCGCAGCTCGAACGACCCGTACAGGTGGTTGGCCCTACCGATGTCTGGATGCCCATACACCACACGGTTGATGAACAGGCCCTCGGCCATCAGCCGGATGAACCGCGCGACCCGCGGCGCTGCGATCACCTCCTGCCCCAGCCGCCGCCCCAACATGTCGGTGATCTCATTGATCTCGCCGGCCAGCACATCCACCGACAAGGGCACGGTCGTCGGGTTCAGCAGATAATCCTTAATCCAATCCACCGATTCGCCATCGCCCGGCATGCCGCGCTGCTGGGTCCACGCATACACATCGGCCAGACCGGCCACCCGCACTCCCCCCGGCTCGGCCTGCCACGACCGGCGCAGCAAATCCTCATGCGACACCAGACCGCGCCAGCCGCAGGACACCCGCAGCCGACCGCGCGCCAAAACCGGATGCCGCCGGTGTACGCGCGGCCACACCCCGACGACACGCCCATCGGGCAAAGTGCGGTAGTCCTCCTGCTCACTGATCGGCACCGGCGTCCAACCCTCGGCGGCCTTCAGCTGCTCGAACAGTGCCTGGGGGACCGATAATTCGATCACGTCGGTGGCCCCCGGCGGACCAGCACCCAACGCCTGCACGATCGCCGCATCACCGACCACCACGGCCTGTTCGGCCAACGCCGGGTCAATGACGTCGCGATCGGCCGCGCGCTCGATCCCTGCGTCCAGTTCATGCCTGGGCTCACGAGCCAACCGCACATCATCGCCGCGCAAATACACCACCCCGTACCACGCTGCGTTGCCCAGGCTCAGCAATTGAAGGCCCAGATCGGGTTCCCCGGGCGCGGAGAGCTTCAGCACGTCGATGGGCTTTGGCAGGGCGCGGTTGTCCGGCTCCAACCGCTTCATGAATTCGAGCAGTTCGGCTTTGGCCACCTCGCCGAGCCGCGGCAACAGTTGACCAGCCGCCTGCTTGATCTCGCCCAGCGACGATCGCAACTCTAGCGGGGCCCAGTTGGCTCGGCGCGCCCATGTTCGCGCGCCGTACCCCGAAGCGAGGAACTCGATGCGGTCAACCCCGGCGTGCTCGAAATAGCGCTGAATCTCCCACAACCACTTGGCAAGTCCCGTGCCCCGCAAATGCTTGTACTCTTCGAAGATTTGCACGTCGTCGCAAAAGACGACCAGATTATCCTCAGTGTCACGGTATGAGGCACACGCAATCTTTCCGATCTCCTGACCGCCGTGGAGCACGTCGCCAAAAAAGTAGGCGCTCTTGTTGTCTTGCATCGGCCTCCCCAGCAGTGCGGCGACGCTCCACCAGGGGATCTCGAAAGTTGCCTCCAGCTTGACGTCGATTGATCCACACCCGCCAGAAAGAATCTCAGCGAGCCGGCTAAGCCGCTGCGGGCTGCGGCTCTCGATCACCTCGCCCAGATGTTCGGCGTTGCGGGTGTTCGTCCGTTTCCGTGCGTAGTGCACGTCATGTTGAACGCCCTCGCGTCCTGTGGGCGACTCCGCGATACCACCGGATTCGCGGGGGACATGGGAGGCGCCGACGAGGTCGCGGGCGGGGATCGTGGTGCTCTCGTCACCGGGCCGTTCGGCAGCCTCAGCACCCACAGGTGTCCCCTCATCGGCCGCGGTCGCTCCCATCGCAGCTGCCAACGACGTCGGACCGTCATCATTGGCGACCGATGTGTTGGAGAGGTCGGGGTCCAGCTGGCCGAGGCTGTAGGTGGGGCCGCGGCCCCAGGCGGGTTGGGCGCTCCCGTCGTTGTTGACGGCGATGGCGTGCAGTGTGGTGCCGTCTTCGAGATCGAGGTGGCCGCGCACATCGGCTTCGGTCAAGCACGCAACGTCGTATTCGTCTATCGCGTAGGGATCCGTCTCGGTGGGGGCGGCCTCGACCACGTGCAACAGCACCTGCCCACGTTCGGCTGTCAGCGACCACACATGGCCGAGCTCCTCGGACTCCTCGAACTGCTCAGACTCCTCGGACTCCGGTGGGCTGGTTGCCAGGTAGACCAGAGCGGTCGGATCGGTGTCATCGAGCAGCTGCTCCATCAGCGCCGCGATATCGGGGTTGTCGTCCCAGCCAGCGCCGCCGGGTGGGGCTTGCAGCGGCTGACCGTCGCGACCGGCGGTCCCGTAACCGCGCACATAGTAGGCGAATTCCCTTGCCGTCAACCCCCTCCCGCGCAGCGCGGCTACATGGATAGTGTCGGCGTCGGGCGTCGTGACCCCAGTGACGAAGCGCCGTTTCCCGAACCCCAACTGCCCGACCGCACACACCAGCGGCACCGACACCAGCCCTGCCAACTCGGCATCCACCAGCGCGGCGGGGTCCAGCAAATGCGGTTGGTCCATACCAAACCGCTCGGCCGCCTGGAACCGCGCCACCACTGCCGCATCCAGCACCGACATCCCAAACACCCAGCGAGAGATGGCGTACCACGCGGAGCGCCAGTCCGAAGCCGGGTTGCTCAGCACCCACACGACGATCTCGGCCGGGGCTGCGCGCGGATCGCGGCTGTGCTGTGACAACTGCGCCTCCCAGCTGGTCCTGTCGGGCGGGATCTCACCGGCTGCCAGCAGGGCCGCAAAGGCTGCGTCGAGATGGTCGTGAAGCCTCGCGGCGGCAGCGCCCGCGGGGTCCTCGAAGCCCACATCGGCACTCGGTCCCGCAGAGCGGGCTTGGCCGGTCGCGTTGACGACGATCCCGACGAACTGGGCACCCGCCACCGCAAGCTCTCGCAGCCGTTGCTCGGCATCCACGCCCAAATGGTTGCGCTCCTCGAGGCGCTCAGCCACCTGCACCGATTCGTGCAGCCACAGCCCGTCCGCGGTCTCGGTCAACGTGAACGCCGACCCCTCGGATGCATTCGAACCCTGCGGACCCCAGTAGCGCACCAACACGTGTCGGGCGACATCGCTCGCGTCGCGCACCCGTTTCGCAAACGTCCAGGGGCTGGCGATCTCCCATGCGTCGTCCCCGAGCACATCGGCCAGGGATGGCACCCCAGCCCGGCCGCCGGAGCGGCGCTGTACGAACTCCAGCTCGCGCTGTATGCAACTCGCGTCCTCAGCATCATTGGTGGGCACGTCGCCGACGCATCCTGGCTCCTCCGTACTGACGCCCGGCTCTGTGTCAGCTGCCGTGTCACCGATGGGCCACGTGACACGATTGGCGCCCGAGCGTCCCAGCAAGTAGGGCCTCAACCCGGTTTTCAGTTCACGGCTGAGCTCCGCGCGTTCCGCGTCCGGCACGCCGTCGACAGCCACAGTCACCAACAGGTGCTGCTCGTCAAAGCGAGCGCTGATCTGCACCCTGCCCCGCGGCTCACCGTCTCGTGAGACCTCACCGGAGAACTGCCCGGCCGAAACATCGAACTGGATCAAGAACGGCCCATAGCCGGCTGACATATCGTCAGCAACCTCGCGGCTCAAGGAACGGTTTGCGTCGGGATCGGCGTTGCCGGCCCGCCGGACCTGGCGCAGGGTGGGGGGGTGTGCGAGGTCCACGTTGCGGCAGTCCCACGGTTGGGCCCGATACCACTGGCGTGATCGCGGCTGCGGCCCGACGGCACCCTCAGCGTGCCACCACCCCTGCTCCTCTTCGGCTTCGTCAAAGGCGCCGATCAGGTCGCCGTCATGAACGTCTTCGGATGGTGCGGAGCGGCCGTCCCCGATCCGACGGAAGCCATCTGGACTGACTCTAGCCGGGCCGTGGCCGGTGGCGGGATCTTCGGCCTCGGTCACGACCAGCGTGCCCTGCGACAGGATCTGAGTTAACCTCCACCGCACCCGGTCAATCGTCGCCGAGGGAACCGCCGCCACATACAACCGCTCGGCCAGTCCCCCCCAGTCGAGGTCCCCGACCACGTCAGCATCGAGCCGGCTATCACGCACCGCCCGAACGAACTCCGAGGCCTCACCCGACCCCGCCAGGTACTCGGCCACACCGCGCACCTGGCGCTGTGCGGGGCTGGCCGCACCGAACTCGACAGTAAGATCCACACCCGGCACGAAGTCAGCCACAACCTGCAGCAATTCCGCAGGCCCGAATCGCGCCGTCAGCTGATCGGCCGCGTCGACGGACGACTCGGAATCCGGCCCCGGGAGCTCAGGAACCGAGGCTGGCTCATCCGGTGTTGGGTCGTCACCGAGATCGCCCAGGGTGTAGATGGGGCCGGGGTCGGTGGCGGGTTGGGCTGTGCCGTCGCGGTTGATGAGGAGGGCGTGGTCGGGTTCGCGTGGCATGTGGCCGCGCACGTCGGCTGCAGTCGAGCACGCGTAGTCGAATTCCTCTACCGCGTAAGGGTCTTCGGGAGTGGGTGCAGCGACCACCACATGCAGCTGCACCTGCCCTTCTTCGGACCGCTGGTCTTCGGGGTCGAGGACGGTCAGCGTCCACACGTGCCCGTGCTCCCCGGCCCCAGACGGGCTGGTCACCAGATAGACCAGATCGGTCGAGTCGCTCTTGTCGAGCAGCCGGGCTACCAGCTCAGCGAGGTCGGGGTTATCGACCCATTTCCCGTCGGCCGGTGCGGCTTTGAGTGGCTGCCCATCCGGCCCGGCCGTCCTGTGACCACGGGCATGATAGGCGAATTCGGCTGCGGTCAAACCCATCCCGGGTAGCGCCGCCACATGCACGGTGTCAGCATCGGGAACAGTGATCCCGGTGGCAATACCGCGGTTCGTCTGGTGGCGTTGCCCAAACACCAACTGCGGCACAGCACACACCAAAGGCGCCGACGCCTCCGACAGCACCGCGGCCAACTCCCGATCCACGACTTGCGCGGCCAGCTCGGCGGGATCAAGCAGATGCGGCGTGGCAATACCCAACCGCTCGGCGGCCTGCAACCGCGCCACCGTCGCCGCATCCAGCACCGGCCACCCCCGCAACGAGCGATACAACGCATACTTCACCGACCGCCAGTCCGATTCCGGGTTGCCCAGCACATACACTGCGCTCTCGGCCTGGGCTTCGCGCTTGTTCAACTTGCGACGGTCGGCGCGATCGCGGGCGTACCGCGACAGCCCCAACTCCCACCTGAACCTGTCGGGGCGGATCTGACCGGCCACCGTCAAGGCTGCAAACGCCGCATCGAGGTGCTTGTCGACGCTGCGCTCCACCCACGTGACGGCTCGGGGCTGCCCGGCAACCATTTCGAGCCTGCACCCGCTGGCGAACTGCGAACCATGACCGAACAGATCATGCAGCAGCGCATCGGTCCACATGTCGCCGCTGCCCTTCTCCAAGTCTCTCCTCGCCTGGGCCCGGGCGTAATCGTCGGCGAATTCTTGCGGGTTCAGAATTGCCGCCACGTTGATGTCGAGTGCAAAGACATTGAGTGCGAAGTCATCGAGGCCGGGGGTCTGATACTTCGCCCACGACGTGTTGACCAGACGAGAGCCCATCTGCTTGAAATTGATCTGATATGGCGGCAGCGTCGCATCGTGGGTCAGCGCGTTGCGCACGGCTGCCACGATGCGCCCAGCGGTCTCGGCCAGCAGCGCGCGCTGCCGTGGTGTGGCGTTGGCCAGCGCAGCCTGCAGCTCCGCCAGTCCATGGATCTCAACGTAATTCGGATCCTGCGGTCCCGTCGCGCCGCGCACACCGTGCAGTTCCTCGATGACGGTCCAGAACGCGCGCAGGTCCGGATCCTCGATCGAGACCTCCTCCGGCGCCGACAGGCTCTCCCCGCCACGGCGCAGCGACCCTACGTCCATGCCCCGCGCGCAAAGCCACCGCGACTCGGGATCGATATGAAACCCCATCTCCTCCGGCGCCCCATCACCCAACCGACGCAACCTGTCCTCAAACCGCGCCAGCATGCCCTCATACTCTGTGACGACACGCTCGACACGAGCTAGCAGCGACTCCAACGTCGCCTGATCTGCCTGCACCGCAGAACCTTCCGACACCAACCGCAACGACGCGATCTCGCCGCGAATCGCCGTGATCTGGGCCTCAAATTGGGCACGTTCCGCATCATCAAGCGCCAGGCTCGGCGCGTCGGGCTCTTCGGCGGGGACGCCGGCGTTGATGCTCGCGAGGATCTGCGACAGGCCTATTGCGGTATCCCGTGCTGGCCTGGCCTGAACCGCCTGCCAATCGATGAGCCGGCCCGCCCATTGGTTGGCCACTTGCATAACGTCGTCGGAGATGGGCCCGTCAAGGCGCTGAGCAAGGGCCCACTGCTCGGCGTTGGGCGCCCGGACTTGCTGATAGAACGCATCGAGCTGCCCGGCCAAATGCGGGTAGCGCTGCTTGGCCTCCTCGATAAACTCCGCGGTCCGCCTCGGGTGCAGAACCCGCAACCAGCCTTCCCGCCGGTCGGAATGGACATCACCGCTGTGCGCCCCCTCAGCGGTGATCACGGTGCGCCGCTCGTATAGCCCGTAGGTGGAATCCGGAAAGTCCTGGTCCCCGATGGTCACCCCGATGACCTCATCACCATCGGGATCGGTGCCCGAACGACCCAAGAACACCCGTGGTTTTTCGGTGCGATCCACCAACGATTCGTAATCCGCGGCGATCACCCGCAACTCCTCATCGCTGACCCCCGCCGTCTGCAAACCCCGCAATGCCGCACCGAGCTGACCGGGATAGAGCAACAACCCAGTGGCGTACTGGGTTTCAACCGACCGAAACGCCCCCGCACCCGTCAACGGATAGGTGCCGCCCTCACCCCGGTGGTTGAGCGGGACCACCACACACCACCCCTGGGGCCCCAACTCAACACGCGGCTCGTGCCGAGGCATCACCGGGATCTCAACAATCGGTAATCCACGCTCGGCGGCCAACTGCTGCAACCATTCGGCGTCCCACGCATCGACCGGTGCCGCGGCGCCGGCGGCATTTTCGACCTCAGGAATGACCACGCCAATGATCTGCACACCCGGTCCGGACAAGGTGTCCACGACGATCGGGGTGCCCTTGCGGTGCTCGTCGGCCATCAGTTGATCACCTGTGATGCCGGGGTCCACGAGCTGCCACATGGGAAACCGAATAACAAGCCCCGCACTTCGCGGTAGATGTTCGGCGTCGATAAGGACCGCTTTACGAGACCACGCGACCGGGCTACCAACCCGGTCGGGATTACGGACTAACACATCCTCAGAAACCGACTCAGCCACCCGAGAATCCGAGCCCAGCAATTGACGAAGCCTCACACCTAGAGTGCTCACCGGCACCATCACATACCGCCAACCCGGGCCATACTCCCCGGGATCGGTAGCCCCCAACAACCCCGACGAATCAGCATCCCCAGCGGGCTCACCCGGAAGTAGTTCTGCGGGCGGAGCGTTGGGCTGCCTGGGCGCATCGGGCTCCACCACCTCCGACACCTCGCCGCGGCCTGCCGCCGACGCATCCTCACCAACCCGTGCACCATCAGCACTCAAATCTGGAACCGACCTTGGGTCAAAGCCCGCCAAAAGCCACTGCCACAACGCCCTTGATGCCGTGCCCTCCGCGGCCCCGAATCCCGCAACCGGTCCTGACTCGAACCCCTCATTGGCATCATCAGGCAGCCGTTCGATGGCAGCGGCCGCAAATTCGGGCGGTGTCACTGCGGCCTCGGCTCGCCCCGCCTGTTCTAACCGGTAGCACGCAGACCGAAAGTTGCGATGAGAGAACGGATAGACGTGCACGGTGACTACCTCGCCGCCGAAGCGGCACGTGATGCATGCCGCCTCCGGATCGGTCGGCTGGTCGATGAGGCGATTTTCATTGATCCTCCCGACACGCTTCAACTCGGCCGCGACGTGCTCTGACGTCCCTTCGAGCAGATACGGTTTGAGCCCACGAGCCAGCCGGCCAAAGTTCCGATCCGAAACGGCTAGGGAAATCGCGCGCGGCGCGTCCAGCCAGACAGGGCGGATACCCTTGACGGCAGCAACCAGTTCAGGCGGAAACCCTACGTGTTCGCGGATCCCGAACTCAATCTCACGGCCCCATTGCGTGTCATCGTCGCGCAAACGGGCATTCAGCGGCGAATACAACGAGCTGGCAACGACATTCGGCGGAGGCAGCTCACTGCCCGTGTCCACGACGGTGACCAGCAGCTCGCGATCGCCCCGCGCACCGGCTTCGTGCATGACCAGCCCCACCGCGCCGACAGTATTGTTGAGTGCATAGGCCAACACGGGAACCAGCGCGTACACGATGTCGTCGCGCTTGCCCTCCGACCAGTCCGACAACGACTCCCTCAACCAAGCCAACGCATCACGGACCGCCGACCAGTTCTTCTGCGCGTCATCGCTAGGCGCATCTTCCGCTCGCACCAGGCGTAAGAAGTGTGTCCCCGACACGTCTAGCAGCCCATACCGGTGAGCGCGCACCACTAGGACGGTGCGATTGGGTGCACCAAGCTTCTTCAGTAATCTCTCGACGCACCAACGGACGTTTTCTTCAGTCAAGCCGAACCAGTTGGAGATCCTTTTATCGGCGTAGCCCTCGGCCACCAACGGAAGCACTCGGCTCTCACGCGCCGTCAGCTGCGGCAGGCCCTGCGGCGACTCGGCGCCCGAAGGGCCCAGATCCAGTAGCCCGCACCGGAAAGCGAGCACCACCGCGTGGGTGCGGTCGCGTGCACCCAGCTCGTGTAGCAAGTCCTGGACGTCTTTCTCGGCGATCTTCTGACTGCAGCCCAACCGCTCGGCGATGTCTTTGTTGGTCAGCCCCTCGGCCAGCAGCGCAAGCACCTGGTCCTCGGGCGGGGTCAGCTGCGGCGAGCCCCGCCCAGACTCTGCGGTGCGGATGGGTTTGTTCGACAGTTGTCTGACCGCAATCACGTCTACGCCGTCGACTGGCATCGCCCGTACCGTCGGATCGACACCGCTGGTGTGGCCGTAGTAGGCCACCTGGGCGTTG
>NZ_JBVAXR010000052.1:0-24670 GCF_055419445.1 Mycobacterium sp. IDUB_19 | reverse complement strand
TGTCTACCGAGCCCGAGGCTAACGCGACGGGAATCGTCAGGCTAACACGGGTATGCACCGACACCACAGCTCAGAAGGGGCGAAAGTCCGGCACTGCAAACGTATTCTCGCCAAGGTGGGCAACTCGGCGCCGCGTCGGCGCACCGTGATGCCCCGGGGACGGCCAGGGTGTCTGCTGGCTGCCGTTACGTGGACGCGCAGCTGCGCTACTGCGGTGGCATGGCGGGCGGCGGATACACACCGCGCAGGATCCACGGCAGCCAGTTGATGGCGTACTCGACCTCGTCGCTGGCGTCGTAGTCGGGGCTGGGATCGAGTGGGACGTTCTCCTGCAGCGCCACCGCCGGCGGCGGTGCTCCCCTCGGTGCTGCGGCGGGGGGTCGTTCCGATTGTCCGTAGACGGCCACCACGACGGTGCGGTCCCGGGCGTTCTCCGACCACACTCCAATCTGGCTGTTGGCGCAGTCGGAAATGATCGCGAAATACCCTGGGTTGTAATACCACTCGTTCATCAGCTCGACGCCGCTGATCGCCACGGCGGGATTGATCGCCACGGTCTCGGCTACTCGCCCGTGGAAGCCGGCGGCATTTGCGCGGTCTTGCGGTGTGGATCCGTCAGAGCCGATGTCGTCGCTGAGGTTTCGATTGTTCAGCACATCGAGGGTGTGTCGTTGGGCGGCCAGCTGTAGCTGAGGGTTGATCTTCACGTCGTTGGTGCAGCCGGCTTGGTGCTGAACGGTGAAGACGTTTGCCACCACGCTGTCGTTGAGCCGCTTGTTGTCGGCCTGCGCAGCGGGTGCACCGCAGACCGCACCGGTCGCCGTCGAGTACAAAGCAAAGAGGGCCAATGGTTGATACCGCATGTCGTAGTTCCTTTCCTTCAGCCGCCGGTCGCGGACGGCGGCCGGTAGTGCGCCGCCGAGTTTCGCAACTGCCAGATCAGTGCCGGGCACAGCTCGTTAACCGCCTGACTGATCAGGTAGGAAGCCTGGTATTCATCCGAGGTGTTGAAGTCGGCCTTCACCTCCCCCATGACCTGCGCGTAGTTGCGGTCCTGAGATACCTTGTCGCAGATGCCATGTCCGTAGCTCAAGGCCGCGTCAGCGTTGGCGAAGTGGTAGCCGGGACGCGTCGTCACGTTGACCAGATAGGCCACTACGTCGGCGTGCGCACTCGGCGCGACCGCCGTCACCGATAACAGCGCAGCCGCCAAAGCCAAAGCTGCAAACGGCTTTGCGGGTGTGCGGTGAGACGAACGGCGCTGCATCGTCGTCAGTTCACACCGGGTCGAATTGCGAGATCAGCCAACGCCCGTCGATCTTTTCGAGTGTGACGCGAACGCTGGACGCGGTGTTGGTGGGCGCGTCCTGGCCGACGATGATGACCTGGTTCACGAATAGCAGGACGACGGCGTGGTTAGTGGCGGCCGAGACCGATGCCGCGCCCGGGACGGTGGCCACCGCGGAGATCTGCTTCTGCTTTGATCCGGGAATCACCACGTCGTGGGTCAGTTGTGTGTAGGCGTTCAGGAACGTACCGGTCAGCCTGCCCCTGGCGGCCTCGAGGTTTTTCTGCACGGTGTCGGGCCGGTAGGACAGCAGCGCGACGGTGCCGTCAGTGGCGGCCTGCACGGATTCCACGCGGGCGACCGTGGCGTCGCGGACGGCGGCGTCCCGCCATTTCAAAAACCCCGCAGCAGACGCCAGCGACATCGCCAGTGCAGGCAGCAGCCCGTAAGCGATCACCCGCGACCAGCGGATGCGACGCCGCCCCCTCGCCGGGCTTTCATCCGAATCCGGCATCTCGACCTCGGCAGCCGATTCAACCGCCGAGTCGGCTTCATCGCGTTCACCGACTAGCGGCGACTCGATCGCGCTCATGGCACGAACCCGACGTTCGAGACCTTGACCTGATCGCCGGCCTGCTGAACGGTGATCCGCATGCGCCACACCCGCGGAACCGGGTCGCTTTCACCGGCATTCGACGTCTGAACCGATACGGCCACCAGCGCCTGGGCGGTGTCGGCGGTCTGCGACTCCAGGCCCGCCTCGGTGATGGTGCCGACTGTGGTGGCCTTGGCTTGCTGAAGCACTTCGATGAATGGCTGTGACCGTTTGGAGAAGTCGTTGTAGAACTCGCCTGTCGAACCGTCCAGAATGCGACGCACATCAATATCGGCATGCCGCCAGTCGATGGTCGTCAGATTCAGCGCGCCCTGCCTGGCTACTTGCAGTAATTGACTACGTTGGGCCTGCGCCTGCTGCGACTGATGGACGCGAAATCCCAACCAGCACAACAGCATCGTCAGCGCAACGGTGGCGACCAGGCCGAAAAGTATCGCGAAACGCGGCCTAGCTCTTTTCGCCCGGGTCCGCGGCACTCTGTCCGCCTCGGCCACCTCGGATTCGGCGACCTGGTCCTCGGGGTCGGCCTCGGACCGGTCGACCTCCACGGGCGGTTCGGAATCGGTTATTACCGGCATACCGTCCTCCTCCATCGACGTCGTGCTTGGTGGGTTAGTCATCGTCGTCAGTTTCCCGGTGGCAGCAACATCGCCTGCCATGTCTTGTCTTTCGGCGCGGTTTGAGCCAGATCTGATCGCGTGTATTGATGGCCGTCGGGTCCCGTATAGGTGCCGGTGGCCGGGTCGTACTGGGCGGCGGCGATGGGTGGCGGTGCCGGCGCGGGTCCCGGGGGGCCCGTCGCGCGCGGTGGGGATCCGGGCGGCAGCTGCGGGATATCCTGACCGGACAACGTGGCGTTGGGATCGCCCTTCCAGTTGTAGCCGTCGTTGAGTGGCACGTACTGTTCGTTGCTCTCGCACAACTTCACGGTGGGTGCACGCTTGCCGGGCACGGTTTCACACGGGATGTTCCGTGCCCCGCGGACGTTGAGCTGCGAATCCTGCGGGACCCTGCAATACAGATCGCCGGCCGGGCGGCCCGGGTAGTCCTCGGACGTGGGGACGCGTTGCTGTTGGGCCGGCAGGAATCCCGTGGTGCACGGTGGCGGCAGGTTGAGGTTGAGGTTGAAGCTCAGATACTGACCCCGATATGCCTGCTTGGTGTTCAGGTTGGCGAGGATCCCGGCCTGTTCGGCGCTGATGGCCATCGGGAATACCACCAACAACTGTTCGATGTCGTTTTGGTAAGTGAGCGCGACCTGGCTGACGCTGACGAGGTTGGCCAGCAGGATTGGCAAGGTGGGTTGCACGCGCTCGATCAGTTGACGCATCTCCCCCAAGGCGGGACCGCCCTGGTCTATGACGCTGCCGATAGTTGCGTCGTGCGTTTGCAATTCGGTTGTGACCGTGGCCAGGTGTGATGCCCATCCGGCGATCGCATCGGACGTGTGGCTCTGCGAGTCAAGTACGGGTTGCGCCTGGTCGATCAGCGCCACCAGCGGATCGAGATTCTTGCGAGCATCGGTCGCAAGGTCCGAAGTTCCGATGACCAGCCTGGAAAGCTCCGGACCCAGCCCGCCTACCGCGGTGTACGACTCGTCGACGACCGTCTTCAAGTTGTCGTGCGGTATAGCCCCCAACGCGGTGTTCGCGGCGCTGAGAAGGGCGTTGATGTCGGGCGGCACCGAGGTATTGGCCAACGGGATGATGTCGCCGTCCTTCAGCGGCGGCGAGGTGGCGTTGCGGGGCAACAACTCGACGTACGATTCGCCGATCGCCGTTTGGCTGTGCACCTCGGCTTTGAGGTCCGACGGAATAGCAATGCCGGATTTCAGCGACAGCACCGCTTGGACGCCGGTGTCGGTGAGCCGCACCGATTCCACCCGGCCCACTTCGAAGCCCCGGTACGTGACGTTGCCGGTGCCGTACAGCCCGCCGGACTCCGGCAGTTCCATCTGCACCGTGTAGCGGCCGACGCCGAACAACATGGCCGGCAGCTTGACGAAGTGCAGGAAAGTGATAGCCAGCACGGCCAGCGCAATAACCGTGAAGACGGCCAGCTGAATAATCACCCGTCGGGGTAGATGCAGCATCTATGGCCCCTGATCCCAGCGGTAGGCCGTTGTCAGCGGATTGCCGGGGGTGCCCCGATAGCCGGCGGTGCACGGGCTGGGGAACTGGCCGATGGTGCGACCCCACTGCAGCTCGAGCTGGGTCAGATGGCACTCCCAGCGAGTGCCGGTGAAGAGGCCCTGGTCGATTCGGCTCAGCGTGAGGTCGACGATCGCGGTCAGGTTGGCGTAGTCGCCACGCTGGAAATTCTGGAATGTCTCATTCGGAAACGGGAAGGTGGCCAATAGCGATAGCGACCGGGTCAGGCTCGGCCCGGCGTTGGCGAGCGACTCCAATACCGGACCGACTTCCTGTAGTTCCTTGATCAGGTTCGTTTTGGTTCTGTTGACCGAATCCACGGTCAGGGCACTGAATTTGCTCAACTGATCCGCCGCCTCAACGAGCTTGTCGCGCTCGCCGTTGAGCACCGCGAGCGCGTCGGGGACGGTTGCCAGGGCCCGATCCAGGACTGGTTGCTGGGCGGCGAACTTCTCGACCACGCGGTTCAGGCTCTCGGTGGCCGCGATGATGTCGCCGGACTGGTCGTTGAGATACGCAGAGAATTTGTCCAGCTGCCTGATCAGGCTACGGACGTCTTGCTCGCGGCCGCGAAACGCGGTGCTCAACGCCTCGGTGATGTCCTGTACCTGACCTAGTCCACCACCGTTGAGCACCAACGACAACGCCGCCAACGTCTGCTCGGTGCTCGGGTAGGCACCGCCGCGGGCCAGCGGAATGACGGACTGGTCGCGCAACTTACCCTGCGGCGCTTCATTTTTCGGCGAGCTGAGCTCGATGTGGTAAGAGCCCAGCAGGCTGGTCGTGCCGATTTTGGCCATCGCGTTGGCGGGCAGCCTGACGTCGCCATTGAGCTGCATCGTCACCAATGCGTGCCAGCCCTGACGCTCGATTTTCGTGACATGGCCGACCGTCACGTCGGCAACGCGGACCCGCGAGTTCGGCTGAACATTGTTGACATCCGGCATCTGTGCCTGGATCACAAACGATCCCGGCCCGCCGCCCTGCGTGCCGGGCAGCGGCAACGAATTCAGGCCGTGCCAACCACAACCGGACAAGGCGGCCACGACCACGACCATCAACAGACTCGCCGCTGGGCGGCGCAGGCGGCGGATTCTCACGAGCCACCTCCCGGTGGCATCATCAGGCCGCGCAGGCCCGCGGCGGGGTCGGTCGTCACCGTCTCGCTCACCGGCGCACCCGGAGCCGGCGGCGGCGCACTCGCGGCGGGCGGAACGAAGTCGGGGCGCATCGAATCCTCGCTGTAGGTAACCTCGTTGGGCCTCGCCTGCGCTCCGACGAAGAGGTTCTCGCCAATCGGCGGGTAGTTGTACTGACGATTCTTCACAATCGGCGCCATGTACTGCACGCAGAGTTTCGCCGCTTGCTCGCCTCCCAACCGAGAGGCCGCCTGAATTGCGCCGCACAGGAAGGAGATTGGGTTCGCCATGTTGTTGCCCGCCAGGGCGCCGGTCAGCGAACCGTTGGCCGGCTCGAAGATATTGTTGAAGTTCTGCAACACCGTAGGGCTGATGTGCAACGTCTGCTTGATGTCGTCGAGGCTGTCGACCAGCACCTTGCTGATCGACGTCAGCTTGTCCGATGCGGTGCCGATCGACTCGCGGTTCTCGGCGGCGAAGCTCTGCACATCGCCGACGACCGCGTTGAGGTCCTCGGCCGCTTGAGCGACTTTGTTGGGGTCGTCGGCCAGCAGCGAGGACACCGCGGCCAAGTTGTGGTTCAGCTGCTCGAGCAGATCGGCGCTGTCGTGCAGCGCAGTCACCAGCGTCGACAGATTTTTCAGGGTGGAGAAGATGTCTTTGCTGTGATCGCCCAGTGCCGAAACAGCTTGCGATAGCTTGATAATGGTGTCACGGATGGTGGGGCCCTGCCCGCGCAGGTTGTCGGCGGCGGTATTGATGAGCGCACCCAGCGTGCTCACGCCGCCCGGCTGGGTGGGCTTCAACAACTCGGTCAACCGCTGAAGTTGTGCACGTAGATCATCCCACTCGACCGGTACCACGGTCCGGTCCTGGCCGATGACCGCTCCGTCGGCCATGACGGGCCCGCCGGTGTACGGCGGCGTCAGCTGGATAGCCCGGCCCGTTACCAGTTGCGGCGACAGGATCGCGGCCTCGGCATTGGCGGGGACTTTGAATTTGCGGTCGAAGGAGAACGTAATCTTGGACCGCAGCGGCTGCGGTTCGATTTTGAGTATCGTGCCCACCGGTACACCCCGGATGCGGACGTCGTCACCGGCGAACACGCCGTTACTGTTGTCGAAGTAGGCGACCGCGACGGTGCGGGCGGCCTCGCCGGCGGTTCGCGTCGCGACGATCACTCCCGCGACGAGCACCAGGACCAGGGTGGACGCCAACACGGATCGAGCCCGTCGGAGTTTCGTTGTCACGGTTGGCCTCCCGGCGCCAGCGCCGGCGGCCCAGGCGGTGGTCCGCCGGGCGGTGGGGCCGCTGGTGGCTCCCGGTAGGGATAGCAGCCCGGGCCGGGTAGCGGCACGCCGGGCAAACCGCACGGATGGTCGCCGGGGTTGCCGGTGATCGCGTCGGGCAGATTCAACCGCGGCTCGCCGCTCTGGCCTGTCCGCGGGTACGGGAGCGGCAATGCGGGAGTCCCGGGTTGGCCAGTGGGTGGGTCGGTCACCTGTGACGGGAGCAGGGTCGCAGGGTCCAGCCCCAGGTCGGAGAATGCGGCACTGATAAACGGTTGAACGAACTGCCCCGGCAGCAGATTCACCACGTATGCCTTGAAGAAGGGGCCGGACGAAAGCGACTCGCCTAGCGACATGACATAGGAGTTGATCAGCGGGATGGCCTGCTGCAGCCGCTCCTTTCGGTTTTCGACGATTGCCAGCACCCCGTTGAGCTTGTCCAGCGCGGGCCGTAGCTGCTGTCGGTTCTCGGCGATAAAGCCCTGCAATTGCCGCGACACCGCGGAGATTTTCGTCCAGATCTGTTCCAGGGCAGCACTTTGTGTCCGCAGCTGTGCCAGCACCGCATTGGTGTCTCGCACCAGCGCGACGATCTGGTCGGTCCGCTCGGCCAGCACCCCGGTGGCTTTGGCCGCGTTGTCCAGCAGGCTACGCAGTTGGGTGTCGCGCTGATCGAGCGTTTGGGCCAGGCGGGCCACGCCTTTTAGCGCGGTCCTGAAATCCGCCGGCGTATCGGCAAAGGTTTGCGCCATGGTGTCCAGCGATTCGGACAGCCGACTTGTGTTCAGCCCGCTGATCGTGGTGGCCAAGTCGCCCAACGCATCTGGTAACTGGTAGGGCGACGTTGTCCGTTCGATGGGGATGGGCCCTTCGAGCCGGCCCTCGCCACGTGGTAGGACGTCAAGGAACTTGCTGCCCAACAGACCTTTGGTTTTGATCGCCACCTCGGTGCGGTTTCCGAGCCGAATGTCGTTGTCAACCTTGAACTTGACCAGTACGCCAGGCCCGTCGAGTTCGATGCTGGACACCCTTCCCACCGGGTAGCCCGAGACCTCTACGGTGTTGTCGGTTCGCAGGCCGCCCGCGTCGGCGAAATACGCGGAGACGCTTTTACCCTGATCGAGAAAGGGCAGCTTCTGGTATTGCAGGGCGCCCAATACGGCTCCTGCGATGGCCACGATGCCGACCGAGCCGATGATCAGCCGGTTGCGTTCAGCGAGTGATTTCATTTCGGTGCACACCGCCCGGTGGCCTGACCGGCCACCTTGATGTACACCGGCTGGCCGCCTTTGCCGTTGACCTTGAGCACGACGTCGCACAGGTAGAAAGCGAAGAAGTCGCCGTACATACCCTGGCGGACCAGCGCGTGGTATTTGTCCGGCAGCGTGTTGAGCAGATTGTCGAGGTAGTCGTGATCGGCGAGTGCGACCTCGGAGACCCGATCGGTCTCGTGAACCACCTTCGAAAACGGCGCGCGAGCTTGCGACAGCAGGTCGGTGATCGAGGCGGCGGCTGCATTCGTGTACGCCACCGCGTTGGAGATGTCGGTCTTCCGTTCGGCGAGCCCGTGCACCAACTGCGATAGCGACGTCACCGCTTTGTCCAACCGATCGCTTTGGCCCCCAAGTGAACCCAGCACCAGGTTGAGGTTGTTGACCACTTGACCGATGAGCTGATCGCGGTCGGCCAGTGTGTTGGTCACGGCCGCAGCCTGATCCAGAAATGACGCGATCGTGGGACCCTGCCCCTGAAACGTTTGCAGTAGCTGTTCGCTGAGCGCGTTGACCTGCTGGGGGTTCAGTGCGCGAAACAGCGGCTTGAAACCGCCGATCAGGGCATCCAGATCCAGCGCCGGTTTGGTGCGGGCCAGCGGAATCGTTTGGCGCGGAGTGAGTATGCCCAGCCCGCCGGCTCCTTCTTCCAGCGCCAGGTAACGGTCGCCGAACAGGTTGTCGTATCGGATCACCGCTTCGGTTCCCTGCGTGAGGGTGACCGAATTGTCGGCGGTGAACTCAACCCGCACCGTCGCGTCCGGGTTGATGGTGATCTTTTCGACCTTGCCGACTTCAACGCCCGCGATGCGGACCAGCTTGCCCTCCCTGAGGTTGGACACGTTGGTGAACTGGGCGTAGTACGTGTTGCCGTCGGCGAAACGGGCCTCTCCGAAGACGGCAACCAGCAAGGCTCCGGTCAGCAGGCAAACCGCCAGGAAAATACCGAGGCGCAGTACGACGCCCCTCAGGTTTTCCTGCATGGTTCATCTCCTGCTGTGTCTGTGGTGGTCTCGTTCGGGCTCACGGCGGCGGTGCTGGACCGGGCTCGGCCGGCGGTGGGGCCGGCGGCACGCCTGGCCACAGCGGCACTCCGCCCGGGCCATACAGCGCCGCGCCATATGGCGGACCTCCGGGGTTCGGCCCGATTGCCGGCCCCGGAATGCACTGGCGGATCGAGGGCGGCTTGGGCTGGGCGCGGGTCACCGGGAAGTAGTCGGCCCAGCACGGATGCCCGAGGCCGGGGTTGGGCCTGATATCGAGCCCGGTCCCCCATCCGGTGTTGGTGACGAGCTCGCGCACCGGGAAATTCTTTGTGGCATCTGGCAGGGACCCGCACCCCGGCTTTCCGCCGGGGCCGCCCTTGGCGGCGACAATCGGCACGTTGTCGGGAAAGGCATAGGGGTCGTTGCCCAGCAACAGCGCGACATCGAGTTGCAAGGTCCGGCCGTCGGCACCACCCCACGCCGAGTAGCCGCCATTGTCGAGAAACCACTTGGTGCCCTGCAGGAAACAGGTGTACTCGGGGTTGTATTTGAGTAGCAGGTTCGTGGTCGGCTCGAGATTGTTTACCGTCGTGATGAGATTGTCCCTGCTGTAACCGAGTAGGTTGGCCCCGCTGTTCGACAAACCAATTGCGTTGAGCAGCAGGGTATCCAGTTGACTCGAATGGTTCACGACGGTCATGCTGGTTGTGCTGGCGGCGTTCAGGATCGTCAGGATGTCCTGGGCGGCAGCGCTATAGGTGTCGCCGAAGTTCTTCAGCGATCGCCAGTCCTGGCGGATGGTTTCGCTGCGCGCGTTGAGTGCCGTCAGGACCTGGTTGAGGTCGGTGGTGGCTTTGCCTATTCGTTCGCCTTGCCCGCGTACGGCATCAGCAACGGCGGTCAGCACGGCGTTCAGTTTCAGCGGATCGATCATGTTCAGCAGGTCGACAACGTTCTCGAAGACGGTGTTAATCTCCGTGCTGACATTCTTCGAATGCAACACAGCTCCGGCGGAGAGCCGCGCACGAGCGGGGTTCTGCGGTATCACCAGGTCGACGAACTTGGCGCCAAACGCGGTGGTGGCGCTGATCTGCACCTCGACATTGGCTGGGATGTAACGGATTTGGTCGGGCTCGATCTCCAGTTTGAGGCTGGAGCCCGTCTTGTCCTGACCGGTCTGGTCGATCTGGTTAACCCGGCCCACCTGCACACCGCGCAGCATGACCTTGGCGCCGGTGTCCATCACCAGCCCGGAGCGGTCCGCGCTCAGCGTTACCGGCACGTAGGACCGCAGGGTGCCGCTGAAGGACATCGCCGTCACAAGGACAACCACACCGATCGCCGCGAACAGGATTAGCGTCCACCATGCGTCGTGCAAACGGTGTCTACTTGGCCCGCGATTCATGCCACTAGCTCGCCAGGTGGAAGTTCGGGGATTGGCCGTAGATGGCGAGCGTCATGACGACGATCGCGATCGAGGCGAGGACCATCGAGGCGCGCACGGCCCGGCCAACGGCTTCGCCGACCCCGGCGGGGCCGCCGTGCGCGGTGTACCCGTAATAGGTACACACCAGCATGATCATCAGAGAAACCACGACGACCTCGAACGACGACCAGAGCACATCGGTCGGGCGAAGGAACGTGTTGAAGTAGTGGTCGTAGACACCGGACCCCTGGCCGTAGACGGCCGTAGTGCCGATGCGAGCAGCCAGATATGCCGTCATGAGCCCAACGCAAAATAGCGGGATCGCCACGACCACTCCCGCCACCACTCGCGTGCTGGCCAGGTAACTGACGCTGCGGATACCGATGACTTCGAGCGCATCGATTTCCTCGTTGATCCGCATCGCCCCCAGTTGTGCGGTGGCGCCGGCGCCGACGGTGGCGGCCAGCGCGACCATGACGGTTCCGGGCTGAATCTCCCGGGTGTTGAAGAAGGCAGATGCGAAGCCGGTCAAGGCTTCGACTCCCACGGACGCGAACTGGTTGTAACCCTGTACCGCGACGATTGCGCCGGTGGTCATCGCCAAAAACCCGACGATGACCACAGTGCCACCGATCACCGCGAGAGTGCCGACGCCCAGACCCATTTGCGCGATCACCCGTAGCAGTTCGCCGCGGTAGTGCATCACGGCATCAGGAATTCCCGCGACGGTGCTGGCATAGAACCGTACCTGCGATCCCATCCGAGTCCATTCGCCCGCAATGCTTTTCGCGAGGCGTCGCACCTGCGTAGGGCTGCTCGGAACACTGACCGTCATCGGTTCACCTCACGACACCATGAACGGCATGCCGACGGCCGTGACGATGATGTTGATGACGAACAAGACGACGAAGGCAAACACCACAGTCTCGTTCACCGCCCTGCCGACGCCGGCCGGGCCGCCGCCGACCGACATGCCCTTGTAGCAGGCGATCAGTCCAGCCATCAGCCCGAACAGCGTCGCCTTGATCATCGAAATAATGACGTCGATGGTGTGGGTAAGGGTGGTCAGACCCGCTACCCACGCGCCGGCCGAGACGTGCATGAGAAATACGGAACAGAAGAACGCGCCGATGAGACCCGTCGCGGTCACCACCGAACTCAGGGCCAGCGAGACCGTCGTGGCCGCCAGCACCCGCGGAACCGCCAGCGCCTGGATCGGGTTGATACCCATTACCCGCAACGCGTCGAGTTCCTCGCGGATGGTCCGCGCGCCCAGATCGGCACACATGGCGGTGGCGCCCGCGCCCGCGACGACCAACACCGTGACGATCGGGGCGCTTTGGTCCACCGTGAAGATCGCGCAGCCGGTGCCGGAAAAATCCGCGGCACCGATATCGGTCAGCAGGACATTGAAGAGGAATCCCGAAATCACCGCCCACGGGATCGTCATCAACACACCCGGCAGTGTCGACACCCGCGCCACGAACCAGCACTGAAAGAGGTATTCACGCCATGCGAACGGTGGTCTGAATATCGACACGAACGTCTCCGCCGACATCACGAAGAAGTCGCCCATCGCGCGGACCGGCTTCGCCGCTTGACCGACCACCGTCACCATCGCGCCGCGCACCGCCTGGATTCGATGCTGTGTCGTCGGGTGGAGCTGTTCACGTTGTCCCCCGGACAGTTCGAAGTGGACTAGCGACATCCGCGAGGGTACGCGGCAGGGTGCCCTCATGTCCATAGCCAATACGCACAATTGCCGCTGACTGATCAGTAAATAACGAAGCAAATAGCTACTTATGTGTGATGATGTATCTTGCTAGTACTGTCTGAATGCCGGGCCACTGGCCGCGTCCGCGGCTGTCGTGCGACCGGGCTCCGGGCCGTGTCACCTTGGCCCGGCCGAGCCTCATCTGCTCACTCCGGAACCGGCTGCAGCGCCCCCGAGGGGCACAGGTTGACGGCGTTTTGCACCCGGCGCGCGACATCGGCTTGAGGGCCGGCCGGCACCTGATCGGAGGCGAGCAACGCAATGCCGGCGTCGTCCTGGTCGAAGAACTCGTCGGTGGTCATCACGCACATTCCGGCGACTGCCGGGTGTGGGCCGAATTCATGAAGTCGCGGAAGTGCAACCGACGGCCGTCGCGCAGCGTCATGGTGATGTCGGGCTTGAGATCACTTGGGCCGCAGACGACTTGAAAACTTCGCGCAGCGTGACGGTGAGTTCATAATCGGGTGGGTGTAGATCACCCGCATGACGATGTTGGCGGCCCGGAACTGAAGTCTTGGTGCCCGGATCCAGAGAAGCGCCGTTGCGGGAATGGTCACGAGCGACGCTGTGCCCGCGACCCAGATACCGGTGTATGTCCATGACCGATATGCAATTGAAAGCGGGATGATCCGATGAATATCCGTGTTATCGCGTATATATGCCGAATGATGTATCTTGATAGTCCGATGAAGATCGCGCCGGCGTGCTACTGCTCGAGGAGGACTCCTTCGCATGACTGATACCAAGGAGGCCAGCGAGAAGCTCGTCCGCGACTTTCTCGGATCCTGGCAGGCGCGCAGCCTGGAAAGGATCTGCGGCGATTTTGCCGACGACGCGGTCTACCACAACGTGCCGGTCGAGCCGATCGAGGGCATCGCGGGCATACGCGCGGTTTTCCAGGCGTTTCTTGACGCGTTTTCCGATGCCAAGCTCGACATCCTCACACTGGCCGCCGAGCCAGGCTTGGTGCTCGCCGAACGCATCGACTACTTCACGATGAACGACGGCCGGAAGGTCGTGCTCCCGGTGACCGGCGTGTTCGAGGTCAAGAACGGCAAGATCACTCGCTTCAGCGACTACTTTGATCTCGCGGCCTTCGAGCGGCAGAGCGGGATGAAGCTGTAGCCGATGCTTCTGGCAGGATTGGTAATTCCGGCGCGCACGAAGGGGGTTCGAGTCGATGGGGACCGTCGCTCAACCCGTTAGGCGCCGTCCGAAGGACCGAAAGCAGCAGATTCTAGAGCAGGCCGTTGGGCTCTTTATCGACCGCGGTTTCCATTCGGTCAAGTTGGAGGACATCGCTGAGGCGGCAGGAGTCACCGCGCGCGCGTTGTATCGCCACTACGACAGCAAGCAGGCGCTGCTCGCCGAGGCGATCCGAACCGGCCAGGATCAGTATCAAATCGCGCGTCGCCTCACCGATGGCGACGCCGAGCCGACACCTCGGCCGCTGAGTGTCGATCTACCGGACCACATCGCTGCGGCCGTTGCATCGCGATCCCTGGCGGTGTTGTGGCAGCGCGAGGCCCGTTATCTCAACGAGGGCGACCGCGCGGAGGTCCGGCGTCGCATCAACACGATCGTGGCCGGCATGCGCGACAACGTCGTCCTCGAGGTGCCTGGTCTGAGCCCACAGCACGCGGAGCTGCGCGCGTGGGCGGTGGCCAGCACGCTGACGGGCCTGGGAAGGCACAACCTGACCCTTCCGGCTGACGAACTCAATGAGCGCCTGTACCAAGCTTGCATGGCCGCGGCGAGGACGCCTCCCGTCGCCGAGTTGACGCCTTTGGATGCCGCGCGCGACGAGGACGGTGTGCTGTTCTCGCGCTACGAAACCCTGCTAGCCGGGGGCGCGCGGCTGTTCCGTGCGCAGGGATATCCGGCTGTCAGTACTAGTGAGATCGGCAAGGGAGCCGGCATCGCGGGTCCGGGTCTATACCGGTCGTTCTCGTCCAAACAAGCCATCCTGGATGCACTCATCCGCCGCGTCGACGAGTGGTGGAGCCTCGAGTGCATCCGTGCTCTGCGAACTAATTCGGAAGCCCTGCAACGTCTTCAGGGTCTTGTGCGGGGTCACGTCCGGATCAGCTTGGATGCTCCCGACCTTGTCGCTGTTTCGATCACCGAACTCTCCCACACCTCAAGCGAGGTGCGCGACGGGTACCTGAGAAATCAGGCCGACCGCGAGACCGTGTGGATCGAGCAGATCACCGAGTTGGTCCCCGAGACCACCGTCGTCGAGGGGCGATTGCTGGTTGCGGCGGCGATCAGTTTCATCGAAGATGTCGCTCGCACATGGCATCTCACGCGATACGTTGGAGTCGCGGACGAACTTACCGCCATCGCACTGTCAATCCTGACTAGCCGGTCCGAATCCGCCTGACCCCAGGGTCGGTCACCACAGCGCGGCGATAGTGCCGCCGTCGGCGATCTGAGTGGTTCCGGTGATCATCGACGCATCGTCGGACAACAGGAAAGCCACGATGCTGGCCATCTCCTCCGGTGCGGCCATGCGGCCCTGCAAACGGGCGATCAGCTCGCGCGCGCCGCCTTCTCCGAGCGTTTCGTCGAACGTCGTCATCGCGGTCTGCTGCATCGGGGTGTCGACGAATGCCGGCAACAGCGCGTTGGCCCGGATATTGGACGAGCGCAGCTCCGCGGCGGTGACGCGGCTGAGGTGGGCTACGCCGGCCTTGGACATGCCGTAGGCCGCACTGCCGCTCACCCCGATATGGCCGGCCAACGATGACATGTTGACGATGGCTCCGCCGCCCCGCTCGACCATCTTCGGCGCCGCATGTTTGGTGCATAGCCATGCGCCGCGCAAGTTGATCGCAATGACGCGATCGAAGTCTTCGACCCGCGTCTCGATCAGAGGAGCGAAATGAACCACACCGGCGTTGGCTACTAGTTTGTCTACGCCGCCGAACGACCCGACGCAGGCCTCGACCATGCCGATGACCTGTACTTCGTTGCTGACATCGACCTGATAACCGATTGCGCCAGAACCGATCTCGGCCGCGGCGATTTTGGCGGCAGTGCCGTCGATGTCCGCGCACAGCACAGTACAACCGTCGGCGGCGAGTCGCTGCGCCACCGCGCGGCCGATTCCGGCCCCGGCGCCGGTGACGATCGCAGCCTTACCCGCCAGGTCTGGATGGTTCAACTCGCAGCCGCCAAGGCTTCAGTTGCTATGCCGTGCTCGCGAATTGCCCCGAACATCACAAGGCCAAATCCTGGCATGTCATCGGAGAGTTGGAGGGCGTAAAGCCCAAGATCGCGCAGGATCCACGCCACGGTCTCGGGCATCGGGTCACCGGCCGCAACGCGCCGGGTGAAGAGGCCACAGGCCCGCGGCTGGCCGGACGGACGCAGGTAGACAACCACGCCGCTGCCCTGGGCCGACATCCGCGCCAGCGCGCTATTGAGTTCCCCGCCGCATCCGCACGCCCTCGAGCCGAACACATCTCCGGTCAGGCACTCGACGTGAACATGAAGCGGCACCGGCACTCCGGCGCCGGCCGAGCCGATGATCATCGCCAGATGCTCGCCACCATCGTGCACGTCACGAAAACCGATGACGCGCGAGTCGCCGGCCCAGGTGGGCAGGACGGTCTCGGTCAGCCGCGCCACCTGGGGCTCGGTCCGGCGCCGATACGCCACCAGCTCAGCGATCGAGACGACGGCCAGCCCGTGCTCGACGGCGAATTCGGTCAGCTCGACAGCGCGGGCCATCAGCGCGGGATTGCGCCGCGAGACGATCTCGCACAGCGCGGCAGCACGCCGCCGCCCCGCCAGCCTCGCGAGGTCGACAGCCGCCTCGGCGGGCCCGGGCCGGTCAAGCACCCCGTCCTTGCCGGCCTGCAGTGGGACCACGTGTCCCGGACGTAGGAAATCCGAAGCCTGCGATCCGCCGGATGCCAGTGCGGCGATGGTGCGGGCGCGATCGTTTGCCGAGATTCCCGTGCCCGTCCCGCGAACGTCGACCGACACGCAGAGCGCCGTGTTCCGGTGGCACATCGGCGGGAGGTTCAGCCGCTCGCATTCCGAACCCGGCAGCGCGACCCGCACATAGCCGGAGGTATGGCGAATCATGAAGGCCAACAGCGCAGGGGTTGCAGCGTCGGCCGCAAAGACAAGATAGCCGTCACAGTCCGAATCGCCTGTGACGACGACAGTTTGACCCGCCGCCATCGCGGTGATCGCGCGTAACACCCGCACATCGGTGGTCTTCATCGACAGTCCGCCTAACCTACTAACTCAGCCCGCCCAGAAAATCGAGCAACAACCGGTTGGTCTCCTCGGGCGCTTCCTGCTGAATCCAGTGCCCGACATCGGCAATCATTTGGGTGCCAAGATAATTCGGCATGACCTCGTGCGCGCGTTCTACGGCCTCGGCGCCCCAGGTAGTACCGACGTCGTACTGGCCACCGATGAACAATGCGGGTGGCGTGAGGGGTTTACCTTCCTGATCGGCCAGGTCGTGCCAGTCGTTGTCGATGTTGTGATAGAAGCTCAACGGCCCGCCGAAGCCGGAACGCTCGAACTCGCCGGCGTAGAAATCGACATCGGCGTCGGTGAGCCAGGTCGGCATCGTTTCCGGATAAATGAAGGCGTCCTTCAGCTTTGCGCCTTCGGCCATGCACAGCGGGCCGGCGCGGATCACGTCGATGGGATCCATGGATGCCAGGTCGAGGCCCGCGTCGACCGCTGCTTTGGTGGCCGCGATCATCCCCTCGCCGGAGACCGTGTAGGTCAGCCCGAGCAGCCACCGCCGCACGTCCTCCTCGATTTCCGCGATGATCCCGTCCTGCGCGGAGAAATAGTCCTGGTACCAAATGCGGCCTTCGCCCGCGAGCTCCACGTGGTAGTCGTTGGGACGATGCTCGCCGAAGGGACTGCCCGGCAAGCCAATAACGCCGCGACCTGCGAATGGAACGCTGATGCCGACGACGCCCGCACACCTATCCGGATGCAGCCAGGCGAAGGTCCACGCGACGGGTGCACCCCAGTCGTGACCTATCACGATGGCCCTGTCGGCACCGTAAGCGTCGAGGACGCCGACGACGTCGCCGACCAGTTCCTTGATGCGGTAAGCCGATTGCACGCGGTACTTCGACGAACGCCCGTAGCCGCGCTGGTCGATCGCCACCACGCGATAGCCCGCATCGGCCAGTGCGGGAATCTGATGACGCCAGGAGTACCAGGACTCTGGAAACCCGTGCAGCAGCACGACCAGTGGTCCGTCGCCGTCTTCGACGGCATGAATCCGGGTGCCCCGGCAGTCCAAGAAGCGGTGAGCCTGCAACATCTTCGCCTTTCTTGTCGAGGATCTATCGGGTGTGGCTGGGCACCGAACCACCAACGGCCACAAGCGCGTCTGCGGCATCGGCGGCTGGCACCGCGCGATTTTCGTAGTTGCGGGCGATAAGCGTCTTCTGTCCCGACAATCGGGTACGCGCCCACTTACCGATGACGCGGCTCGCCATCCGGGGCGTCATCAGTGACAGCGGTGGCTTGACGAGGTGCAGAACGGCCAAGAATTCGCGATAGGCATCGAGATCGTCGTGCACCAATTCCGTCAGACGATCCATGTACCAGGTGAGCAGCCGGAAATAGAACGGGCGCTTGTTGTCCACGTCCTTCATCCAGTCGAAGCGCAGATTTTGTTCGCGGATCACGAACCAGGCCGTGTCGGCCAGCTTCGCGATCGACCTGTAATAGCGGCGGGGAAGATCTCGGTGCCCCGGACCATATTTGGCCAGCAACAGCTGCATCTCCCGAACTTCTTTGAGCGCCAAGCTCATACCCAGGCCAGACACCGGATCGGCGCTGGTGTAGGCATCGCCCACGGCCACCAGCGCACGCGGCAGGTTACGTTTGTTCTCGTAGTGCAACCGGAGCATGTTCGGATACCTGAAGTTATAGATCGGCGAGGCGGGCTCGAGCCCGTCGATGTTCTCCCCCACTACCGGTGATGGCATCAGATCGGCGAACTCGCGGAACTCCCGCGCGGTACGCGGCGGCGAGTAACAGTTGTACGCCACCAGTGATGTCGAAAGAACAGTGCGCGAGCTGTCCACGTAGTACTGCGCGGCGTAGGTGTCCTCGAAGGGACGATACGCGTAGCAGATCACCATGACCTTGTCCTGCCACTGTCGCTCCGGCGGAACCCGGTGCTGCATCGTCGTGTAGAAGCAGTTGATGATGTCCTGCTCGACCTCGGGAGCTCCGATACCGATGCGATCCAGGAATTCCGGCACGCGGGTGTTCTTGCCCGATGCGTCGACAACGAATTCGGCCGGCACCACCTCGAATTCGCCGTCCTTGCTGACAGCGACCCCGACAATGGCATTGTTCGCCCGGTCGAACACGAGGTCGTCCACCTCCGACTCGTAGCGGAAGTCGATCCGCGGCTCGCCGTCGAGGCGGCGCCGTACGCACCACTCCAGCAACGGCCTGCCGGCGCAAACGATCTCAATGTCACTGGTGCCGGGCTTCTTCCAACTTCCCCCCAACCGAATTCGGTATTGAGCTGCCATGTCGACCTTGAACGCGCCCTCGCGCACCATGTCGTCGACGATGCCGGGAAAGAATCGTTCCAACTCGATCTGCCCTGCGGTCAGCAAGTGGTGCAGATGCCAGCCCTGTGCCGCACCCGGCCTGCCCTCACGCCGACGATGCGGATCGTCCTTTTCGAGAACGATGACCCGATCGAAAGTCTCGGTGAGCACCTTCGCCGCAGCAATGCCCGCAATGCTGCCGCCGATGACCACCGCGGTCCCGCGGCCGCGCTCGCGCACCTCGGCGAGGTCGATACTTGCGTAATCGAGTTGAGCGGGGCTGCGGCGCCGCGCTGCCCCACTGGGGACAAACTTCTCGTAGTAGAGCCCGACACGATGAAAGCTGTTGTCGTCCAACCAGGTTCGGGTGGCTTCGACCATCGGAGCCGGACCGCACAGGTAGACGTCGGCGTCGCCGCCGGACAGCATTCGTTCGTCCAGTAGATCCGTGACAAGCCCTGTCGGTCCATGCCATTCAGCGTTCGGGCGCGCGACGATGACGTGCACCTCGACGGCCGTCACACGTGCCCTGAGCGCCTTGAGTTCGTCGAGCTTGCACAGGTCTTCGTTGCAGGTCACCCCGTAGAGCAGGTAGACCGGGTGGGCGGTGTCCGGGCCCAGGCTCTGGGCCATCGCCAGGATCGCCGACAACCCGGTGCCTCCGGCGACCAGGATCACGGGTCGAACGAGCGGGCGCAGTCCGAAGGTGCCCTTGCTGCACCGCAACGCGATATGGTCACCCGGCCTCGCGCGGTCGCGCAGATAGTTCGACATCACCCCATCCGGCAGCAGCCGGATGATGAATTCCAGTTGACCGCTGCCGTCGGCGGGATGCGCGTAGGAGTAGTTGCGCCACGTATTGGTGCCAGGTACCTGCAGCTGCGCGAACTGGCCGGCCTGGTAGTTCAGCGCACCGGCCTTCGACGAGACATCCACCCGCAGCACCGCGGTGCTGGGCGACAACAATTCGATGCCGGTCACCACGCCGTCACAGGCAACCAGCAGCGCCGCGTTGTCGTCAGCCGGATACTGCAGTTCGATCCGGCAATCAGAGGTGGTGAACGTCTGGCAGGTAAGGATCTTGCGCGCTGTCCGCTCCACATCGGACAGGCCCTCGGTACGACCCATCTCGTACTGGCCGGCGGTACAGCTGGCGACACACGTGCCACAGATTCCGCTTTGGCATTCGCTGACGATGGCCACACCGTGCTCTTCGGCGGCTTCCAGAACGGTCTGGTCGGGCCGCACCGGCATCGTCTTGTGCGTTCCGTCCGAATAGTCAACGGTCACCTGACAATCCGCCATTGCGTGTCCCTTCCCCGGCCGGTAAACCGCTAGACGATCGCGGCGACGGGTTTCTTGGCAATGCGGGCGTTAAGTCTGGGCATGACTTCTTCAGCCAGCAGCCTTAGCGACTCTTTCCACGGGCCCGGGTTTTCGACGTAGTCGAATCCGAGAACCAGGAGGTGACCGAACCCGCCCACCTGGTCATAGGTGGCCTCGAGTTTGTCGACCACCGTCTCCACCGAGCCGACCACGAAGGTGTTCTCGGCGAGGTATTCCGGTGTCACGTCGTCGTCGGGCACCGACGGGTTGTGCTTATAGAACTTGGTCATGCCGAACATGCGGAACGTCGGCAGCACATATTCACGCATGTTGCGCCCCATCGTGCCGTCCACGGCATAGCGGAAGGCCTGCTCGTCGGTCTCGGCGACGAATACCTCGCGGACCAATCGCCAATCACGCCGATCCGGAGTCCGGCCGCTGCGCGCCGCGCCTTCCAACACCGCGTCCCAGTGTGACGCGACGTATTCGGTGTTGAGGTCCAGACTCATCGGTAGGTAGCCGCGCTCGCCCGCAAGCTTGAGGGTCTCAGAGCCCGCACTGAACCCGGTAACCCCGATGGGTGGGTGAGGTTTCTGAAATGGCTTGATATGACGCTTCATCAGGCCCTCGAACATCGGCGCGATTCCGTTGGCGTTCCAGTACTTTCCGCGATGTTCCCAAGGCTCGTCTTCGGTCCAGATGCGCAACATGATTTCGAGTGCCTCACGAGTCATCTCGCGATGCTCTCCGTTCTTTCCATCGACGTCGAACAGTGCCCAGTCGCCTGGAATTCCACTGGCTCCAACGCCCAACATGAATCGGCCCTGAGCAAGGTGATCGAAATAGGCCACTCGATGGGCTAATTCGACCGGGTGGTGGTACGGCAGCAGGTGTGCGCCGGGC
Source organism: Mycobacterium sp. IDUB_19 (assembly GCF_055419445.1). Lineage (NCBI taxonomy): Bacteria > Bacillati > Actinomycetota > Actinomycetes > Mycobacteriales > Mycobacteriaceae > Mycobacterium > Mycobacterium sp. IDUB_19. Next base: position 3,939 of record NZ_JBVAXR010000052.1, on the reverse strand, counting down.
GCGAGCTTGATGGACTTCGTCCGCAGCAGCGCCTGCGCCAATAGAAGGTCGGGAGCGCAGATCGGCTCCCAGGGCACGGTGAAATGTTCGCCGACCCACGCTTCGACGTACCCGAGTTGATCGGCCAGCTCGATCATGTCGAGGTCCCATTGGGTGGCGTCGTACAGGGAGCGCTCCGGTGGATGGGCCGGCATGAGGAATATTCCGATCTCCATGGGTCAACCCTTCTGAGATTTCTCGTGATCCGCGAGGTCGCTGCTCTAGGTATACCACAGTACTAGCAAGATACTTCGCTACTTACAAGAGCCAATTTGCTTGGGAATTTACCGAAGTATCGTCCGTATGCGCGCGTATTGGCTATGGACATCTTGCTGGAGTGCCGCGTAACCTCGCACAGGTCACCCGTTCAGGGGGAAGTGAGCAGTAAAAGGAGCCGCCATGAATGTCACCGGACTCCATCCGGTCGATCGTCGGGAGAGTTCCGTGCCGCAATTCGACTTCATCGGATACGAGACGTTCGACGACGGTCGTATCGCGGCGATCACCCTGGATCGCCCGAAACAGCGCAACGCGCAGACACGCGGAATGCTGGTCGAGTTGGGCGCCGCGTTCGAGCTTGCCGAGGCTGACGACACGGTGAGGGTAGTGATCCTGCGGGGAGCGGGCCCCGCCTTCTCCGCGGGCCACGATCTGGGGTCGGCTGACGACGTCCGTGAACGCTCACCCGGGCCGGACCAACACCCCAGCTATCAGTGCAACGGAGGCACGTTTGGCGGGGTGGAGTCGCGCAATCGTCAGGAGTGGCATTACTACTTCGAAAACACGAAGCGGTGGCGGAATCTCCGCAAGATCACCATCGCACAGGTCCACGGCACGGTGCTGTCCGCGGGCCTGATGCTGGCCTGGTGCTGCGACCTGATCGTCGCAAGTGAGGATGCCGTGTTCGCCGACGTCGTAGGCACCCGGCTCGGCATGTGCGGGGTCGAGTATTTCGGCCATCCGTGGGAGTTCGGCCCGCGCAAAGCAAAGGAGTTGCTGCTTACCGGTGACTGCATCGGCGCCGACGAAGCGCACTCGCTGGGCATGGTCAGCAAGGTGTTTGCATCAAGCGAATTAAGCTCCAGCACAATCGAATTTGCTCGTCGAATCGCCAAGCTCCCCACCGTGGCTGCGTTGCTCATCAAGGAATCGGTGAACCAAACCGTCGATGCCATGGGCTTCACCACGGCTCTCGACGGCTGCTTCAAGATTCACCAGCTCAATCACGCCCACTGGGGTGAAGTCACCGGCGGGAAGCTGTCCTACGGAACGGTCGAGTACGGACTCGACGACTGGCGTGCCGCGCCGGAGATCCTGCCCGCGACCAAACAGCGCCCGTGAGCCCGGACGCCATCGATGGACGTCAGTTACCCGCCCGAAGCGGAAGCATTCCGGTATCGGATTCGCGCATTCCTGGCTGAACACCTTCCGGCCGGCTGGGCGGGACCCGGCGCATTGTCGCCGGCCGAGCGGGAAGCGTTCGAGTTGCGGTGGCGTCGGGCTCTTTCGGCCAGTGGTCTGGTTGCCGTGTCCTGGCCGACGGAATACGGCGGGGGCGGGCTCTCCCCGATCGAACAGGTGGTGCTGGCTGAAGAGTTCGCCCGAGCCGGGGCGCCCGAGCGAGCCGAAAACGACCTGCTGGGGATCGATTTATTGGGTAATACGCTGATCGCGCTGGGCTCGGAGGCGCAGAAGAAGCATTTTCTGCCACGCATCCTTGACGGTGAAGATCGTTGGTGCCAGGGATTCTCGGAGCCCGAGGCCGGGTCGGATCTGGCATCGGTGCGAACCAGGGCTGCACTCGACAGCGATGAGTGGGTGATCAACGGGCAGAAGATCTGGACGTCGGCCGGTCTCACCGCCAACTGGATCTTTATTCTGGCGCGCACGAATGCCGATGTGCCCAAGCACAAGGGGCTGTCCTTCTTGCTGGTACCGATCGAACAACCCGGCATCGAGGTCCGCCCGATTGTCAACGCGGCCGGGCACTCGTCGTTCAGTGAGGTTTTTTTCACCGATGCCCGCACCGGATCCGCCAACGTCGTGGGCGGGGTGGGAAACGGATGGCCGACCGCGATGACGGCGCTCGGGTTCGAACGCAGTTCGCAACTCACGACCGCCGCAATCGATTTCGGCCGTGACTTCGAGCGGCTGTGCGAACTCGCACGCGAACGCGGAATGAACACAGACCCGCATATCCGAGCGGGGTTGGCGTGGTGCTTCTCCCGGATACAGATCATGCGGTACCGGGGCTACCGTGGCCTCACCTTGTCGCTGCATGGGCAACTGCCAGGCGCCGAGGCCGCGATCACCAAAGTCATTTGGAGCGAATACTTTCGGCGCTACACCGATCTCGCCGCCGAAATCTTGGAACTGGATGCGCTTGGCCCGCTGGGGCCCGGGAACGGCGGGGCGCGCCTGGTCCCGGAAGCGGGCACGCCGAACTCCCCCGCTTGCTGGATGGATGAGCTGCTCTACTCCCGGGCAGCCACGATCTACGCCGGCAGTTCGCAAATCCAACGCAATCTGATCGGTGAGCAACTACTCGGGCTCCCCAAGGAACCACGTCGGGAAGCCAGGCAGGGCTGAAACACGCGATGGACTTCAGTTACAGCACCGAACAAGACGACTTCTGCGCGTCGCTGCGCGGCTTCCTTCGCGACCACGCCGGTGGTGCGCGCATCAGAGAAGTCGCCGCAACTGACGGCCACGACAGCCGACTCTGGCAGCGGCTATGCGGCGAGATGGAGCTGGCCGCGCTGCACACACCGTCGGAGTACGGCGGAGTAGGCGCCACTCTCGTCGAGACCGCGATTGCGTTCGGCGAACTGGGCCGAACGCTGTCTCCTGTTCCGTTGGCCGCGACGACGTTTGCGATCGAAGCGATTCTTCGGCTGGGCGATGACGAGCAGCGCAAGAGCCTGCTGCCCCGCCTCCTTTCCGGCGAGCAGATCGGCGCGTTTGCCGCCACCGGTTACCAGGCGGCGGATGCGTCCGCGGCAACGGTACGGGCGCAGCGGCACGGCGACGGCGTCGTGCTCACCGGCGAGTGCACCGCTGTATTGCACGGCCGCATCGCCGATCTTTTTGTCGTCCCGGCCCTGGTCGACGACACCGCGGTGAGCCTGCACGTGGTGGCCGCCGACGCTCCTGGCGTCACGGTTGTGCCGCTGCCCTCATTCGACATCACCCGCCCCGTCGCGAAGCTGCAGCTGGCGCAGGCCCCCGCCGATGCATTGTCGGCGGGCGCCCCGGACGACGTCCATCGGGTACTGGACGTGGCGCGCGTGCTGCTGGCTGCCGAGATGCTCGGCGGCGCTGAGACGTGTCTCGAGCTTGCAGTCGAATATGCCTGCAGTCGAGAGCAATTCGATCGTCCCATCGGATCGTTCCAGGCGATCAAGCATGCGTGCGCCGAGATGCTGATCGAGATCGATGCGACTCGCGCCGCGGTGATGTTCGCTGCGATGAGTGCCGCTAGCGGAATGGAGCTGCAGATCGCGGCTCCATTGGTCAAGGCTCAGGCCGCGGATACCTATGTGTTGTGCGCCGGCACGGCCATCCAAGTCCATGGCGGCATCGCATTCACCTGGGAACACGATCTGCACATGTACTTCCGCCGGGCCAAGAGCAGCGAGGCGCTCTTCGGCAGCAGCGCCCGCCACCGCGCGCTGCTCGCCGACCGCGCGGGCCTGTAGGAATCTCGAGGCCTTTCGTGGCGGCTGGTTTCATTCCGGCGATCTGGTCCAGCAGGATCGCGACGGCTACATTGATGTCGTCGACCGCAGGAAAGACATGATCAACTCGGGTGCAGAGAACATCGACGGCGCCGTCGAGTCCTACGACGCGGGGCCCGTCGATACTCCCCTGCTGGACGAGACGATCGGGGCGAATTTCGAG